>NZ_JBFRHF010000044.1:0-27104 GCF_052115705.1 Inquilinus sp. 2KB_23 | reverse complement strand
GGACGGCGCGGCCCGGCCACCGGTGCGCGCGGCGCCAAGCCGGGCGACCCGCCGGCCGGCGCCAGGCGTCCGGCGCGCGGCAAGCCCGGCGCCAAATCCCGCCCCGGTGCCGACAAGGGCGGTGAGTTCGCCACCATCCCGGAATGGCTGTGGGATGGCGGAGAGGAGCCGCCGGAGGAGATCGTCCCCGACCGGCGCCGGCCGCGCGGCCGGGTGCCATCGGTCACCGCGCGCGGCAAGGCCGAGGACCCGCCGGAGCCGGCCGTCGCCCCCGCCGCCCGTCCCCGGCCGTCCGTGGCCCGGCCCCTGACCTCCTCGCGCAAGCTGATCGGCGACGCGCCGCGGGCGAAATCCGCCAAGCCGGGGGAACGCTGGCGCGAGGAGCGGAAGACGCGGCCGGCGCCGGCCCCGGACCAGTGCCGCTACGTGCTGCTCCACAAGCCCTATGGCGTGCTGAGCCAGTTCACGCCGGAGGGGCGCTGGCGCGGCCTGAACGAATTCGGCCTGCCGCCCGGGATCTACGCCGCCGGCCGCCTCGACGCCGACAGCGAGGGGCTGCTGCTGCTGACCGATGACGGCCCGCTGATCAAGCGGCTGCTCGACCCGAAGCACGGCCACCCCCGGACCTATCTGGTGCAGGTCGAGGGCGAGCCGGCGGACGAGGCGCTGGAGGCCCTGGCGCAGGGCATCGCCCTGACCGACGGGCCGACCAAGCCCTGCCTCGCGGACCGGCTGGACGCGGAACCGGACCTGCCGCCGCGCGACCCGCCGATCCGCTTCCGGCTGTCGATTCCGGCCACCTGGATGCGCCTGACCCTGACCGAGGGCCGCAACCGCCAGGTGCGGCGGATGACGGCGGCGGTCGGCCATCCCACCCTGCGTCTGGTCCGCGTCGCCATCGGCGATGTCGAGCTCGGCGACCTGCCGCCGGGCAGCTGGACGACGGTGGACCGGGAGACAATCCTTCCCGCGCTGCGTTGATCAGGCCCGGATGACGGGAACATGACGTGAAATTCACGGGTGCGACGCGGCCGCGAGGGATATCACGGCTGCAGTCGCACCCGAGGATCCGCCGCGAGGCGGAAGCACGCCATGACGCAGAAGACGCGCCAGTTCTGGAAGGACTTCTTCGCCCTTCTGATGCCGTTCTGGCGATCGAAGGAGAAATGGCCGGCAATCGGCCTGCTGGTCGTGATCATCGCCTGCACGCTCGGCGCCGTCTTTCTCAGCGTGCAGTTCAGCTTCTGGTACAACCGCTTCTACCAGGCGCTGCAGGACTACAATCAGCCCGCGTTCTGGCGCGAGATCGCGATCTTCAGCGGCCTGGCGACGGTGTCCGTCCTGCGCGGCGTCTACGCGGTCTATCTCGGGCAGTGGCTGCGCATCCGCTGGCGGCGCTGGATGACCGACCATCTGCTCGGCGAATGGCTGGCCGACCGGGCCTATTACCGCCAGCAGCTGACGACGGGCGCGACCGACAACCCCGACCAGCGCATCTCCGACGACATCCAGCAATTCGTCGACGGCACCCTCACCCTCAGCCTCAGCTTCCTCGGCAATGTGGTGAACCTGTTCTCCTTCGCCGTGATCCTGTGGGGGCTGGCGGCGCCCCTGACCATCCCGCTGTTCGGCGGCGGCGGCATCACGATCCCGCATTTCATGCTGTGGGCGGCCATCGTCTACGCCATCGTCGGCACCATCCTGACCCATCTCCTCGGCCGCCCGCTGATCCGGCTGAGCTTCATGCAACAGAAGCGGGAGGCGGATTTCCGCTTCGGCCTGGTCCGGTTCCGCGAGAACACCGAGGCGATCGCGCTCTATGGCGGCGAGGCGAGCGAGAGGCAGGGGCTGCTGCGCCTGTTCGGCGGGGTGATGGAGAACTTCTACCAGTTGATGAGCCGGACGAAGAAGCTCGGCTTCTTCACCTCCGCCTACGGCCAGGCCTCCGCCGTGTTTCCCGGCATCCTCGTCGCCCCGCAGTATTTCGCCAAGACCATCGAGCTCGGCGGCGTCGTCCAGGTGATCCAGGCCTTCGGCAATGTCCAGGATTCGCTGTCCTGGTTCGTCAGCGCCTATTCCACGCTGGCCGACTACAAGGCGACCGTCGATCGCCTGACCGGCTTCCGCCGCAGCCTGGAGGACGCCAAAGCCGCGGCCCGCTCCGGCGCCATCGACATGGCATCCGATACCCGCACCGATCTGGCGGTCGAGACCGTTCAGCTTGCCCTGCCCGACGGCCAGCCCCTGCTCGAAGGCCACGGCCTGTCGGTCCAGCCCGGCGACCGGCTGCTGCTGACCGGCCCGTCCGGTGCCGGCAAGAGCACGCTGTTCCGCGCCCTGGCCGGGATCTGGCCGTTCGGCAAGGCCAAAATCCGCCTGCCCGGAAACGCCCGGGTGCTGTTCCTGCCGCAGCGGCCCTACCTGCCGCTGGGCAGCCTGCACACCGCCGTCGCCTACCCGGCCAAGCCGGAGGAGGTGCCGGCCGACACCGCGGCGGAGGCGCTGCGCGCGGTCGACCTCGGCCATCTCGTGCCGGCGCTGGAGCAGGAGGAGTATTGGGCCCGCCGCCTGTCGCCGGGCGAGCAGCAGCGGCTGGCGATCGCCCGCGCGATCCTCAGCAAGCCCGACTGGCTGTTCCTGGACGAGGCGACCAGCGCGCTGGACCAGGTGACCGAGGAGCGGATGTTCACCCTGCTGCGCGACCGGCTGCCCGGCACGACCTGGCTGACCATCTCGCACGACCCCAAGGTCGCCGCCTTCCACGACCGCCACTGGCGGATCGAGAAGGACGGCGCGGCCCCGGCCCGGCTGGTCGAGGCGCCCGAAGCCGCGGCGGCGTAGGGCCGCCGCTCACCCCTCTCCGTCATTGCGAGGAGGCGAAGCCGACGAAGCAATCCATGGCGCCGGTCCGGGCTGCCCCATGGATTGCTTCGCTACGCTCGCAATGACGAAATCGGGATTGTGAGTCCGGCGCCCTACTTCCTTGCCCGCAGCGTCGGGAACAGGATGACGTCGCGGATCGAGGCGGAGTTGGTCACCAGCATCACCAGCCGGTCGATGCCGATGCCCATGCCGCCGGTCGGCGGCAGGCCGTATTCAAGCGCGGTGACATAGTCGCGGTCCATCATCTGGGCCTCGTCGTCGCCGGCGTCGCGGGCCGCGACCTGGGCCGCGAACCGCTCATACTGGTCCTGCGGGTCGGTCAGCTCGGAGAAGGCGTTGCCCAGCTCCCAGCCATTGGCATAGGTCTCGAACCGTTCGGTCAGGCGCGGGTCGGTGCGGTGCGCCTTGGCCAGCGGCGAGATCTCCTTCGGCATGTCGGTGACATGCGTCGGCTGGATCAGCGTGTGCTCGACCGTCTCGCCGAACACCAGCTCGACCACCTGGCCCCAGTTCTCGCGGCCGCTGACCTTCAATTGCAGGCCGCGAGCGGCTTCCCGGGCGGCCTCGGCGCCCTCGATCGCGAGGAAGTCGACCCCGGTCGCCTCCTTCACCAGCTCGGTCATCGGGGCGCGGCGGTACTGGCCGCCGAACTCGATCTGGTGCTCGCCATAGGTGACCGTGGTGCCGCCGGTCGCGGCCTTGGCCGCGGCGGCGAAGATGTCCTCGGCCAGCGCCATCATGTCGGTGTAGTCGGCATAGGCCTGGTACAGCTCGAGCATGGTGAATTCCGGATTGTGCCGGGTCGAGATGCCCTCGTTGCGGAAGTTGCGGTTGATCTCGAACACCCGTTCCGACACGCCGCCGACGATCAGCCGCTTCAGGTACAATTCCGGCGCGATGCGCAGGTACAGCTCCATGTCGAGCGTGTTGTGATGCGTCACGAACGGCTTGGCCGAGGCGCCGCCCAGGATCGGGTGCAGCATCGGGGTCTCGACCTCGAGGAAGCCGCGGTCCTGCATCAGGCGGCGGATGTCGGCGACGATCCGGCTGCGGGCGCGGAAGGTCTCGCGGCTCTCCTCGCTCATGATCAGGTCGAGATAGCGCTGGCGGTAGCGCGCCTCGACATCGGTCAGGCCGTGATACTTCTCGGGCAACGGCAGCAGCGTCTTGGCCAGCAGCGTGACGTGCTGGGCGTTGATCGTCAGCTCGCCGCGCTTGGTGCGGCGGATGAAGCCCTCGACCCCGATCAGGTCGCCGATGTCGAGCAGCCCGACCATCGCCTGGGTCGCCGGGTCGGCATAGTCCTTGTGGCAGAACACCTGGATCTTGCCGGTGACGTCGTGCAGGTCGATGAACATGCCGCTGTTGCGGTAGGCGCGGATGCGGCCGGCGATGCGGACCACCTCCTCCGGCTTCTCGGCCTCGGCCGGGAGATCGGTGTGGCGCGCCTGCAAACCGGCGGCGTCGGCGGTCTTCTCGTAATGGTAGGGGTAGGGCTCGATCCCCTGGGCCCGCAGCGCGCGCAGTTTGTCCAGCCGCGGCGTCTTCAGCGGGTTGTCGGCATCGTCGTGCGGGGCGCGGACGCTCTCGACGCTGTCGGACATATCGGGGACTCCACGGACAAGAAGGTATGACGGACAAACGGGGATCGCGTCCTCTACCCGTCACCATACGGGGGTGCAAGCCGCTTCGCGCGCATGGCCTATCCCCGGGATCGCGGGCCATCGGTTTTCGATGTTAGAATGTTTCACAGTCGTTTATGAGAATTGAAGTCATATATCCATATGAAAAGCCGGCAGCGAAACCGACCGGCGACCGAGAGCAGTGAGGGCCGTTCGAGATGATCCAGAGCGTTTCCCGCGTGACCACGCTGGCGCTGACCGTCGCCGCCATCGGTCTGGGCGCCTGCACCGATACCACCCCCTGGGCCTATCCGACCGAGCCGGGCGCGGTGGCGCAACGCAGCGTGACGGTCGAGAGCGCCCCGGTGGCCATCGCCCCCGCCCCTCGGATCATCGGGGCCGCGCCGCCCGCGGCTACCTACGTCGAACCGCAGCCGGTGGCCCCTCCGCCGGCAGCCCGGGCGGTGCAGGCCCAAGCCCCCGTCACCTATTCCACCCCGCGCGTGGTGACGGTGGCGCCGGCCCCGGTGGGGGTGCAGCCGATGGCCCCGGTGCAGCGCGTTGTGACGGCCCCGGCCACCGTGGTGGTCCCGGCGGGCCCTGTGCTGGTCGAGAAGAGCGGGCTGATCGACGTCGTGCTGTCCGACAACAGGGGCCGGACCGATGGCGTGATCCTGAAGGACGACACGGTGATCCGCTTCTCGCCCGACTTCGCCGCGGCGATGGACCCGGACGGCAGCCGCCTGGCGCCAGGCCGGCCGATCGTGGTGCGCGGCAATTGGGGCGGCAACCGCCGCAAGGCCCAGGTGCTGAACGCGGTCGAGATGGGCACCGACATCTATTCGCTGGTCACCCTGGCGCCCTACGCCTACTGACGCCCGGGGCCGCGACGGTTAGGCCGCGGCGGGCCGTAGCCCAGCCAGCGGTTCAGATCCTCGGGATCGACATAGCGCTGCCAGTCGGCGGCGGTCTCGAACGGCGTGTCGGGATAGATCGCCACCAGGACGCGGTCGACCATGCCTTGCGAGCCGGCGAAGGGCAGCATCAGCCGGTGGTAGCCGAAGCCCCGGAACGGGAAGCGGAAGCGGCGATGGCTGTAATGCGGCGCCCGCTCGGCGACCACCTGGCGATAGGCGGCCATCGCCTCGGCCCGGATCTCATCGGCATAGAGCTCGTCGACATAGCGTCCCGCGAGGTCGCGCCCGGCGAGGTGGCTGAGGCGGCTGCCGACCACGCGATACCGCGCGCGCAACGGCCGCGGCTCGATGTCGACGATGGCGAGGTTGGCGATCCACGGGCTGAAGCTGGCCGGCACCAGCTCCTGCTCCGACGGCAGCGGCGCCGCGCCGCACAGCCGGTGCCACAGCAGCAGCAACGCCGCCAGATCGGGATGGTCGGTGGTCTCGCTCTCCTCCTCCCGCACGCGGCGGGCGAAGATGAGATGGGTGACGAAGGACGTCAGCAGTCGCTGCATCGGGTGGGAAAATTGTTCACGACAACGATGAATATGGAGTCGAGCGGGCGCAGAACCAATTCGCCCTTTGAGCAATGCATGTCTTCGCCCAGGAATAGCCCAGCTTCCCCGGCCCCGCATAGGTTCGCCGGCTCCGGCTTGACATGGCGCCAGCATCGTTCGTGGATGCATCCCGCTTCTTGCCGAGATCTTGTGTTTCGATGACCCGGACCCTGCCCCCCCTGCCGATCGACACGGCCCTGCCGGCGCTGCGCGAGGCGCTGGCGGCGCGCGGCTGCGCCGTGCTGCAGGCGCCGCCCGGCGCCGGCAAGACCACACGGGTGCCGCTGGCGCTGCTGGACGCACCTTGGCTGAGCGGCGGCAGGATCATCATGCTGGAGCCGCGGCGGATCGCGGCCCGCGCCGCCGCCGGCCACATGGCGTCGCTGCTGGGCGAAAAGGTCGGCGACACCGTCGGCTACCGCATCCGCATGGACCGCAAGATCGGGCCGAACACCCGGATCGAGGTGGTGACCGAAGGCATCCTGACCCGGATGCTTCAGGACGACCAGGCGCTGGAGGGCATCGGCGCCGTAATCTTCGACGAGTTCCACGAGCGCAGCCTGAACGCCGATCTCGGCCTCGCTTTGGCGCTGGAGACCCGGGGGGCGCTGCGCGACGACCTGCGCCTGCTGGTGATGTCGGCGACGCTGGACGGCGGGCCGGTGGCGCGGCTGCTGGGCGACGCCCCGGTGGTGACCTCGGAGGGCCGCGCCTTCCCGGTGGAGACCCTGCACCGCCCGCCCCACGCCGGCGAGGCGATCGAGGACGCGGTGGCGCGGGCCGCGCGCGACGCTCTGGCCGAGGAGAGCGGCAGCCTGCTGGTGTTCCTGCCCGGCGCCCGCGAGATCCGCCGGGTCCAAGCCAAGCTGTCGGGGCTGGGCGACGGCGTGATCGTGGCGCCGCTCTACGGCGACCTGACCGGCGCGGCGCAGGACCAGGCCATCCGCCCGGCGCCCGCGGGGATGCGCAAGGTCGTGCTGGCCACCAACATCGCCGAGACCAGCCTGACCATCGAGGGCGTGCGGGTGGTGATCGACAGCGGCCTGGCCCGGGCGCCGCGCTTCGACCCGCGCACCGGCATGAGCCGGCTAGAGACGGTGACCATCGCCCGCGCCGCCGCCGACCAGCGCCGCGGCCGCGCCGGGCGCACCGAGCCGGGGGTGTGCTGGCGGCTGTGGGCCAAGGCCGGCGAGGGCGCCATGGCGCCGTTCGCACCGCCGGAGATCCTGGTGGCGGACCTGGCGCCGCTGGCGTTGGAGCTCGCCTTGTGGGGCGGCGGCGACCTGGCCTGGCTGGACCCGCCCCCCGCCGCCGCCCTGGCCCAGGCGCGGGAGCTGCTGGCCGATCTCGGCGCCCTCGATGCCGCCGGGCGGCCAACACCGCACGGTAAGGCGATGGCCCGGCTGCCGCTGCATCCGCGGCTGGCCCACATGGTGCTGCGCGCCAAGGCCGAACGGATCGGTGGCGTGGCGGCGGACCTCGCGGCGATCCTGGAGGGCCGTAAGCCGGTGGCCGAGACCGACCTGCGCGCCTCGGTCGAGGCGCTGCGCCGTGGCGGCCGCGACGATCCTGCGATCTCCAGGCTGCGCGAGGCCGCGCGCGACATCGCCAGGCGCTTCGACCTCGGCCCCGGCGGCGGGCCGGAGGATGCCAGCGCCCTGCTGGCCCTGGCCTATCCCGACCGGGTGGCGCGGCGCCGGCCGGGCGTGCGCGGCAGCTTCCTGCTGGCCAATGGCCGCGGCGCCTCGGTGCGCGAGACCGACCCGCTGGCCGGCGCCGACACTCTCGCCGTCGCCGAGACCGACGATGCCGGGCGCGAGGCCCGCATCCTGGCCGCCGCGCCGCTGGACACCGCGGCCTTGGAGGCGGTGCTGGGCGACCGCATCGCCTGGGTCGAGAGCGTCACCTGGGATGCGACGGAGCAGGCGGTGGCCGCCCGCCGCCAGCGCCGGCTCGGCGCCCTGGTGCTGGCCGATGCCGCCCTGCCGAAGCCGGCGCCGGAGGCGGTGGCCGCGGCGCTGATGGAGGGGGTGCGGCGGTTGGGCGTCGACGCCCTGCCCTGGCGCGACGGCGCCGTCGCCCTGCGCCAGCGGGTCGGCTTTGCCAGGGTGCTGGAGGGCGAGGTCTGGCCCGACTGGTCGGATGCGGTGCTGGCGGAGACGCTGGCGGAATGGCTGGGGCCGCACCTCACCGGGATGCGGCGCCGCAGCGACCTCGACCGGCTGGACCTGGCCCAGATCCTGGCGACGGGTCTGGGCTGGGAGCGGCAGCGGGCGCTGGACGCCCTGGCGCCGGCGACGGTGCCAATCCCCAGTGGTCGCCGCGCTGCGCTGGACTATACCGACCCGGCCCAGCCGGTGCTGGCGGTGAAGCTGCAGGAGATGTTCGGCCAAGCCCAGACGCCGCGGGTCGGCGGCGGCCGGGTGCCGATCGCGATCCACCTGCTGTCGCCGGCCGGCCGGCCGCTGCAGGTGACCCGCGACCTCGCCGGCTTCTGGGCCGGCAGCTATGCCGAGGTGCGCAAGGACATGCGGGGCCGCTATCCGCGCCACCCCTGGCCCGACGACCCGCTGGCCGCCCCGGCCACCGCGCGGGCAAAGCCGCGCGGGACCTGAGGCGGCCGCGGGTCCCGGCCTAGATTCGTCCCATCAGGACGAGGATCAGCAGGACGACCACGACCACGCCGAGCAGGCCGCTGGGGCCGTAGCCCCAACCGCTGCTGTACGGCCAGGAGGGGAAGGCGCCGATCAGCATGAGAATCAGGATGATCAGCAGGATGGTACCGATGCCCATGGCGGCGCTCCTCGCCGTTGTTCTTGGTCTTTTCTCAACAGGGCTTGGGAAATATCGGTTCCCGCCGGGCTTCGGCTCGTCGCGCGATCGCCTATTCGCTCTTCGCCCGCATCGCCACGACACCGATCACCGCCGCCATCGCGAGGCCGGCGGCGAAGCCGATGCCCATGCCCCAGAGGCCGATGGTGCCGCTGCCGAGCAGATGGCCGATCACGGCCCCGGCAATGGCGAGCAGGAAGGGCAGGAAGCAGCCGATCGCGACCATGACGCAACGTCTCCGTGGATGCCCCCGCGCCGTTAAAGCGGAGTTGCGACCATTCGTCGAGCCCCGATCCCTTGCGCCGGCCGCCGGGGTCGGCCACAAGGACGGGACCTCCCCGAGACGGCGACGACCATGGCCCTGCCAGACGCCGAAGACGCGACCCCCTCGCCGCCCCGGCGCGGCCGCTGGCTGCGCCTGCACCTGTGGACGCGGCTGCGCAGCGCCGTGCGCGCCAATGAGATCGCCCTGCCGCTGCTGGCCGCGGCGATCGGCGTGGTCGTCGGCCTCGGCGTCGTGGCCCTGCGCGAGGGGCTGCAGCTTCTGCACGAACTGCTGTTCGACCTGCCGAGCGGCCAGCGCCTGAGCGCCAGCATCGACACCAGCCCGCTGCTGACCGTGCTGGTGCCGGTGCTGGGGGGCCTGGGCTTTGGCGCGGTGATGTGGCTGATCGGCCGCTGGCGGCCGCGGCCGCCGGTCGACCCGATCGAGGCCAATGCCCTGTATGGCGGCCGGATGTCGCTGCGCGACGGCTTCGTCGTCGCCGGCGCCACCCTGATGTCCAGCGGTGTCGGCGCCTCGGTCGGGATGGAGGCGGGATACACCCAGCTCGGCGGCGGCGTCGCCTCGCGCATCGGCCAGATCTTCCGGCTGCGCCGCGCCGACCTGCGCATCCTGGTCGGCTGCGGCACCGCGGCCGCGATCGCCGCCGCCTTCGACGCGCCGCTGGCCGGCACCTTCTACGCCTTCGAGCTGATCATGGGCGCCTACACCGCGGCGACGCTGGCGCCGGTGGTGGCGGCGGCGCTGACCGCGACGGTGGTCGAGCGCCTGCTGCTGAACGAGGGCCCGTTCCTCGAGGTGACGTGGGATGCCGGCCTGCACGCGCCCGACTACGCGATCTTCGTCGTGATCGGCCTGGCCTGCGCCGGGCTGGGCATCCTGATGATGCAGGGCGTGACCTGGACCGAGGCGGCGATGCGCAAGCTGGCCCTGCCCCAGCTGCTGCGGCCCGCGGTGGGCGGGCTGATCGTCGGGCTGATGGCCCTGCGCTTCCCGGAGGTGCTGAGCTCCGGCCACGGCGCCCTGCATGCCGACCTGACCATGGCGCCGCCGCTCGCCGCGCTGGCCCTGCTGCTGATCGCCAAGACCGCGGCAGCGGCGATCTCGCTAGGCGCCGGGTTCCGCGGCGGCCTGTTCTTCACCTCGCTGCTGACCGGCGCCCTGTTCGGCGGCATCATGGCCCAGCTGACGGCGTTGGCCCTGCCCGGCCATCCGGTCGAGCACCTCGCCTATTCCCTGGTCGGCATGGCGTCGATGGCCGCGGCGGTGATCGGCGGGCCGCTGACCATGACCTTCCTGGCGCTGGAGCTGACCGACGACTTCTCGGTCGCGGTCGGCGTCATGGTCGGGGTGGTGGTCGCCGCTGCCGTGGTGCGGCACCTGTTCGGCTATTCCTTCGCCACCTGGCGCTTCCACCTGCGCGGCGAAGCCATCCGCGGCGCCCAGGATGTCGGCTGGATCCGTGACCTGACCGTGGCCCGGCTGATGCGGCGCGACGCGCGCAGCGTGCCGGAAACCACGACGATCGCCGATTTCCGCAGGCAGTTCCCGGTCGGGTCGACCCAGCGCGTGTTCCTGACCGATGGCGACGGCCGCGCCGCCGGGCTGGCGCTGGTGTCGGACGTCCACAACTCCGACCACGACACCGACGCCGACACCATCGAGATCGGCACGCTGCGCCACGCCGCGGCCTACATGCTGCTGCCGGGCCAGAGCATCCGCACCGCGCTGGAACTGTTCCACGCGGCCGAGACCGAAAGCCTGCCGGTGGTCAGCGACGCGCAGGAGCGGCGGATCATCGGCTATCTCAGCGAGGCCTATTCGCTGCGCCGCTACAGCGAGGAGCTGGAGCGGCGCCGGGCCGAGGATGCCGGAGAACGCTGGTTCCGCTCGACAGAATGAAGCGTCGCAGTCACGGCAATTCCTTCACCGAGTGCGGGTCGATCGAATAGGGGAAGGTCTCGGCCCGGAAGCGCGGCTGCGACCGCACCCGGCCGATCCAGCGCACCACATGGGGATAGTCGGCCAACGGCAGATCCGCCTCCTCCGCCCGGTGGACATAGGCGAACACCGCGATGTCGGCGATGCTGTAGGCCGGCCCCGCCAGCCATGGGCGGCCGGACAGCTCGCGGTCGAGGATCGCCAGGGTCCTGAGCGACCCCTCGCGCTTGGCCTCGACCAGCGCGGCCGGGCGGCGGGCCAGCTTGCCGGTCATGGTCCAGTGCCGCAGCGTCGCCACCGTCGACTGGACATAGTCGCCCTCGAAGGACAGCCATTGCAGCACCTTGGCCTGGGTGAAGCGGTCCTCCGGCAGGTACGGCGTGCCCTCGGCCAGGAAGAACAGGATGGCGTTGGACTCGGCGATGACGCGGCCGTCGTCGAGCCGGATCGCCGGCACCGCGCCGGTCGGGTTGACGGCCAGGTACTCCGGCCGCTGGCCCTCGCCTTCGAAGATGCTGACGATCTCGGTCCGGTAGGGAAGCTGCAGTTGGGCCAGCAGGAGCCGGACCTTGTAGGCGTTCTGCGACGGCAGGTAGTCGTAGAGGGTGATCATCACGCGGTCCCCGGCTTCGATGGCGGTCCCAGGATCATCGCGCCGTGCGGCGCCGCGGGCACTCCGGTTCTTGCGCCGGATTCGACCGCAAGGGATGGAATGCCGCCGGCCGCGGGTTCCGGTAGAGTCTCCCTCGTCATTCTGTGATGAGGGCCGAACCGCGATGGCCGACCTGTTCGACAACCTGCCCAGCCCCGGGCCGCGCGAGGAGAGTCTGGCGGAGGGCGCGGTGCTGCTGCGCGGCTTCGCCGGCGACGTCGCCGAGACCCTGCTGGCGGCGGTGGACGCCGTCGCCGCCGCGGCGCCGTTCCGGCATCTGGTCACCCCCGGCGGCTATCTGATGTCAGTGGCGATGACCAATTGCGGCGCGGTCGGCTGGGTCAGCGACCGCAGCGGCTATCGCTACGACACCCATGACCCGACCACCGGCGAGCCCTGGCCGCCGCTGCCCGCCGCCTTCCTCGCCCTGGCGGCAGGTGCGGCCGCCCGCGCCGGCTTTCCCGGCTTCGCCCCCGACGCCTGCCTGATCAACCGCTACGAGCCCGGCACCCGGCTGTCGCTGCACCAGGACCGCGACGAGCGCGACACCGGCGCGCCGATCGTCTCGGTCTCGCTGGGCCTGCCCGCGACCTTCCTGTTCGGCGGGCTGCAGCGCAGCGACCCGACGCGCAAGGTGCGGGTCGAGCATGGCGACGTCGCGGTCTGGGGCGGCCCGGCGCGGCTGGCCTTCCACGGCATCGCGCCGCTGGCCGAGGGCAGCCATGCGCGGGTCGGCCGGCAGAGGATCAACCTGACCTTTCGCAAGGCGCTTTGATCCCGGTAAGAAGGCGGGTCGGCTTGCGGCTGCAACAAGATCAACACGCGATGAGGGACGGGAGACGATGAAGGAGACCTGGCGCTGGTTCGGCCCGAACGACCCGGTGACGCTGGACCATGTCAAGCAGGCGGGCGCGAGCGGCATCGTCACCGCCCTGCACCATCGCCAGGATGGCAGCGCCTGGCCGGCCGAGGAGATCGCCGAGCGCCGCGCGGTGATCGAGGGCGCCGGGCTGGTGTGGTCGGTGGTCGAGAGCATCCCGATCCCCGATGTGATCAAGACCGGCGGCGCCGGCGCGGCCGAAGCCATCGCCCGCTTCGCCCAATCGCTGCGCAATGTCGCCGCGGCCGGGGTCACCACCGTCTGCTACAACTTCATGCCGGTGGTCGACTGGACCCGCACCAACCTGCTGTGGCGCCTGCCCACCACCGGCTACGCCCTGCGCTTCGACGCGGTCGACATGGCCGCCTATGACGCCTTCATCCTCAAGCGCCCCGGCGCCGAGGCCGACCACCAGCCCGAGGTGCTGGCCCGCGCCCGCGACCGCGCCGCGGCGATGAGCGAGAGCGAGCGCGCCGAGCTGGAGAAGACCATCATCGCCGGCCTGCCCGGCGTCGCCGGTGCGGTCAACGACCGGGCCGGGTTCGAGCGCCGGCTGGCCCTCTATGCCGGGATCTCGGCGGACGACTTCCGCTCGAACTACAAGGCCTTCCTGTCGGCCGTGGTGCCGGTGGCGGAAGAGGTTGGCGCCCGGCTGGCCGTCCACCCCGACGATCCGCCCTTCCCGCTGTTCGGCCTGCCGCGCATCGTCTCCACCGCCTCCGACGCCCGCGCCGTGCTGGCCATGGCCCCCAGCCCGGCGAACGGGCTGACGCTGTGCGTCGGCTCCTACGGCTCGCGCCGCGGCAACGACCTGGCGGCGATGGCGCGGGAGTTCGCGTCGCACATCCACTTCGCCCATCTGCGCAACGTCACCATCGAGGATGACGGATCCTTCTTCGAGGACGAGCACCTGGAGGGCGGCGCCGACATGGTGGCGGTGATCGACGCGCTGCTGGCCGAGGAGAAGGCGCGCAGGGCGGCGGGACGCAGCGACTGGGAGATCCCGATGCGGCCGGACCACGGCCATCTGCTGGCCGACGACGTCGGCAAGAAGACCAACCCCGGCTATTCCCTGATCGGCCGGCTGAAGGGCTTGGCCGAGCTGCGCGGCGTGGCCCGGGCGATCACCCAACTGCGCGGGGCGGCATGACCGACACCGTCGACGCAGTGGTGGTCGGCGCCGGGGTGGTCGGCCTGGCCGTCGCCCGGGCGCTGGCCCTGGCCGGGCAGGAGGTGATCATCCTGGAGGCGGCCGACGCCTTCGGCACCGAGACCTCGGCCCGCAACAGCGAGGTCATCCACGCCGGCATCTACTATCCCGCCGGCAGCCTGAAGGCCCGGCACTGCGTCGCCGGGCGGCGGGCGCTGTACCGCTTCTGCGCCGATCACGGCGTCACCGCCCAGCGCTGCGGCAAGCTGATCGTCGCGACCGACGAGGCCGAGGCGGCGACCCTGGCCCGAATCGCCGCCGGGGCGCAGGCCAACGGCCTGACCGGCGAGGACGACGCGCTGCGGCCGCTGACCGCCGACGAGGCGCATGCGCTGGAGCCGGAGATCGCCTGCACCGCGGCGCTGTTCTCGCCCTCCACCGGCATCGTCGACAGCCACGGCTTCATGCTGGCGCTGCTGGGCGACGCCGAGGCGCAGGGCGCGATGATCGCCTATCTCAGCCGGCTGGAATCGGCGGTGGCCACGCCCGAAGGGCTGCATCTGGAGATCGCCACCGAGGAGGGCGGCATGGAGCTGCTGGCCCGGCGGGTGGTCAACGCCGCCGGCCTGTCCGCCCCCGCCGTCGCCCGCCGCATCGCCGGGGTGCCGCAGGCGGCGGTGCCGCAGCCCTACCTGGCCAAGGGCAACTACTTCGCCCTGTCCGGCCGGCCGCCCTTCCGCCATCTGATCTATCCGGTGCCAGTGCCCGGCGGCCTGGGCACCCATGCCACCATCGACCTCGGCGGCCGGGTGCGCTTCGGCCCCGATGTCGAATGGGTCGACAGCCTGGACTATCGCGTCGACCCGGCGCGGGCCGACAGCTTCTACGCCGCGATCCGCCGCTACTGGCCGGCGCTGCCGGACGGGGCGCTGCTGCCGGACTATTCCGGCATCCGCCCGAAGATCACCCCGCCCGGCGCCACCGCGGCGGATTTCGTGATCCAGGGGCCGGAGGGGCATGGCGTGGCCGGGCTGGTCAACCTGTTCGGCATCGAGAGCCCGGGCCTGACCTCGAGCCTGTCGATCGCCGACGAGGTGGTGGCGAGGCTGGGGGTGGCTGCCTAAGCCGCCCGAGCGGCCCGCTGGAACCTCGCCGGCGTCACGCCATAGGCGCCCTTGAAGCGCCGGGTGAGATGCGCCTGGTCGGTGAAGCCGGTGGCGGCCGCCACCTGGGCCGCCGGCTCCCCCGCCGCCAGCAGCCGCTTGGCCCGTTCCAGCCGGATCCAGCGGAGATAGGTGGCCGGCGCCGCGCCATAGCGCCGGGCGAATGACCGCGAAAGGTGGAACCGGCTTAAGCCCGCCACGTCAGCGAGGTCTTCCGCCGTGATGTCGTCGCCGAGATGGGCGTGCAGATGGTCGCGCGCCCGGGCCAGGGCGGCATCGCCGGGGTGGCCGGTGCGCGGCGCGGGCGCTCCGGCCTGGCGCCGGGCCAGCCCGACCACCATCGCCGCCAGCGTCTCCGACCGCGCCAGGGTCGCCCCCGGCTCGGCGAAGGCCCGCGCGGCATCGGCGATCAGCCGGGCCAGGGCCGGATCCTCGGACAGCGTCGCCGGCAGCGCCATGTCCCAGGGCAAGCGGATGCCGGCATCATCCAGCACCGACACCACCGTCTGCGGCTCGATATAGAGCATGCGGTACAGGAAGCCCTCGGCGCCGGTGGCGTGGCCGTCATGGAGTTCGGTCGGGTTGAAGGTGATGATCGACCCCGGCCGGGTGCGGTGCACGGCGCCGCGGCAATGGAAGCTCTGCGACCCCGCCTCGGTCAGGCCGACGGCATAGGTCTCATGGGCATGGCGCTCATAGCTGTGCGCGGTGAAATGCGCGCGCAGGCGCTCGACGCCGAAGCGGCGGTCCATCCCGACCGTGATCCACTCGCCTGTGTCCATGATCGGATGATACGGCGCCGCGGCGGCCGCCGCCACAGCACGATCGTACAAGCCGGAGGGACCGGCCGGTCCCTAGCATCGCCACGTTCCAAGGAGGATGCATGCGCTTTGACACCAAGATCGCCGTCGCCCTGCGCGAGGACCTGCCGGTCTGGCAGAAGCTGAACGTCACCGCCTTCACCGTCAGCGGGCTTGGCGCGACCCGGCCGGAGCTGGTCGGCG
This sequence comes from Inquilinus sp. 2KB_23, assembly GCF_052115705.1. NCBI lineage: Bacteria > Pseudomonadati > Pseudomonadota > Alphaproteobacteria > Rhodospirillales > Rhodospirillaceae > Inquilinus > Inquilinus sp. 2KB_23. The sequence continues at coordinate 11,178 of NZ_JBFRHF010000044.1, read as the reverse complement.
AACCCTACCGGGACGGGTCGGGCAACCTGTACCTGCCGATGTTCCGCCAGCCGGTGCTGGTCTTCGCCGGATCGGCCGAGGCGCTGAAGGCGGCGCATGCCCGCGCGATGGCCCGCAACTTGCGGATCGCGATCTACACCGAGGCCCTGTTCGCCACCGGCCATGACGAGGCCAACCGCGCCGCGGTCCAGGCCGTGACGGCCGAGGCGCTGGACCTGGTCGGCTTCGCGATGCATGAGGACCGCAAGGATGTCGACAAGGTGCTGAAGGGCCTGACCCTGCACCCCTAGATCGTTGATCCATGGCGCGCCGGCCCCGAGTCGGCCAGGGCCGGCTTCATGATTTCCGGTCAGGGGCGACGTGCCGGAAAGGCATTTGGTCCGCGGCGCGTCGCGATGCGACACTTTCCCCGACGCTGTTGGCAACCTGCCCGCCTGTGCCTGATCTCCGGCACGGGCTGCGTTCGTCTGCACTTCACGACAGCCAGGGATCCGCGAAGGGTGCATCGCGGTCGCGGCTGGCCCGATCCGGAAATGGGCGAGGGCCCGGACCCCGCCCGCGAAAGGAACGCCATGTCCAACGCCGCCAAGGTCACCCGGCGTCCGCTGATCATCGCCTCGATCATGCTGGCCACCTTCATGGTCGCGATCGAGGCCACCATCGTCGCCACCGCCATGCCCCGCATCGTCGGCGAGCTCGGCGGCTTCACCTATTACAGCTGGGTGTTCTCGGCCTTCCTGCTGGCCCAATCCACCACCACCGTCATCTACGGCAAGATGTCGGATGTGTTCGGCCGCAAGCCCGTGCTGGTCGGCGGCACCGCGCTGTTCCTGGTCGGGTCGGTGCTGTGCGGCTTCGCCTGGTCGATGGGGTCGCTGATCCTGTTCCGGCTGCTGCAGGGCCTGGGCGCCGGCGCCATCACCCCGGTGACCATGACCGTCATCGGCGACCTGTACAAGCTGGAGGAGCGCGGCCGCGCCCAGGGCATGATGGCCAGCGTCTGGGCCACCTCCGCCGTGATCGGGCCGCTGGCCGGCGGCATCATCGTCGACCACCTGTCCTGGGCCTGGATCTTCTGGCTCAACCTGCCCTTCGGCGTGCTGACCATCCTGGGCTTCGTGCTGTTCCTGCGGGAATCGATCCAGCCGCGCCAGGTCCGCATCGACTACACCGGCGCCGGGCTGTTCTCGGTCGCCATCGTGTCGCTGCTGGTGATCCTGACCGAGACCGACGGCAATGGCTGGGTCCTCGGCGGGCTGGCGCTGCTGTTCCTGGTCGCCGGCTGGCTGTTCCTGTGGCAGGAGCGGCGGGCGCCGGAGCCGATCATCTCGCTCGAGCTGTGGGGCCGCCGGCTGGTCGCCACCAGCAACATCGCCACCCTCTTGGCCGGCATGGCGCTGATCGGCCTGACCACCATCCTGCCGGTCTATGTCCAGGGCGTGCTGGGCCGGTCGCCGATCACCGCCGGCTTCACCTTGAGCATGCTGGTGTTCGGCTGGCCCCTGGCGGTGATGCTGTCCCAGCGGCTGTACCGCGCCTTCGGGGTCCGCCGCACCCTGCGGGTCGGCAGCCTGCTGTTTCCGGTCGGCGCCACCTTCCTGCTGTTCCTGACGCCGCAGACCCACCCGGTGGTGGCCGGCGTCGGCGCCTTCATCATGGGCTTCGGCATGGGGCTGATCAGCCTGACCACCATCGCCGTGGTGCAGGACAGCGTCGAATGGTCGATGCGCGGCAGCGCCACGGCGTCGATCATCTTCGCCCGCAACCTGGGCAGCACCATCGGCGCCACCGCGCTGGGCGCCATCCTGAACATCGGCATCGCCCATTTCGGCAGCGGCGCGCTGGCGGCCGGCGTGCATGACGTGCTGAACCAGCCGGAGGGCCTGGCCCAGCTCGCCTCCGACCCCTCCGTCCGCGACGTCTTCGACAAGGCGCTGCACTGGACCTTCCTGGGCGTGGTGGCGATGGCGGTGCTGACCTTCATCACCATCTGGCTGATCCCGATCGCCGCGAAGACCGGCGCGCCGCGGAAGCTGGAACCCAGCGAGGCCGTGCCGCACTGACTGGGCGGGTTTTCAGGTCAAAATCCTACAGCTGAAATCGGCGTCTTTGGGCGGTTTGCTGCCATTCACCACCCGGACTATCTTGAATAGGACCGACCTTCTTCGGAGTTCGTGATGTCACGAATGGGTAAGGCACATTCGGCTTCGATGGCTCGTGAATACATTCGGCTCGGCTGGAAATTGAAACACGAGTTCCGAGCCCCGGACTGTGATCAGCCGTACGAGTATGTGTTTGGGTGGGAAGGTGCTGGGGAGGGCCCCCAACCCAGTCTCGATCCCGCGGAGTGGGGCGACGCGACGGAAACGCCGACTCCCGAAAAGGTCGAATCCGGATCTTAGATGTTCGGCCGGAAAGGGTCGAAAGCCCCCCAAGCCTGATCCAGTCTCGACCCTAATCCTCCCCATCCGCGGCGGCGGGGGTGCCGAGATGGGAGACGCGGGCGTCGAGCGTGCGCAGCAGCCGGCGCAGCGTCTCGCGCTCGCCCGGTTCGAAGGCGGCCATCAGCTCAGCCTCGATCTCCTGCGCCAAAGGCACGATGGCGTCGTAGACCCGGCGTCCGGCGGCGGTGAAGGTCAGCTGGATCAGCCGCTGGTCCTGCGGGTTGGTGCCGCGGGCCAGGTGGCCCGCCTCGATCAGCCGGCTGACCGCGCGGCTGACCTTGGCCTTGTCCATCGCCGTGCGCTCGCAGATCTGGTTCGACGACAGCGGCGCGTGGCGCCCGACCATCGCCATCACCCGCCATTCCGGGATGCTGAGGCCGAAGGCGTCGGCATAGCGCCGGGCGAAGGTGCGGCTGACCCGGTTGCTGACCACCGACAGCTCATAGGGCAGGAACGCCTCGAGATCGAACTCCGCCGCCGCCTGCCCGCCCCGTTCACGCATCTCCCGGCCTCCCCAGCCGCGCCTTGACATTCGTTTCATATGAAACGAAATTCGGTCTTCTTCAACACCGACCCGTTCCGGCATGCCGGAGCGGCTGGCGGAGGACCACCCGGAACCATCGCATCGGCCCGGCCGATGCGGAAGGGCCTATCCGCCAGAATTGTCGGACAATACTCGGCCCGGCGCGGCTGGCAAGCGCAGCCCATGCCGCAGGGCGAAGGGAGGCAGGATCATGGGTCAGGGCAGGATCGCGGAGCGGGTGCGCCTGCTGTTCGCCAGCGCCGTCGGCACCATCATCGAGTGGTACGATTTCTTCATCTTCGCCACCTGCGCCGTGCTGGTGTTCGACAAGGCGTTCTTCCCGACCGAGGATCCCCTGGTCGGGGTGGTGCTGAGCCTGAGCACCTTCGCCATCGGCTTCGTCGCCCGGCCGCTGGGCGGCCTGGTGTTCGGCGCGCTGGGCGACCGCATCGGCCGCAAGAACGCGCTGGTGGTCAGCCTGCTGCTGATGGGCGCCGCCACCTTCTGCATGGGCCTGCTGCCGACCTACGCCTCGGTCGGCGGCCTGGCCCCGGTGCTGCTGGTCGCCTTGCGCATCCTGCAGGGCATCGCCGTCGGCGGCGAGGCCACCGGCGCGCTGTTGATCGTGGCCGAATCCATGCCGGGGAAGCGGCGCGGCTTCTGGACCAGCTTCCCGATGATCGGCGGGCCCGCCGCCAATGTGCTGGCCGCCGCGACCGTGGCCCTGATCACCGCCCGGCTGGGCGAGGCCGCCTTCGTCGACTGGGCCTGGCGCCTGCCCTTCCTGTTCTCGATCGTGCTGGTCGCGCTGGGCCTGTGGATGCGCAGCCGGATCGAGGAATCGCCGGTCTTCGCCGAACTGGCGGCCAAGCGCCGCGAGGTGCCGCCGGCGCCGCTGGCGGAAACCTTCCGCGGCTTCTGGCGGCCGATGGGCCAGGTGTTCCTGGTGAAGGCGGCGGAGAACACGCTGTTCTACCTGTTCACCACCTTCTTCCTGGTGCTGGTGGTCAAGTTCATCGGCCTGGCCCGCGGCGTCGGCGTCGATGCGCTGTTCTGGGGCTCGATCCTCGAGGTCGTGGTGATCATGGCCGCGGCCTATGCCTCGGACGTCATCGGCCGGCGGCCGGTGATGCTGCTGGGCCTGGCCGGCGGCATCGGCGCCAGCGTGCTGCTGTTCACCCTGCCGCCGGGGGCCGCGCCGGAGACGGTGCTGCACGTCACCCTGCTGACCCTGACCTGCCACGGCATCATCGTCGGCAGCATGTCGGCCTTCTTCACCGAGCTGTTCCCGACCCGGGTGCGCTACACCGCGATGTCGGTCAGCTACCAGGTCGCGTCGGTGGTCGGCGGCTCGGTGGCGCCGCTGATCGGCACGCTGCTGCTGGGCTGGACCGGCACGCCGCAGGCGGTGGCGATCTATGCCGGGCTGATGGCGGTGCCGGGCATCATCTGCGTGCTGCTGTCGCGCGAGACCCGCGGCACCGACCTGGCCGCGGTGGAGCCGGTGGCCGAACCGGCCCCGGCCGGCCTGCCGCAGCAGTCGCGATGACCCGCCGCTAAGCGGCCGCCAGCTCTCGCTCCAGCGTTGCCGTGACCAGGTCTTCGGCCGGGGTGCGCAGGAAGCGCTCGCAGGTCAGCTTCAGGCTGACGATGCCGTGCAGCGTCGCCAGCAGCACCTCGGCCCGGCGGTCGGGCGCCGCCGCGCCGAGATCGGCGAAAACCTGCACCAGCAGCAGGAAGGCGCGGGTGCCGGGGCCATCCGGGTCGTCGATCGGGCGGTCGCGGTACAGCGCGTCGAGCAGCTTGGGATCCTCCATCAGGATCAGCCGGTACATCTCTCGCTGCTGCAGCCCGAAGCCGACAAAGGCCCGCGCCAGGGCGGCCAGCCGCTGCCGCGGATCGGCGATGACGGCCGCCGGCTCCAACGCCGCCAGCAAGGCCCGGTAGCCTTCGAGGCACAGCTCGCGCGCGATCGCGTCGCGGCCGTCGAAATGCAGGTAGATCGTGCCCGGGGCGTATTCGATCGCCGCCGCCAGCTTGCGCATGGTCAGCCCCGCGAACCCGTCGTTCAGCGCGATCGCCCGCGCCGCGTCGAGGATGCGCTCGCGCAGCGCCGCCTTGTCCCGCGCCCGTCGTTCCATCGTTCCCATGCCGCGATGGTTGCCGATTGACAGCCCCGGGTCAACGCGGTTATGAACATCGTTCAATGAACATTGTTCACCAACAGATCATCGTTCATGGAGAAGCAGGCATGGCTGGGATCGCGTTGTTCGGCGCCGCCGGCGCCATCGGCCGCAGCATCGCCGCGGCGCTGCGGGCGGAGGGGCGGCCCTATCGCGTGGTCGGGCGGTCGCGGGCGTCGCTGGAGCGGGATTTCGGCGCCGACCCGCTGGCCGAGATCGTGACCTGGACGCCGGACGACCCGGACTCGGTCCGTGCCGCGGCGCGGGGCATGGACACCATCATCCATCTGGTCGGGGTCGAGTATCACGAGTTCCAGCAGCATCCTGTCCTGATGCGCCAGGTGCTGGACGGCGCCGTGGCCGAGGGCGTGGCGAAGCTGCTGCTGATCGGCACGGTCTATCCCTATGGCAGGGCGCAGACCATGCCGGTGCGCGAGGACCATCCGCGCCGGCCGCACACCTTCAAGGGCCGGATGCGCAAGGCGCAGGAGGATCTGGTGCTGGAGGCCGATGCCGCCGGCCGGATCCGCGGCGCGGTGCTGCGCCTGCCCGATTTCTACGGCCCAGGGGTCGAGCGCAGCGTGCTGCGCAGCGCGATCGACGCCGCGGCGAAGGGCGGCCGGGCGCAGATGCTCGGCCCGATCGACCGGCCGCACGAATTCCTCTACGTGCCCGACGCCGGCCCGGTGGTCGCGGCGCTGGTGTCGCGGGACGAGGCCTGGGGCCGGGTGTGGCACCTGGCCGGGCCGGGCACCATCACGGCGCGCGAGGCGGCCGGCCTGGCCTTCGCCGCCGCCGGCCGCAAGCCGAAGCTGATGGTGGTCGGCAAGCTGGGCCTGCGCCTGGGCGGCCTGTTCAGCCCGCTGCTGCGCGAGCTGGTCGAGATGCACTATCTGTGGACCGACCCGGTGGTGATGGACGATTCCGCCCTGCAGGCCCTGCTTGGCCCGATCGCCAAGACCTCCTACGCCGAGGGCCTCCGCCGCAGCGTCGCCGCCGCGGCGGAAGCCTGATCAGAGCGCCCGCGCCTGGTCGCGCAGCACGAATTTCTGGATCTTTCCGGTCGAGGTCTTGGGCAGGTCGCTGAACACCACCGTCTTCGGGCATTTGAAATGCGCCAAGTGCTGCCGGCAGAAGGCGATGATCTCCGCCTGCGTCGCGCTCGCCCCCGGCCGCAGCGTGACGAAGGCGCAGGGGGTCTCGCCCCAGGTCGCATCCGGCCGCGCCACCACCGCCGCCTCAAGCACCGCGGGGTGGCGGTACAGCACGCCCTCGACCTCGATGGTCGAGATGTTCTCGCCGCCGGAGATGATGATGTCCTTCGACCGGTCCTTCAGCTCGACATAGCCGTCGGCATGCATCACCCCGAGGTCGCCGGTGTGGAACCAGCCGCCGGCGAAGGCCTTCGCGGTCGCGGCAGGGTTCTTGAGATAGCCCTTCATGGTGATGTTGCCACGCATGAACACCTCGCCCATGGTCTCGCCGTCGGCCGGCACCGGGGCCAGCGTGTCGGGATCGGCCACCATCAGCCCTTCCTGCACCACATAGGGCAGGCCCTGGCGCGACTTCAGCCGCGCCTGCTCCCCCGCCGGCAGCGCGTCCCATTCCGTCTTCCAGTCGCACACCACGGCCGGGCCGTAGACCTCGGTCAGGCCATAGACATGGGTGACCTGGACGCCCAGCCGGGCCATGCCCTCCAGCACCGCGGCCGGCGGCGGCGAGGCCGCGGTCATCATCTGGATCGACTGGGGAAACTCCCGCCGGTCCTCGGGCGCCGCGTTCAGCAGCATGCCCATGACGATCGGCGCGCCGCAGAGATGGGTGACGCCGTGGTCGGCGATGGCAGCGTAGATGTCGCGGGCGGCGACCCGGCGCAGGCAGACATGGGTGCCGGCCAGCGCCGTGATGGTCCAGGGGAAGCACCAGCCGTTGCAATGGAACATCGGCAGGGTCCAGAGATAGGCCGGGTGGTGCGGCATCGCCCAGGTGACCACGTTGCCGAGGGCGTTGAGATAGGCTCCGCGATGATGGGTCACCACGCCCTTGGGGTCGCCAGTGGTGCCCGAGGTGTAGTTCAGCGCGATCGCGTCCCACTCGTCGTCCGGGCGCACCCCGTCATAGGCCGGGTCGCCTTCGGCCAGCAGGTCGTCATAGGTCAGGCCGCCCACCGGGTCGCCGCCGCAGGCCGGGTCGACGATGTCGACCACCAGCGGCGGCGCCGCCATCTGGGCCACGGCCGCGCGGACCACCGCGGCGTATTCGCGGTCGGCCAGCAGGATCCTGGTCTCGGAATGCTGCAGCTGGAAGGCGATCGCCGCGGCGTCGAGCCGGATGTTGAGGGCGCACAGCACGCCGCCGGTCATCGGCACGCCGAAGGTGGCCTCGAACGCCTCCGGGATGTTCGGCGCCATCACCGCCACGGTGTCGTTCTTGCCGATGCCGCGGCGCGACAGGGCGGAGCCCAGGCGGCGGCAGCGTTCCGCGGTCTCGCGCCAGCTTCGTTTCACGTCGCCATAGACCACGGCCGGCCGGTCCGGATGCGCCAGCGCGGCGCGGCCGAGGAAGGACAGCGGCGTCAGCGCCACATGGTTCGCCGCGTTGCGGTCGAGATCGGTGTCATAGGCATGCGGCATCGACGGCCCCCTGTTCGTTGGAGACACTGTGGCACCGCGCAGTTTGAGACGAAATGGCTGGATCGCGGTCCGCCCGCCGCGGCTGACGCTGGCCGGATCGCGACACCGGCCTCTTGGGGGGTCATCTTCCCCACTCGCCCCAGTGGCCGCACGGCGCTAGGGTTCGGAAAATCGCGTGTCCGGGAGGAACGTCCATGGGAGCCTATGCCGAGGCCTGTCGCCGCGCGCTCGACGACCCCGAGGGATTCTGGGGCGACGCCGCCGCCGCGATCGACTGGGACCGGCACTGGGACCGGGTGCTGGACGACAGCAACGCGCCCCTCTATCGCTGGTTCGCCGGCGGGCGGCTGAACACCTGCCACAACGCGCTGGACCGCCACGTCGCCGCCGGCCATGGCGACCGGGTGGCGCTGATCTACGACAGCCCGGTCACCGGCACGGTGCAGCGCTTCACCTATGCCGCGCTGACCGACCGCGTCGCCCGCTTCGCCGGCGCCATGCGCGCGCTGGGCGTCGGCCCCGGCGACCGGGTCGTGATCTACATGCCGATGGTGCCCGAGGCGGTGGTCGCCATGCTGGCCTGCGCCCGGCTGGGCGCGGTGCATTCCGTGGTGTTCGGCGGCTTCGCGGCGCCGGAGCTGGCGTCGCGGATCGACGACTGCACGCCGAAGCTGGTCGTCTCCGCCTCCTGCGGCATCGAGGTCGCGCGCGTCATCGCCTACAAGCCGCTGCTCGACGCCGCGCTGGACCTGACCCGGCACAAGGTTCCGGCGACGGTGATCCTGCAGCGGCCGCAATGCGCCGCAGCGATGCAGCCGGGCCGCGACCATGACTGGACGGAGGTCGAGAAAGCGGCCGCCCCGGCGGCCTGCGTGCCGGTGGCGGCGACCGACCCGCTCTACATCCTCTACACCTCCGGCACCACCGGCCAGCCCAAGGGCATCGTGCGCGACAATGGCGGCCATGCCGTGGCCCTGGCCTGGACCATGGGCGCGGTCTACGGCGTCAAGCCCGGCGAGGTGTACTGGGCCGCCTCCGACATCGGCTGGGCGGTCGGCCATTCCTACATCGTCTACGCCCCGCTGCTGGCCGGCTGCACCACCGTGCTGTACGAGGGCAAGCCGGTCGGCACCCCCGATGCCGGCGCCTTCTGGCGGGTGGTCGCGCAGCACGGCGTCAGCGTGCTGTTCACCGCCCCCACCGCCTTCCGCGCCATCAAGCGCGAGGATTTCGAGGGCCGGCACCTGGCGCAGCACGACCTGTCGCGCTTCCGCGCCCTGTTCCTGGCCGGCGAGCGCTGCGACCCCGACACCCTGGCCTGGGCCGAAGGGCTGCTGCATCGGCCGGTGATCGACCATTGGTGGCAGACCGAGACCGGCTGGGCGATCTGCGCCGACCCGCTGGGGCTGGAGGCGATGCCGGTCAAGCCGGGGTCGCCGACCAGGCCGATGCCGGGCTGGGACGTGCGGGTGCTGGGGCCGGACGGGGCGGAGATGCCGCCCGGGGAGATCGGCGTGCTGGTCTGCCGCCTGCCGATGCCGCCCGGCGCCGCGCCGACGCTGTGGCAGGCCGAGGCCCGGTTCCGCAGCGCCTATCTCGAGGCCTATCCCGGCTTCTACACCACCGGCGACGCCGGGATGATCGACGAGGACGGCTATGTCTTCGTCATGAGCCGGGTCGACGACGTCATCAACGTCGCCGGCCACCGCCTGTCGACCGGGCAGATCGAGGAGGTGCTGGCCGGCCACCCCGATGTCGCGGAATGCGCGGTGATCGGGGCGGCGGACGAGGTGAAGGGCCAGGTGCCGCTGGGCTTCCTGGTGCTGAAGGCGGGGGTGACCCGGCCGCACGAGACGATCGCGGCCGAGGCGGTGCAGCGGGTGCGCGACCGGATCGGCCCGATTGCCGTGTTCAAGACCGCGATGATCGTCGACCGCCTGCCGAAGACGCGGTCGGGCAAGATCCTGCGGGCCACGATGGTCCGAATCGCCGATTCGGTGCCCTACACGACGCCCGCCACGATCGACGATCCCGCGATTCTCGATGAAATTCGCGTGACTTTGCAGCGATCGGGATATAGTCGGGGGTAACGTTCCCGTTGTGGCCCGGTCTGAGCCGGGAATGGCAAGCGTCCGGGAATATTACATTTTTAGAATCATTTGGCGTGCTTGCGACGCACCGCGCGGCCACGTCGCCCGTGAACAGGTGAAAATCATTCAAAACAAAGGGTTTTTCTGACCCAAACGGGGACTTGACGTCACGTCCGCAGCAAACCTATCGTCGCGGCAATGCTCGAGTTGAGCAGGCGAGGCTTCAAAAAAACGAGGGCCGCAAAAAAGCGGCCCTCTTTCTTCTAGCGCGTCTCCGGAACGGGGGCTGTCAGCGACGACCCCCGTCCGCGAAGGGATCAGGCGGCGAGCTGCTTCGGCGCCGCGGCCGGGCCGACGGCGATCTTCACGGTGCGGGGCTTCTGCGCCTCCGGCACCTCACGGACCAGATCGATGTTGAGCAGCCCGTTCACCAGGGTCGCGCCGGTCACCTTGATGTAGTCGGCGAGCTGGAAGCGGCGCTCGAAGGCGCGGCCGGCAATCCCGCGATGCAGGAAGCTGCGGGCCTTCTCCTCCTCCTCGGAGGCCGTCTTGGCGCGCACGGTGAGCGTGTTCTCCGAGGTCACCACCTCGATGTCGTCCTCACCGAAGCCGGCCACCGCCATGCTGATGCGGTAGGCGTCGTCGCCGAGCTTCTCGATGTTGTAGGGGGGATAGGACGGCGCCGCGGTGTCGGACTGCAGCGCGGAATCGAGCAGCCGCGACATGCGGTCGATGCCGATGGTGGACCGGAAAAGCGGGGAAAGGTCGAGAGTACGCATGGATATCCTCCGTTGAGCGATACCGAGCGGCGCACCAGAATGGTCGCGCCGCGGTTTGCGATCGTGGCGACCCCGTCCGGGCGCCGCCACGACCATCGATTTGGGGAGGATGAATTCCAGGTTCAAGAGGGAGCGGTCGCTCCCCGGACGTAGGTTGGGCTCGTGAAGCGAACCCAACCTACGCTGCAAGCTGTTGCTTGCCTTACTGCGCGGTCCAGCCGCCATCGACGGAGATGGCGGTGCCGGTGATCTGGTCGGCGGCCGGCGAGCACAGGAAGGCGACGGTGGCGCCCAGCTGCTCCGGCGTCACGAAGGTCATCGAGGGCTGCTTCTCGCCCAGCAGCTGCCTGGTCGCGTCGTCCTGGCTGATCTTCTTGTCCGCGGCGATCGCGGCGATCTGCTTCTCGACCAGCGGCGTCAGCACCCAGCCGGGGCAGACCGCGTTGCAGGTGATGCCGTTGCCGGCATTCTCCAGCCCCACCACCTTGGTCAGCCCGACCAGCCCGTGCTTGGCCGCGACATAGGC
>NZ_JBFRHF010000043.1:0-33687 GCF_052115705.1 Inquilinus sp. 2KB_23 | reverse complement strand
GGTCGCGGCCAAGGACCAGGTCCAGGACGTCAAGGCCATCACCGACCGGCTGAAGGCGGCCAAGCGGCCCGAGGCGGTGATCCACCGCGAGATCTACCGGCCCTGGGGCACGGTCAAGTCGCTGCATGCCGGCGATCGCTTCCAGGTCAAGCGCGTGATCGTCCATCCCGGGCAGGAGCTGGCGCTGCAGCGGCACTACCACCGCTCCGAGCACTGGGTGGTGCTGTCCGGCACCGCCCGCGTCACGCTCGAAGGCCAGACCCGCATCCTGCGCGAGAACGAGGCGATCTACCTGCCGATCGGCACCGACCATCGGCTGGAGAACCCCGGCAAGATCGACCTCGAGCTCATCGAGGTCCGCGCCGGACCCTATCTCGGCGAGGACGACGTCGTCCGCGGCGAGAAGCCCTGACGCGGGAAGCTCTGACGATGGCCCCGGCGGCGACGATCAGAAGCGGATCGTCGTCGACACGCCGAGCGCCGCCATCGGCTTCTTCGAGTGCGGGCTGTTCGGCGAATCGTCCTGGACCCGCAGGTTGACGCCGACGGTGTTGCGCCGCATCGGGATCGACATGCCGAGATCGACGATGTTAATCGTCTCCGCCGTCTGGCTGACCTGGTTCTTGGGGTTGTCGGACGGATTCAGGTTGGTGTGGTAGTAGGCGACCTTGTAGGTCCAGTTGTCGGTGTCGATGAAGGTGCCGGTGACGCCGAACAGTTCGGCATCGCCATCCAGGCTGTCGCCCATCGTCCGGTCGTAGAAGCGATAGCCGTCGGGATAGGCGAAGTTCTCGTAGAAGAACCCGAAGATCTTCTTGTTCAAGAAATCCGCCGTCGAGTTCGAATACTCGACATTGACCTTCCACATCGCACCGTCATCGCCCCAGCCGTTCCACACCGAACCGCCGATCACGGCCGCGTTCCGCGACGGCAGCGGAATGCCGATGGCGGAGGCGGCGGCGTCTTCGCCGGTCAGCTCGCCATAGATCTCGAAGGGCTGGCCGAACAGCTGGTTGCTGTAGCGGGCGTCGAAACCGGCGATCTGGTTGGCAGGATCCTGCGCCTGCTGCGCGGCGTTGACGTTGGTGTTGCCGAAGAAGCCGTCGAAGAAGCTGCTGGGGCTGCAGGGCCGGCCGCTGCCGCAGAACATCATGACACGCGAGGCACTGAGCTCGAGGCCGGGGATCGGATTGATCGACGCGCGCAGGCCGAACATCAGGGTGTTGGAGACGATGCGGTCGTCTGGCAGCACGCCCAGGAAGCCGGTGACCTGCCACGGGCCGATCCAGCTGAGCCAGGGCGTCTCGAAGGCATGCGGGTTGGAGCGCATGAACCCGACCTTGGGGAACGGCCGGGCGTTGGTCGACAGGATCAGGCTGGTGGTCTCGCCCGGTCCCCACCACTCGTCGAGCCAGCCGGCGTAGAGGATCCAGTTGTCGACCCGCTGGGCGAGGTAGGTGCCGTCGAGCGAGGCCTGGAACTGATCCTGGCCGGCGTAGTACCAGGGGCTGTCATCCTTGAAGAAGCGGGAATAGGCGCCGACCGACAGGCGCAGCGCGGTCGAATCGCCCATGTATTCCAGCGACGCCGTCACCTCGCCGCGCTGGCGCGGGGTGTAGTCGAAGCCGCGCACCAGGGCCGGCTGGTTGGTCAGGTTCGCTTCCAGCGTGGCATGCGCCTGGCCCTGCCGGGTCTCGGACGCCGCCCGGGCGCGGACGCGGTCGAGCGCGGCCCGGGCATAGGCCGGCAGCGAATCGCGATCGGCGTCCGCCAGGCGATAGGTGATCTGGGCCCAGGGCAGCGGCCAGGTGTTCAGGATGCCGTCGACGAGGCCGAAATTCTCGAGGATGTGGATGTCGTTGCGCAGCGTCGAGTCGCCCGGCTCCGCCCACGGGCTGGCGGCAGCATTCTGCACCCCCGCTCCCAAGGTACCGCCGGAAATGGCGGCGACGACAACAGCGGCAACAAACTTCCTGGCAACGGCCATTGGTCCCCCCGGACGGCCTGACAATCCAACCTCCATACACAAGACGCCCCGGGAAGCCCAGCCACCGCGCGAGGCGGCGCGTGCTGCGCCGATTTCGAGGCGACAAATTTGTCACAGCTGTAACACTGCCCTTGGCGGCTGCGATCCGCTGCGCCATGTCCTTGGTGGATGATATCGATTCTCAGGAGTTGCCATGCGCAGCCTCGCCCTGGTGCTGACCGCCCTGCTCCTCGGCGCCTGTGTGCAGACGCGGGTGGCGGGCTATGTCGACCCCGCCTATCGCGGCGGGCCGAAGATCGGCTCGATGGTCGTGGCGGCGGACACCCAGCGCCTCGGCGAGCGCGAGGCGCTGGAGAGCGCGGCCGTGGCCGAGCTCGGCGCGCGCGGGGTCCGGGCCGTCCGCATGATCGACCTGGTCCCGCCCACCCGGCCCGGCGGGCCGCAGGTCGAGGCCGCTGCCATCCGCACGGCCGGCGTCCGCGCGGTGCTGCGGATCGCGGTCGACCAGCGCGGCGTCACCACCCGCTTCATCCCGCCGACCTATGTGTCGGACCCGTTCTTTCCCTATGGCGGCTACGGCTATGGCTACGGACCCTATCGCGGCCCCTTCACCGGGGCGGTAACCGGCGGCGGCTGGGTGCAGGAGCCGACGGCCCGCTACGACGCCACGCTGGAGGACACCGGCAACCACGCCACCATCTGGAAGGCCGACGCCGTCGCCCGCGGCAATTCCAGCGCCGATTTCGCCGACCTGGCCGCGAAGGTCGCCCAGGACCTGGTCGACCGGCTGCAGCGCGACGGGGTGATCTAGTCGGCGACGTGGACCCGGCAGCTGGTGGCGGCGATCGCCTCGCCGAAGGGCGCCGGCGGGACCCGGTCGGTGAACAGGGCGTCGATCTCGCCGATCGACGCCAGGCGGACCATGGCGTTGCGGCCGAACTTGGTGTGGTCGGTGACCAGGAACACCTGGCGCGAATTCTCGATGATCGCCCGCGCCACCTGCACCTCGCGGTAGTCGTAGTCGAGCAGCGTGCCGTCCGCGTCGATGCCGCTGATGCCGATGATGCCGACATCCACCTTGAACTGGCGCACGAAGTCGAGCGTCGCCTCGCCGACGATGCCGCCGTCCCTGGCGCGGACGACGCCGCCGGCGACGATCACCTCGAAGCTCGCATTCGAATACAGGATGTTGGCGACGTTGATGTTGTTGGTGATCACCCGCAGCCCGCGATGGCCCAGCAGCGCCCGCGCCACCTCCTCGGTCGTCGTGCCGATGTTGAGGAACAGCGACGCGTTGTCGGGAACTTGCCGCGCTGTCAGCCGGGCGATCCGGCGCTTTTCCTCCAGGCACAGCACCTGGCGAGTCGAATAGGCGAAATTCTCGACGCTGCCCGGCACGGTGACGCCGCCATGGAAGCGCCGCAGCAGGGTCCGGTCCTGCAGCAGCGAGATGTCGCGGCGGATGGTCTGCGGCGTCACCTGGAAGCGGTCGGACAGGGCCTCGACGGTGACGTAGCCTTCCTGATGGACCAGTTCGACGATCTGGTTCTGCCGCGCCGTGGCGTTCATGGGCGCTCTTCTTCCGTGGCTTGACGAAAAGGAATGCTACCGAGGAAGCCGAAACGACACCAATATTTTCACTTCCGAACATCGAGGCTGGGAAGGCCGCGCGGCGAGCGGCTTGCGATCGGGCCGTCCCGTGCTATGAAAGGCGCCGTCACGCATGCAGATGGATCGGATCATGGGTTTCGAGTGGGTCATCATCGCCGCCGTCGTCGCCTTCTTCTTCTGGCAGACCGTCACCCGCTGACCGGCCGGCGCTGACGACATGACGCGCGGCCCGCCCACAGGCGGCGCCGCGATCCTCCCACCCATCGATTCCGGCCCGCCTGTCGACAGGCGAGGCCATGGCCGGCGCCTCAGCGCCGCGGCCTCCCCCCTGCCCGGTCATCGTGCTCGCCGGTGCGCAGGGCCCATTCCACGATCTGCTTCAGCACCCCGCCCAGAGCATCGTCCCAGGCCTGGATCACGGCGCTGAAATCCGGCCCCGAGACCGTCATCACCCGCTCGAAGCTGTCGCCGCCGATGATGGTGCGCTGGGGGAAGCGGACCAGCTTGGCGCCGATCCGCACCCGCACCCGGTAGGGCTCGCCCGGCCAGCGCTCGGCCCGGAACTCCCGGATCTCCGGCTGCAGCACGTAATTGGCCCGCAGCCCCGAGATCTGCCGCCCGACCGAGATGATCTTGCCGGTGTTCTCGAAGCTTTCGACCAGCAGGCCGACGACCATGGCCGGGGCGCGGTCGACCCAGGCGACCTTGGCGAAATAGTCCAGCGAGGTCGGGTTCTCGCTGATCGCGATGCGGTCGGTGTCGATCCCGGCGTTGGCCGAGGGCATGTCGACCAGCAGCTGCCAGGTCACCTTCGGCAGGTTGGCGTCGAAGGTGTTCTTCGGCGTCAGCTCGTAGACCGAGGGCGCCGGCGGCGCCAAGGCGCTGATGCCGCCGCAACCGGCCAGGCCGACCGCAGCCGAGGACAAGGTGGCCTGCCGCAGGAAGAGGCGCCGGGACAGGGGAGGAAGCGTCATCTTCACCTCGAGGAGCCTTGCGGCGGGACGCCGCCGGACGAGCCGCCGAACAGGAACTGGGCCGGGCTGCGGTCGAGCCGCGACAGCGTCCGGTTGAGATTGTCGGTCAGCTGCCGCAGCTGGGTAATCAGCTGGGTGATCTCGTAGAGCCCGTCGGTGGAGAAGCTCTCCACCCCCGGGCCCGACTGCTTCAGGAGCCGGGCGACGCCGTCGGCGCTCTGCCGCAGCGAGGCGATCATCGCCCGCGCATCGGTCACCGCGGCGTTGACCTGGCCGTCCGTGGTCGACAGGAAGCCGGTGGCGCCGGAGGTGATCCGGGCGAGGTCGGAGCGCGCCTCGGTGACCAGCCCATCGACATTCTGGGTCAGGGTGTCGATCCGGTCGATCGTGGTGGCGAGCTGGGCCGAGCGGTCGGCCAGGGCCGCAGTCAGGGTGTTCAGGTTGGCCAGGATCCCGGTGATGTTCTTGCGATTGTCCTCGGAGAAGATCTTCTGGACCTCGCGCGAGATGTCCGACAGCCGGTCGAGCAGCTGCGGCACGGTGTCGACGATCGCCTGCAGCCCGGAGGTCCTGGATGGGATGGACGGGTATTCCTCGCCCTCCGCCTTCTCCAGCTTCGGTGCGCCCTGGACGCCGCCGCTGAGCAGGACGAAGGCGCCGCCGGTCAGCCCCTGGATCTCCAGCGACGCCACGGTGCCCTTGACGATCGGAGTGGTGGGCCGGACCGCGATGCGGACCCGCACCCGCTCGACATTGGCGGGGTCGATGGCGACGTCCTGGACCGTGCCGACCGGGATGCCGCGGTAGCGGACCTGGCTGCCCTCCTGCAGGCCGGTGACGTTGCCGGAGAAGTAGATCAGGTAGCGGTCGGCGTTCTCTCGCAGGCCGGCCCCGCCGAGCCAGACCGCGAAGACCACCAGCCCGACCATCAGGATCAGGACGAAACTGCCGACGGCGACGTAACTCGCGCGGGTCTCCATCTCAGCTCTCCGCCCCGATCACCTTGGCCTGGGCCGCCTTGGACTGGGCCGTCACGGCATGGTCTGCGTGCTCGGCATGCGCCACCTCCGCCGCCCGGCCGCGCGGCCCGTGGAAATACTCCTGGATCCAGGGATGGTCGATCTGGAGCAGGTTCTCGTAGGTGTCGACCACGATCTTCTTGTCGACCAGCACGGCGATGCGGTCGCAGATGGTGACCAGGCTGTCGAGGTCGTGGGTGACCATGAACACCGTCAGCTTGAGGCTGCGCTGCAGCTCGGCGATGAGCTCGTCGAAGGCGGCGGCGCCGATCGGGTCGAGGCCGGCGGTCGGCTCGTCCAGGAACAGGATCTCAGGGTCGAGCGCCAGCGCCCGCGCCAGGGCTGCGCGCTTGCGCATGCCGCCGGACAACTCGGACGGGTGCTTGGTCGCCGCGCTGCAGGCCAACCCGGCCATCGCGATCTTCACCCGCGCCAGATCGTCCATCATCGACCGCGACAGGCGGGTGTACTCCTTCAGCGGCACCTGGATGTTTTCCGCCACGGTCATCGAGCTGAACAGGGCTCCGTCCTGGAACATCACCCCCCAACGCCGCTGCACCGCCCTGCGTTCCGCCTCGTCGGCCGCATCCATGTCGACGCCGAGCACCTCGATCGACCCCGCCGCCGGCCGGATCAGCCCGATGATCTCCTTCAGCAGCACCGACTTGCCGGTGCCGGAGCCGCCGACCACGCCCAGCACCTCGCCGCGCCGGACGTCGAGGTCCAGCCCCTCATGGATGACCTGGGATCCGAACTGGGTCTTCAGCCCGCGCACCCGGATCGCGACCGTGTCGTCCGGCGCCTCGCGCTCCGGAGCCTCTGCGGTCTTGTGCATGGCTCATATCCCCAAGGTCGCAAACAGGATCGAGAACAGGGCGTCGAGCACGATCACCAGGAAGATCGAGACGACGACCGATTGCGTGGTCAGCCGGCCGACGCTTTCGGCGCTGCCCGACACCTTCAGCCCCTCATAGCAGCCGACCATGGCGATGGCGAAGGCGAAGACCGGCGCCTTGACCATGCCGACCCAGAAGGTGTTGACGCCGATCGCTGCCTTGAACTGCTGCAGGAATTGGGCGGCACTGATGTCGAGCACGAAGTAGGACATCAGCGCGCCGCCGAAGATCGCCATCATGCTGGCGTAGAAGGTCAGGAGCGGCAGGGTGATGGCCAGGGCGAACACCCGCGGGATCACCAGCACGTCGATCGGATCGAGACCCAGGGTCTCCATCGCGTCGACCTCCTGGTTCACCTGCATGGTGCCGATCTGCGCGGTGAAGGCCGAGCCGGAGCGGCCGGCGACGATGATCGCGGTGATCAGCCCCCCGAGCTCGCGCAACACCGAGACGCCGAGCAGGTTGACGACGAAGATCTGCGCCCCGAAGCGGGCCAGCTGGTCGGCGCCCTGATAGGCCAGCACGACGCCGATCAGGAAGGACAGCAGGCCGACGATCGGCATTGCGTTGAGGCCGGTGGTCTCGATGTTGTGGGCCAGGGCGATGAAGCGGATCCGGCCGGGATGCAGCAGCGCCCGCAGGCTCTTGACCACGAGCATGCCGAGGAAGCTCAGCAACGCCAACGCTTCGTCGCGGAAATGGTAGGTCGACTTGCCGGTGCGCAGCGCCAGGTCGTACAGGATGTTGCGGTCGGGATGCTTCACCGGCACGTCGCGCTCGACCCGCGACACTGCCTCCAGCAGCCCCTTCTGATCGGCCGACACGCCTTCGACCCGGACCGTCGCGCCGCCGGTGGCCAGATCCTCCTGGGTGCGGTGCACCAGCCAGGCGCCGACGGTGTCGAGCACGCTGACCCCGGACAGGTCCAGCACCACGGTCCCGCCCGGGTGCTTCCGCACCAGGGCGGCGAGGTCGTGGTCGAGCGGCGCGGCCGTCCGCGTGATCCAGGGCCCGGCGAGGCGCAGGGTCGTGACGTCGCGCTCGACGCTGCTGTCGATCCGGGCCTCGTCGCCGGCGACCGCTGCCGCCGCTGTCACCACCGGCCCCCCGCGATGCCAGGTTTCCGCACCTGCGAATTGCCTTTCGGGCGGCAGGGACTACGATGCATGGTCATTCCGGCCCGCAACCCAGGACGTCTCATGGATCTCAAGTCGCACATACGCGGCATCCCGGATTTTCCCAAGCCAGGTATCCTGTTCTACGACATCTCGCCGCTTCTGGCTCATCCGCAGGCGTGGCGGCACGCGGTCGAGACCATGGCGGCTTCGGTCAAGGAATGGCAACCGGATATCCTGGTCGGCATCGAATCCCGCGGTTTCCTGGCCGCGGCGCCGCTGGCCTACGTCCTGGACTGCGGCTTCGTGATGTGCCGCAAGCGCGGCAAGCTGCCGGGCGAAACCATCGGTCATCTCTATGAGCTCGAATACGGGTCGGATGCGATCGAGATCCAGGCAGACGCGATCAAGCCGGGCCAGCGCGTGGTGGTGGTGGACGACCTGCTGGCGACCGGCGGCACCATGGCGGCGGCGATCCAGCTGCTGCGCCGGGTCGGCGCCGATGTGCGCGGCGCTGCCTGCTTCATCGAGCTGACCTTCCTCGGCGGCCGCGACAAGATCGACGCGCCGGTGACCTCGCTGATGCAATACGACAGCTGAGAGCCGGTGGAGCGGGCGGGCGGTTCAGCGGGCCTCCTGCTGAACGGGCCCGCCGCCGCTCAGATCATGCCAGGCGGTGCCGACCAGCGCCGCAGCCCCCACGGCCAGCAGCGCCACGGCTGCCACCATGGCAAGGCTGCGCAGGCTGGGTATGGCGCGCCGATACTCCGGCTCGTCGAACAGGCTGCGGTTGAGCCGGCGCAGGAAATCACCATCGCTGCGCGGGGCCGCGGGATGGTCGAGGAAGCGCTCGACGACGCGGTCCTCGCAGACGGAAAGGTCGACTGAAGGCTGGGCCAGCCGGTCGGTCGGCCTGCGCTCGATCTCTTGCGCTTCGATCATCGCCCGGCTCCTGTCTCCATCCGCACCCGTCCTCACCGGCTTCCGCTGATGCTCGCACTATATTGCGCGCCGAGGCCGCCGGCACCAAACATCGCGTTTCCCAATGTTTCCGCTGCTGCGCCAAGCACCCAACGCTAGGCTGAGTCCGGTTCGCGGTCGATTGGGTCGGGGGAGAGGTGGAGCTATCCCACGGCATAGGTCCCGTCGTTCAGGTGCGGACGTCGAATCGCCAACCAATCCGGCATGCCCCAGCCCTCTCGCCGCCAGCCGGGCCAGGGCATTTTCAGTAAATGCAATTAGGAATGACACGCATCCGCTTGACCAGCGCCGACAGATATGAGAATGACTCTCAACATCGAAATGTTCGACCAATCACCGTGGATGGGACCAATGCTGGATCAGCCCACACTGCATGCGATCGAGCCGCCGCAGCGGCCCGTGGCGACGAACCTGGACACGCGTGAGCTGTTCGGCACCCGCCGCGAGCTGACGATCCAGCATGGCGAGGATGTCTATCGCCTGCGGATCACCCGCAACAGCAAGCTCATCCTGACCAAGTAGCCCTTCCCCGATCGCTTCGCGCCCCCAGCAAGTCGGGTTCCATCCCGCCGCCAGGCCGTTGCGCGAGGACCCGTCGCCTCGAAACAGGTTCTCGTCATGCATCGCACCCTGGCCGGCACCGTCCTTGGCCTCGTTTTCGCATGTCCGGTCGCACCCCGCCGATCGCCGGCACCACCGCCCCCCGGCGATAGGAGAGCCTGATGCAGAGCCTCGATACCCTGGCCGGGACCGCCCCGGCCCTCGCCGCCCGCTGGGCCGCACTGCGCGAAGAGCGCCCGCAGTTGCGGGCGCGTGACGCCGCGGCGGCGCTGGGCGTCAGCGAGGGCGAGCTGGTCGCCTCCGGCACCGGTGCCGGCACCCTCCGCATCGGCGGCGAGTGGAGCACGATCCTGCGGGCCGTCGAAAGCCTCGGCCCGGTGATGGCGCTGACCCGGAACGAAAGCGTCGTGCACGAGAAGATCGGCACCTACCAGAACGTCTCGGCCGGCAGCCATGTCGGCCTGGCGCTGGGCGCCGACATCGACCTGCGGCTGTTCTACACCCGCTGGAAGCATGGCTTCGCGGTGGGCGGCGCCGGGACGACACAGTCGGGGCCGAAGCCGTGCCTGCAGTTCTTCGACGCCGCCGGCACCGCCGTCCACAAGATCTACCTGACCGATGACAGCGACCGCGCCGCCTTCGCCGCGCTGACCGACCGCTTCCGCCACGACGACCAGGCGCCGGTGCTGGTCCCCGAGGCGATCGCCGGCCCGGTGGTGCTCGACGATGCCGAGATCGACGTCGCCGGCTTCCGCGCCGGCTGGGACGCGATGGAGGACACGCACCAGTTCTTCGGCCTGCTGAAGACCCACCGGCTGGACCGGCTGCAGGCGATGCGGCTGGCCGCCCCGGCCCGGGCCGAGCCGGTCGCCCAGGACACGCTGCGCCGGCTGCTGGCCCGCGCCGCGGCGGGCGGTGAATCGATCATGGTCTTTGTCGGCAATCCCGGCTGCATCCAGATCCACACCGGCCCGGTGCACACGCTGAAGGATGCCGGGCCCTGGCTGAACGTGCTGGACCCCGGCTTCAACCTGCATCTGCGCGAGGACCGGATCGCCAGCAGCTGGATCGTGCGCAAGCCGACCAAGGACGGCACCGTGACCTCGCTCGAACTGTTCGACGTCGACGGCACGCTGATGGCGATGCTGTTCGGCGCGCGCAAGCCGGGCCAACCGGAGCGGGCCGACTGGCGGGCGCTGATCGATGCGGTCGGCGCCGAGGCCGTGGCGTGATGCGCCCGCTGCTCGCCATCGCCGCCGCCGCGCTGCTGTCGGCCGCCCTGCCCGCCCGGGCCGAACCGCCGCAGCGCGTCGTCGTCGCCGGCGGCGACCTGACCGAAATCGTCTTCGCCCTGCACGCCGAAGGCCGCATCGTCGGGGTCGACACCACCAGCCTGTACCCGCTGGCGGCCCGAAAGCTGCCGCAGGTCGGCTATCTCCGCCAGCTCTCAGCCGAAGGCGTGCTGTCGCTCGGCCCCGACCTGGTCCTGACCACCGCATCCGCCGGCCCGCCGGCGGTGCTGGAGCAGATCCGGTCGGCCGGCACGGCGCTGGACATCCTCAAGGAAGGCTTCACCGCGGACGCCGTGATCGCCAAGATCGAAGGGGTCGAGGCGGCGCTGGGCCTGGCCGACCAGGGGCTGAGCCAGGGCGTCCGCGCCGATTTCGCCGCGGTGGCCGAGGCCGTGGCCAAGGCCCCGACCCAGCCGCGCGTGCTGTTCGTGCTGTCGCTCACCGCTGGTGCCCCGCTGGGCGGGGGCAGCGGCACCGCTGCCGACGGCGTGATCCGCCTGGCCGGCGGCACCAACGCGGTCGGCGAGGTCGAGCGCTACAAGCAGCTGTCGCCGGAAGCCGTGGCGGCGGCGGCGCCCGATGTCGTCGTGATCGCCAGCCACGCCGTCGAGGCCAATGGCGGCATCGACGCGATCGCGAAGCTTCCGGTCTTCGCCGAGACCCCGGCCGGGAAGAACGGCCGGGTGATCCAGATGGATTCGCTCTACCTGCTCGGCTTCGGGCCGCGCACGCCCCAGGCGGCGCGCGACCTGGCGATCGCGATCCATCCCGGCTGGACTCCGCCGACCCTGCCCGACCGCGCCTGGAGCGCCGGGTCGTGACTGTTCTGGCCGCAGGCAGGATTCCGTCCGCGGCCGACCGTCGGCAGATCCGCCGCCTGTCGCTGACCCTGGCGGGACTCGTGCTGCTGCTGGTCGCGGCCGTGCTCGCCAGCATCAGCATCGGGCCGGCCGACATCCCGCTGAGCCATGTCCTGGCCATCCTGGGCCAGCATCTCGGGTTCGGCGGCCTCAATGCGGTGACTGGGCGCGAGGCCGCCATCGTCGAGGCCATCCGCCTGCCGCGGACGCTGCTGGGCGCCATGGTCGGCGCCACCCTGGCGGTCTCGGGCGCGATGATGCAGGGGCTGTTCCGCAACCCGCTGGCCGATCCCGGCCTGATCGGGGTCAGCGGCGGCGCCGCCTTCGCCGGGGTCACGGTGATCGCCCTGGGCGTGCCGGCGGCGCTGGCCGGCATCCCCCTGCTCAACATCTACGCCCTGCCGCTCGCGGCCTTCATCGGCGGGCTGGTCGCCACCGTCGCGGTCTACCGCCTGTCGAAGCGGGACGGCCGGGTCTCGGTCACCATGATGCTGCTGACCGGCATCGCGGTGAACGCGCTGGCCGCCACCGGCACCGGCTATGTCGTGTTCAAGGCCGACGAGAACGCGATGCGCACCATCACCTTCTGGACCCTGGGCAGCCTCAGCGGCGGCACCTGGACCGCGGTGTTCGCCGTGCTGCCCTTCGCCCTGGTCCTGTTGGCCGCCGTCGCCCTGGCCGCCCGGGCGCTGAACGGCGTGCTGCTGGGCGAAGCGGTGGCGCTGCATCTGGGCTTCCCGATCGAGAAGGTGACGCGGCTGCTGGTCGGCGTGGTCGCGCTGGCGGTCGGCGCCGCGGTCGCGGTCAGCGGCATGATCGGCTTCGTTGGTTTGCTGGTGCCACACACGCTACGGCTGATCATTGGCGCGGACCATCGCGGCCTGCTGCCGGCCTCGGCCCTGCTCGGCGCCGCCCTGCTGCTCGGCGCCGACCTGGTCGCCCGCACCATCGTCGCCCCGGCCGAGCTGCCGGTCGGCATCGTCACCACCGGCCTCGGCGCGCCCGTCTTCCTGGCGCTGCTGCTGCGCCGCCGGGGGACCCAGCCATGATGCGGGCCGAAGCCGTCGGCGTCCGCATCGGCCGGGTCCCGCTGCTCGACAGCATCGACCTCGCCGTCGCGCCCGGCCGCTTCACCGCCGTGCTCGGCCCGAACGGTGCCGGCAAATCGACCCTGCTGCGCTGCCTGGCCGGCGAACGCTCGCCCTCCTCCGGCACCGTCAGCCTCGACGACGCACCGCTGTCCGCCTGGGACCTGGTGGCCCTGGCCCGCCGCCGGGCGGTGCTGCCGCAGCAGGTGACGCTGGACTTTCCGCTGACCGGGCGCGAGGTGGTGACGCTGGGCCGGGCGCCGCATCGCGGCGTCGCCGATGCCGCCGCCGACCGGCGCGCCATCGCTGCGGCGCTGGATGCCGCCGACGCCGCCGACCTGGCCGACCGGTCCTACCCGACTCTCTCCGGCGGCGAGCAGCAGCGCATCCAGTTCGCCCGGGTGCTGGCCCAGATCTCGGGCAGCAGCGCCGCGGCGCCGTTCTACCTGCTGCTCGACGAGCCGACCGCCAGCCTCGACCTGGCGCATCAATCCGCGATCCTGCGCGTCGCCCGCGGGCTGGCCGATGCCGGCACCGGCGTGCTGGCGATCCTGCACGATTTGAACCAGGCGGCGCGCTTCGCCGACGAGGTCGTGCTGCTGCGCCGCGGTCGCGTCTTCGCCGCCGGCCCGCCGGCCCAGGTGCTGACCACCGCGACCGTGGAGGCCGTGTTCGGCTGCGCGGTCGAGATCATCCCCAACCCCCGTTCCGACAGGCCCTTCCTTGTTCCGATCTGAGGACATCATGCGCCATTCAGTGTCCGCGCTCGCTGCCCTGCTGGTGGCCCTTTCCGCCGCGCCCGCCGTCGCGGCGGAGGCGGTCGCCGCCACCACGCCGGACGGCGTCAGCCTGGAGCTGAACACGCTCGAGCCGCGCGGCGAGAACTGCGCCGTCAACATGGTGTTCGGCACCAGCGACGCCGCCTACCAGTCGTTCAAGCTCGACCTGGTGTTCTTCGGCACCGACGGCGCGATCCGGAAGCGGCTGGCGGTCGACGCGGCGCCGCTGCGGGCCCGCAAGACCAGCGTCAAGGCGTTCGAGGTCTCCGGCCTGGCCTGCGACGCCATCGGCTCGGTCCTGGTCAACGACGTGCTCGACTGCAAGACCGAGGCCGGCCCCGCGGCCGACTGCATCGACCGGGTCCAGACGCGCTCGCGCCTGCCTGTCGCCCTGATGCGCTGAGGAGCCCCCGATGGAGCACGATCTCTCGATCATCGCCCTGGTGCAGCAGGCGGACATCATCGTCCAGGGCGTCCTGGCGCTGCTGTTGCTGGCTTCGGTCGGCTGCTGGGGCATCATCATCGATAAGCTGTTCACCATCGGCCGGCTGCGCCGCGCCGCCGCGGCCTTCCGCCGCCGGGTCGACACCGAGCACGAGGTCGACCTGATCCCGGTGGACCCGGCCAAGCCGGTGGTCGAGGCCGGGCTGGCCCAGTGGCGCGCGGTCGATCCCGACGAAAGCCGGTCGGACTATCGCGAGCGGATCGAACGGGCGATGCGCCGCGCCTCGAGCGAGGTGGTCCGGCGGCGTGAGATCGGCCTGCCCTTCCTCGCCACCATCGGGTCGGCGGCGCCCTTCGTCGGGCTGTTCGGCACGGTCTGGGGCATCATGAACAGCTTCACCTCGATCGCCAGTTCGCAGGACACCAGCCTGGCAGTCGTGGCCCCTGGCATCGCCGAGGCGCTGTTCGCCACCGCGATCGGGCTGGTCGCCGCGATTCCGGCTGTCATGGCCTACAACAAGTTCTCGACCGACCTGCGCCGGGTCAACCAGACCTTCGGCACCGCGATCGGGGTGATGGCCGAGCACCTGTCCGGCGGGCGCTTCGCCGCCGCCGCGCGGCGCCAGGCGGCCGAATAATGGCGGGCGCGCTGCTCGATTCCGACGACGGCGACGATTACGCGCCGTTGGCGGAGATCAATGTGACGCCGATGGTCGACGTCATGCTGGTGCTGCTGATCATCTTCATGGTCGCGGCGCCGCTGATGATGGTCGGCGTGCCGGTCGACCTGCCCAAGACCAGCGCCGACAAGATCGGCCAGCCGCAGAAGCCGGTGATCGTCACGGTCGACAAGACGGGCGCGCTGTCGCTCAACGACGGCCAGGTGCTGACGCCCGAGACCGCGCCGGCGGCGCTGCAGGCGGCGGCCCAGGCCAATCCCGGATCGGTGGTCTATGTCCGCGGCGACAAGGACGTGCCCTATGGAAGGGTGATGGAGGTGATGGGCGCCGTCGGCCAGGCCGGCTTCGCCCGAGTGTCGCTGATCGCCCAGGGCATGGCCCCGTCCGCGACCGCCCCGGGCGCCGCACCGACCGCGCCATGAGCCGCCTGCGCCTTTCCGGACGCGGCGTCGCCATCGCCGTGTCGGGCCTGATCCATGGCGGCGTCATCGTCGCCCTGCTGCCGAGCCTGGTCGGCGCCGCCGCGCCGGCGCCGACCGACACGCCGATGGCCGTCGAGATGGCGGGGTTCGGCGAGGCGATGTCGCAGCCAGCCGAGGCCAGCCCGGCCGAGCCGACCCCGACGACCGACACGACGGAGCCGACCGAGACGACGGAGCCGACCGAAGTGGCCGAAGCCGTGCCGGTCGACCCGGCGGTGACGCCGGTCACGGAACCGCCGCCGCCGGTCGGCACGCCCACGACCGAGACCGCGGAGATCCAGCCGCCGGACCAGGCGCCGGTCGAAGACCCGCTGCAGGCCATCACCACGACCGCGGCGACCGAGGCGGTGGTGGCCGCGGTGCCGGAGACGGTCGACGCGGTCGAGCCGGAGCTGGTGCAGCCGCCGCCGGTGAAGCCGGATCCGCCGCACCGCACCGAACAGCGTCCGCGCACGCAGCCGCGCCGCACCGCGCCGCCGACGACGCCGGCCCAAGTGGCGGCCGTCCCGGCCCAGCCATCGGTGGCTTCGCCCCCTCCGGCGGCGGCCAGCTCGGGGCAGAAGACCGCGGATTACGCCAACATGCTGCGCGGCCACCTGGCGCAACGCATCCAGCGGGTCGCCTCGATGGTCCGCGAGACCACCCAGGTGGTCGTCACCGTGACCATCGAACTGGACGGCACCATCAGCGCTTCCGAGGTCTCGCGGTCTTCCGGGTCGCCCCCGATCGATCGCGAGATCATGCGACGGGTCGACGGGGCCTCCCCGGTGCCGCCGCCGCCGACGCGCCTGACCAGCATCCAGCTTCCCTTCCGGATCGATCCGCGCTGAACGGCAGCCCGCCCGTCACGCCAGCCCGGGATACCGGGCCAGCAGACGCTCCGCCTCGGCCAGATCCTCCGGCGTGTTGCTGTTGAGGAAGGGGTCGACCGGATTGCTGGCGAACTCGACCACGGCGGTCGGATGGCGCGCCGTCCAGCGCTCGATCTTGCGGATATCCTCCACGACCAGCGCATGCCGCAGGTCGCCGCGCAACGCCACCGGCCACAGCGCCACCACCGGGTGGGTCCGGCCCCCCGAGGCCGCCATGGCGATCTCCGCCCCCTGCTCCAGCCGCACCGCGGCCAACCGCGCCACCAGGTCACGCGGGATGAAGGGCGCGTCGCAAGGAAAGCTGGCCACGGTGCGGATCTGCGGATCGGTCGCGGCCGCCCAATCCAACACCGCCAGGATGCCGGCCAGCGGCCCGGCCGCACCCGGCACGTCGTCGGGCACCACCGGCAGGGGCCATCGCGCGAAACGGCCGGGATCGCCATTGGCGTTGAGGCACAGCGCCGCCACCTGCGGCGCGGCCCGGCCGATCACCCGGTCGAGCATGACGGCGCCGCCGAGCGGTCGCAGCCCCTTGTCGCCGCCGCCCATGCGCCGGGCCAGGCCGCCGGCCAGGATCGCGCCGAGCACCGGCCCGCCCTCCTCCTCCAAGCTCATGCCGCCATGACCAGATAGACCGCCAGGGCCACGACGACGATGGCGAGGATCAGGATCGGCCCGACGCCGGTGGGCCGCTCGACCGTGCGGGTGATGGTCGGGCTGCTCCGCTGGACCGTGACGATGCCGTCGCGCTGGCGCTGGACGACACTGGCGAACACCGGGTGCGCCGGCCTCACGGCCGCGGTCGCCGCCGAGGCGGTCCGGGTGGCCGAGGCCCGGGCGGATGATTCGGCGCCGGCCTGCTTCGCCGCGACCTGGCGGAGGACGGCGGCGATCGCGGCGGTGGCGCCGCCGGCTGTCACCACGCGGCCCGGCCGGCCGCGCATCATCACCAGCCCGGCCAGGGCAAGCACGAGCGCGACTGCGCCCGCGACCAACTGGTCGCCCCAGATCGCCAAGGGATCGTTCAGGACGGCCTGGTCCTGCTGCTGCGGGTCCATCAGCACGGCGACCCGCTCGCCAGGCTGGGGCGTCGTCGCGAAGCCAGTCTCAAGGCCGGCATAGACCGAACGGACATAGCCCAGCCGGACAATGGTCTTCGCCGCCGCCAGCGCCGGGATGGTCTGGGCCAGCTTTATCCCGGCCTCGGGCGGCAGCACCAGCCCGTCGACCTCGACCGCGTTCCCGCGCCAGATCTCGCGCTCCCACGCGCCCTGCAAGGCGCCGAACAGCAGCAAGCCGCCGATCACCAGCAGCGCCACGCCCACAAGTCTCCGGATCATCGGGCCCTTCTGTCACGCCTCATGTCGCAAAGAAGCATACGCCTTCGTCAAAGAGCGTCCTATATTGTCGTATATGACGATCCAGACGCAGACGCCCTCGGTCGATCCCTCGCCCACCTCCAGCGCCCCGCTGGTGGACCCGTTCGGCCGCGCCATCCAATATCTCCGCGTGTCGGTGACCGACCGCTGCGACTTCCGCTGCGTCTACTGCATGTCGGAGGAGATGACCTTCCTGCCGAAGGCGGAACTGCTGACGCTGGAGGAGCTGGACCGGCTATGCAGCGCCTTCATCCGATTCGGAGTCGGCAAGCTGCGGCTGACCGGCGGCGAGCCGCTGGTCCGGCGCGACGTGATGACCCTGATCCGCAACCTGTCGCGGCACCTGGGCACCGGCGCGCTGGAGGAGCTGACGATCACCACCAACGGCAGCCAGCTCGCCCGCCACGCCGAAGACCTCGCGGCGTGCGGCATCCGTCGGATCAATGTCAGCCTCGACACCCTCGACCCGGCGAAGTTCCTGGCCATCACCCGATGGGGGAAGTTCGACAAGGTGATGGACGGCATCGCCGCGGCCAAGGCCGCCGGCATCCAGGTCAAGATCAACGCGGTGGCGCTGAAGGGCGTCAACGACGACGAATTCGACGCCATGATCCGCTGGTGCGGCGAGAACGGCCACGACCTGACGCTGATCGAAGTGATGCCGATGGGCGACATCGGCGGCGAGACCCGGCTGGACCAGTACCTGCCGTTGTCGCAGGTGCGGGCCGACCTGGCGCGGCGCTGGACCCTGGCCGACACCGATCACCGCACCGGCGGACCGGCGCGCTATGTCCGGGTCGAGGAAACCGGCGGAAGGCTCGGCTTCATCACCCCGCTCACCCACAATTTCTGCGAAAGCTGCAACCGGGTGCGGCTGACCTGCACCGGCACCCTCTACATGTGCCTCGGGCAGGACGACGCCGCCGACCTGCGGTCGCCGCTGCGCGCCGACCCCACCGACGCCGCGCTGGAGGCCGCCATCCGCGAGGCCATCCTGCGCAAGCCCAAGGGCCACGACTTCTTCATCGACCGCCGCCACACGCAGCCCGCCGTGGCGCGCCACATGAGCGTGACCGGCGGCTGATCACGCCAGCGCCAGCATCAGAATGGTGCCCGACAGGGCAGTGCCCGCGGTGATGACCGCGAAATCGAGACCGGCGTGCCACAGCAGCACGGCGATCGTGACAAAGATCCCCACGAGAGCCGGAATCATCCCCAATCCTCCCTCTACGGCCATCGCCCCTTGATGGCCTGATCACTCTCCCCCATCCGCCGTGAACCCAGCGTGAAGGGTAACATTCACGGGCGGGCCGACGCTGCGGACTGGACCTGGATTCCACATCGATTACAGTCCCTGCGCTATGACCCACGTCACTCCCCCCCCGGCCCCGCCCCGCCTGGCGATCGTCGCCGCCGACACCCCCGAGGCGCTCGCGGCGCAGGCCCGGCTCGTCGCCCGCTGGGGCCAGCATCCGCCCGAGACGGCCGATGCGATCGTGGCGCTGGGCGGCGACGGCTTCCTGCTGGAGACGCTGCATCGCTGCGTCGAACGCGGCCGGCCGATCTTCGGCATGAACTGCGGCTCGGTCGGCTTCCTCCTCAACGATTTCCATGAGGAGGACCTGCCGTGGCGGGTGGCGGCGGCGCGCACCGTGATCCTGCACCCGCTGCGGATGCGGGCGACCACCACGGACGGCGCGGTGCACGAGGCGCTGGGCATCAACGAGGTGTCGTTGCTGCGCCAGACCCGGCAGACGGCGAAGCTGCGGATCACCATCGACGGCATCGAGCGGATGTCGGAGCTGATCTGCGACGGGGCGATCGTCTCGACCCCGGCCGGCAGCACCGCCTACAACCTCTCGGCGCATGGCCCGATCATCCCGCTCAGCGCCGGCATCCTGGCGCTGACCCCGATCAGCGCCTTCCGGCCCCGCCGCTGGCGCGGCGCCCTGCTGCCGCAGAAGGCGACCATCGTCTTCGACATCCTCGAGGTGCCGAAGCGCCCGGTCAGCGCCGTGGCCGATTCGACCGAGGTGCGCAACGTCGTCCGGGTCGAGATCGCCGAAGACCAGGAGGTGTCGCTGACCCTGCTGTTCGACCCCGGCAAGACCCTGGAGGAGCGCATCCTCAAGGAGCAGTTCGAGCCTTGAATCGGCCGAGCTGCAGGCCGGCGGCGATCCGAGCCGCTGCGCCGCCGCCGGCTGCGTTTCCGCCATAAAGTTCTGGTGAAATAATCCGTCCGGCCACCCGGCCGCTATGGCACACTGTGGCCAAGCCGCCACTACGAGCGATACTCACCATGCCGTTCTCGCCCTTCGCGATCATCGTCATCGCCATTCTGGTCCTGGCGGTCCTGGTCATCTTCATGGGGGTGAAGTCGGTCCCGCAGGGCCGCGAATGGACGGTGGAGCGCTTCGGCCGCTACACCCGCACGCTGCGCCCCGGCCTGAACCTGATCGTGCCCTTCGTCGACCAGATCGGCGCCAAGCTGTCGATGATGGAGACGGTGCTGGAGGTGCCGCAGCAGGAGATCATCACCAAGGACAACGCCATGGTGACGGTCGACGGCGTAATCTTCTACCAGGTGCTGGACGCGGCCAAGGCGGCCTACGAGGTCGGCAACCTCGAATCGGCGATCATCAACCTGACCATGACCAACATCCGCACGGTGATGGGCTCGATGGACCTCGACGAGCTGCTGTCGAACCGCGACCAGATCAACGTCCGGCTGATGAAGGTGGTCGACGACGCCACCGAGCCCTGGGGCGTCAAGGTCACCCGCATCGAGATCCGCGACATCACCCCGCCGCGCGACCTGGTCGAGAGCATGGGCCGGCAGATGAAGGCCGAGCGCGACCGCCGCGCCACCATCCTCGAGGCCGAGGGCACCCGGCAGGCGCAGATCCTGCGTGCCGAGGGCCTGAAGCAGGCGGCGATCCTGGAATCCGAGGGCCGGCGCGAGGCGGCGTTCCGCGATGCCGAGGCGCGCGAGCGCTCCGCCGAGGCCGAGGCCAAGGCGACCGGCATGGTCAGCGAGGCCATCGCCAATGGCAGCGTGCAGGCGCTGAACTACTTCGTCGCCACCAAATACGTCGATTCGCTGAAGGCGATGGCCAGCGCCCCGAACCACAAGGTGCTGTTCCTGCCGCTCGATGCCGCCAATGTGATCGGCGCCATCGGCGGCATTGCCGAGATCGCGCGTGAGGCCTTGGGTCGAGACGGCGCTGCGCCGCAGGCGCTGCCGCCCCGCCGTCCGGCCGATCCGCCGGCGCCGGAGGGCGGGCCCTGGGCCCCGAAGCCATGATGGTGAACGGCCCCGAATTCTGGTGGTGGTGGATCGCAGCGGTGGTGCTGCTGATCCTCGAGGTCATGGTCCCTGCCACCTTCTTCCTCTGGCTCGCCATCTCGGCCGCGGTGGTCGGGATCCTGTCCTGGCTGATTCCGGCGGTCGGATGGGAAGCGCAGGTCCTGGTCTTCGCCGTGCTCTCGGTGGCGTCCGTCGTCGCCTGGCGGGTCTATCTGAAGCCGCGGACCGAGGCCAGCGACCAGCCGACGCTGAACCGCCGCGGCGAGCAGTATATCGGCCGGGTGGTGACGCTGACCGAACCGATCGCCAACGGCACCGGCCGCATCCGGGTCGGCGAGACCACCTGGGGCGCCGAAGGCCCGGACCTGCCCGCCGGCACCCGCATCCGCATCGCCGGCGTGAGCGGGACGCGCTTCAGGGTCGAGCGCGAGGTGGAGTAGAGTTCGCGTAGAACGTTAGATTTTCTTTATAGTATTTTGATTTATATCGAGATCTTTATCCAGAATTGTCATGCCACGGCTTGACCGTGGCATCCAGGGGCGGCCAGAACCGCTCTTGGTGGCCCCTGGATTGCCCGGTCAAGCCGGGCAATGACAGTGAGTGAGGTGGGTCGAACCCGAGGACGGCCATCGTGGAAGCGCGGGCCGCTCGGCCGCCTCCCCTCACACCCCCCGCAGCGCCTCGTCGATCGCGGCGATGTGCGGCAGGCCGGCGGGGATCAGGTGGGTCAGCACGTTGAAGGCGTGGATCATGCCCGGCGCCAGGACGTAGGAGACCGGGATCTTCGCTTCCTTCAGCTTGCGGGCATAGACCCGGGCCTCGTCGCGCAGCGGGTCGCATTCGGCCGCCAGGATGAAGGTCTTCGGCAACCGCGGCGGCACCGGATGCAGGGTCGGCGAGGCCAGCGGGTGGTCGGCCGGCTCGTCCGGCCCGAGATAGCATTGCCGGAACCATTCCAGGTCGACCCGGTCCAGCCCGTAGCCCTCGCCGTAGTCCAGCACCGAATGCTGGCTCATGGTCAGGTCCAGCCAGGGGCACAGCAGGTAGGTCAGGGCGATGCGCGGCCCGTTCTCGGTCGCAGCCAGGCGGCTGATCGCGGCGGCCAGCCCGGCGCCCGCGCTGGTGCCGCCGACCATCAGCCGGCGCGCGTCGCCGCCGAAATGCGCGGCATGGTGGGCGGTCCACAGCAGCGCGTCATAGGCGTCGTCGATCGCTGCCGGGAACGGATGGTCCGGGCCCAGGCGGTAGCTGGCCGAGATCACCAGGGCCGGCGTGTTGGCGGCGATCCGCCGGGCCTCGTCCTCGCTCTCGTCGATACCGCCCATCACATAGCCGCCGCCATGGAAGTACAGCGCCACCGGCAGCGGGCCGGTGCCCGCCCCCTTCGGCCGCAGGATGCGCACCCGGCGCGGCCCGGCGCGGCCTTCGATCTCGTAATCCTCGGCCAGGTCCATCTCCGGCAACGGCGGCATCCGCGACAGCTTGAGCTGGCTGAACGTCGCCTTGGCCCGATCCGCTCCGATATCCGCCCAGGACTGGATGCTGGTCTCTTCCCGCCAGCGCTCCACCGCCGCCAGATACGCTTCGCAGTCGGGGTGCAGGATCATCAGCTTCTCCGGATCGACGAACACCGCCTTGGGGACGGAACACCGCCCTGGGGCGGTCATGCCAGAACGCTCAGCGCGCGACCATCGTTCCGATGACGGGCGCCCACAGCACGTCATCGATGTGATCGGCGCCGGTCGCAAGCATCACCAGGCGGTCGAAGCCTAGCGCGATCCCGCTGCAATCGGGAAGGCCGCCGCCACGGTCGGGATCGAGCGCCGCCAGGAAGTCCTCGTCGATCGGATAGCGCACGCCGTAGAGCTGCTGCTTCAGGTCCATGTCGGCCTCGAACCGGGCGCGCTGGGCCTCGACGTCGGTCAGCTCGCCGAAGGCGTTGGCCAGCTCCAGCCCGCCGACATAGAGCTCGAAGCGCTCGGCGGTGCGCGGGTCGTCCGGGTTGGGCCGCGACAGCGCCGCCATCGACAGCGGGTAGTCGGTCAGCACGCAGGGGTTGCCGAGGCCGAGCCGAGGCTCGATCCGCTCCAGGAACACACGGAAGAACAAGTCGTCCCAGCGGTCGCCGTCGCGGGCCGGGATGCCGATCGCGGTGGTCGCCGCGTTCAGAGCCGTGAGGTCCGGCGCCAGCGGGTCGGGCGCCGTCGCCAGCAGGTCGATGCCGGCGAATTCCTGGAACGCCTGCTGCACCGTCAGCACCCGCCATTCGGCGAAGGGGTCGCACTCCTGGCCGCGCCACGACAGCCGGTCTCGACCAGCCGCCTTTGCCGCGGCCTGGAACAGCGCCTTGCAGTCGTCGATCAGCACCCGGTAGCCCTCGCCCGCCCGGTACCACTCGATCATCGAGAATTCGGGATGGTGGGTGGCGGAGCGCTCGGCGTTGCGGAAGACGTGGCTGAGCTGGAAGATCCGCTCCAGCCCGGCCGCCAGCAGCTTCTTCATCGCGAATTCAGGGCTGGTGTGCAGGTACAGCGCCTGCGAATCGTCCGGATGCGGGCCGCGCAGCTCGGTCCGGAACGCCACTAGATGCGGCTCCAGCCCGGGCGAGACCTGCAGCGCCGGGGTGTCGACCTCGAGGAAGCCGCGCTCGGCGAAGACCCGCCGCACCGCCGCCGTGATCCGGGCCCGCGCCTCCAGATAGGGCCGCTTGCGGGCGTAGACGCCGCTCTGCCACCAGCGGCCGCGCAAGCCCCGAATGCCGGTTTCCGTCGCCATGTCGTCACCTGATCCTGCCATCGGCCCTTCGATAGCAGGTCGAGCGGCGCGGCGCAGCGGCCGCATCGCGCCGTCTCCCGCAGACTTCCGCCGACTCGACGTTGCCCTTGCCGGGACTTGCTGCTAGGGTCCGCGCCCATCGCGCCGCCTTTGTCGTGCCGCCCCGGCGCGCCAGTGGGGCGCGACACGCATTTCTGTCAGAAGATCCGCCATGAAGGTCAACGCCATCACGATCCGGCCGGGCAACGTCCTCGAGCACGAGGGCAAGCTGATGCTCGTGACCAAGATCGAGATCATCCAGCCGGGCAAGGGCAACGCCATCATCCAGGTCGAGATGAAGGACGCCCGCACCGGCACCAAGACGCAGCAGCGTTTCCGCACCCAGGAAACGGTGGAGCGCGCCCGTCTCGACGAACACGAGATGCAGTTCCTGTACCAGGAAGGCGATCACTACACCTTCATGGACAATGAGAGCTTCGAGCAGACCCAGGTCCCGGCCGACGTGGTCGGCGAACCGGCCCGCTTCCTGCAGGAAGGCATGGTCTGCACTGTGACCGTGCATGAGGGCTCGCCCCTCTCGGTCGAGCTGCCGCAGACCGTCACCATGACCATCAGCGAAGCCGACCCGGTGGTGAAGGGGCAGACCGCCTCCTCCTCCTACAAGCCGGCCCTGCTCGAGAACGGCGTGCGCGTCATGGTTCCGCCGCACATCGCCTCGGGCACCCGGATCGTCGTCAATACGGCCGACGGCACTTATCTCGAGCGCGCGAAGGACTGATACCCCCTTATGGCCGGACGTTCCCCCCTCATCACCGTCATGATCCGCGCGGCCCAGAAGGCCGGGCGCGGCCTCGTCCGAGATTTCGGCGAGGTCGAGAACCTGCAGGTCAGCCGCAAGGGGCCGGCCGATTTCGTCTCCGCCGCCGACCTCAAGGCCGAGGACACCCTGCGCCAGGAGCTGACCCGGGCGCGGCCCCGCTTCGGCTGGCTGATGGAGGAAGGCGGCGCGGTCGAGGGTGAGGACAAGGACCGGCGCTGGATCGTCGACCCGCTCGACGGCACCACCAACTTCCTGCACGGCATCCCGCATTTCGCGATCTCGATCGCGCTGGAGCAGGAAGGCGTGCCGGTCGCCGGCGTGATCTTCAACCCGGTGACGGACGAGCTGTACTGGGCGGAACGGGGCGTCGGCGCCTATCTCAACGACCGCCGCCTGCGCGTCTCCAGCCGCTCGAACCTGGCCGACGCGCTGATCGGCACCGGCATGCCGTTCAAGGGCCGCGGCGACAGCATCGGCTTCCAGCGCGAGCTGGCGATGATCATGCCCCATGTCTCCGGCATCCGCCGGATGGGGGCGGCGTCGCTCGACCTCGCCTATGTCGCCGCCGCCCGCTTCGACGGTTTCTGGGAGACGTCACTGAACCCGTGGGACGTCGCCGCCGGCATCGTGCTGGTGCAGGAGGCCGGGGGCTTCGCCACCGACATCGACGGCAAGAACCCGGCGCTGAAGGCCGACACGGTCGTCGCCGGCAACGCCCTGATGCACAAGACGCTGGCCATGGCCATCACCAAGGCCCGTGCGCCGCGCCCGCCGAAGGCCGCCAACGCCTCCTGACCCCGCTTGGCGCCTGACGTCGCTTGACGATTGTTTCGAC
Source organism: Inquilinus sp. 2KB_23 (assembly GCF_052115705.1). Classification (NCBI taxonomy): domain Bacteria; kingdom Pseudomonadati; phylum Pseudomonadota; class Alphaproteobacteria; order Rhodospirillales; family Rhodospirillaceae; genus Inquilinus; species Inquilinus sp. 2KB_23. The sequence goes on along the minus strand of NZ_JBFRHF010000043.1, from coordinate 8,930 downwards.
CTACTCCGCTAGGCTATGGTCCGCCCCGTCGCGAGCGGGTGTATCATCGATGTTCCGTAGCGTTGAGAGGTTCGGCTTGACCAATCGGCGAGAGACCGGCCGGCGGGTGCGGTTGAGTGCAGCGGCCCTGCTGGTGCCGGTCGCCCTGCTGCTGGGCATTTCGGCGGCGGCGGCGCAGGATGCCGCCGGCGACCTGGTGCTCGACACCCGGATCCTGAGCGGTGGCGAGGCCCAGCGGCCGCAGCCCCTGCCGGTGCCGACCTCCTCCGGCCCGGTGACCGGCCCGATCCCGTTCCTGGAACCGTCGGTCCGGCAGGCGGGCATCCCGTCCCTGCCCCAGCTGCCCGACGCGCCCTCGTCCTACGACGCCGACGTCATGGTCAAGGGCGCCGGCTTTGCCGACCCGAACGTGAAGGTCGCGGCCATGCCGGAGATGGCGCCGGGCGACACCGTCGGCCTGGTCCCCGGCAACGGCTTCCGCATCCGCTTCGCCCCCGGCGTCGAGGAGATGGACACCACCGCGGGCGACATGCTGTCCGGCCTGTCCGAACGGCTGGTCGCCGACGCGACGAGCCAGATCGAGATCCGGGCCTATGCCGGGCCGAAGCCGGACCCGGCCGGTTCCCGCCGCGTCTCGCTCAGCCGGGCGCTCAACATCCGCGCCTTCCTGATCGACCGCGGCATCGACAACAAGCGCATCGCCATCCGGGCGCTCGGCAACACCTCGCCGCCGGACCAGCCCGCGGACCGCGTCGACCTCCGGATCCAGTGAAGGCGCCCTGATGTCGACCACCGCCCTGGCGTCCCGCCCGTCGTCGATGCGCACCACGATGTCCAGCCCGCGGCGGTATGTGATCCGGATGACGATCTTCGTCATCGTCGTCGCCATCGTCGCGGCCCTGCTGGCGCTCGGCGTGTCCTCCGCCTTCATGGCCAATCCGGCGCTGAACGGCGTGATTCTGTGCACCACCCTGTTCGGCATCGTCTTCTGCTTCCGCGCGGTGCTGAACCTCGAGCCCGACATCCGCTGGATCGAGGCCTATCTGGCGCAGCGCAACGGCGCCGGCCGGGTGCAGGCGCCGCAGCCGCGCCTGCTGGCCCCGATCGCCCGGGTGATCGCCGAGCAGCAGGGCGAGCTGAGCCTGTCGCCGCTGGCGATGCGTTCGTTGGTCGACGCCATCGGCGCCAGGCTGAGCGAAAGCCGCGAGATATCGCGCTACCTGATCGGCCTGCTGATCTTCCTCGGCCTGCTCGGCACCTTCTGGGGCCTCTTGGAGACGGTGCGGTCGGCCAGCGGCGTCATCGCCGGGCTGAACATGGAGGCGACCGACATCGGCGCCGCCTTCGCCAGCCTCAAGCACGGCCTCGAAGCCCCGCTGCAAGGCATGGGTACCGCCTTCAGCGCCTCGCTGTTCGGCCTGTCCGGCTCGCTCGCCCTCGGTTTCCTCGAGCTGCAGGCCAGCCAGGCCCAGAACCGCTTCTACAACGAGCTGGAAGACTGGCTGTCGGCCAACACCCGCCTGTCCGCCGGGCCGCGCGACGGTGGCGGCGGCGAGTTCGAGATGACGGAATCGGTGCTCCCCGCCTATATCCAGTCGGTGGTCGCCCAGACCGCGGAGAATCTCGATGCGCTGCGCCGCCTGACCGTCCAGGCGGATGAGGAGCGTCGCGGCCAGGGCGGCGCGCTCGGTGCCGTCGCCGGCCAGCTCGCCGCGATCGACGATCACCTGCAGGGCCAGCAGGCGCTGACCGCCCGCCTCGCGGAAACCCAGGCCACCACCGCCCTGGTGCTGACCCGCCTGGCCTCGACGCTCGAATCCGACCGCTTCGGCATGGACGAGCCGACGCGCCAGCACATCCGCAGCCTGGACACCACGGTCCGCCGGCTGATCGAGGAGATGTCGACCGGCCGGATCCAGCTGTCCGGCGAGATCCGGGGCGAGATCAAGCTGTTGGCCCGCACCATCGCCGCCTTGGCCGAAGGGCCCGAGGGGCGCTGACGCGGATGGCGATGCGCGGCCGTTACTCCTTCGGCGAACGCCGCCAGGTCGATGTCTGGCCCGGCTGGGTCGACGCGCTGTCGTCGCTGCTGATGGTCGTGATCTTCCTGCTGATGGTGTTCCTGGTCTCGCAGTTCTACCTGTCGACCATGGTCAGCGGCCGCGACGAGACCGTCGGCCGGCTGAACCGCCAGGTGTCCGACCTGACCGACCGGCTAGCGCTGGAGCAGGAGACCGGCCACGATTTGCAGACCCGCATCGCGCGGCTGTCGACCGACCTGGACGGCACCGCTCGGGAGCGGGCCGACCTCGGCAACCGCCTCGCCGCCGCCGAACAGGGCCGCGATGCGATCGACCGCCAGCTGCGCACCGCCCTGGCCCAGATCCAGACCCTGACCGGCGGCACCACCGACCGCGACGCCCAGCTGCAGGAGGCGGCACGGGTGATCCAGGACAACCAGGCGACGATTGAGCGGCAACGGCGCGAGCTGGCCCAGCTGCAGGCCGATGCGGCGACCCTGCGCACCAGCGGCCAGGATCGCGACCTGACCGTCACCAACCTCTCGACCGCGCTGGCGGCCAGCCGCAAGGATGCGTCGGATCTCGGCGCCACGCTGCAGCAGCGGCAGGCGGAGGCGACGGCCCTGGCCGCCGAGCTGGACCGCACCCGCACGGCGCGGGATCAGGCAACCCGGGACGCCCAGGCCGGGCAGGACCGCGCCAAGACGCTGGAGGCGCAGCTCGGCGACGCCAACAGCCGCATCGCCGCATCGCAGAAGGATGTGCAAGGCCTGACAGCGCAGCTCGGCGACGCCACCAGCCGCGCCGCCGCCTCGCAGAAGGACGTGCAGGACCTGACCGCCCGGGTCGAGCAGCTGAACGCCCGTATCGCCGATCTCAGCGGCACGCTGGACCGCGCCACCGCGGCACTGGCGACCGAGAAATCGACCAGCGACAGCGAGCGCAAGACCAGCCAGCAGCTGGCGACCGAGGCCGCGGCCCTGCGCCAGCAGCTGTCGCAGATCGAATCGACCCTGCGCGACTCCGAATCCACGGTCACCGCCAAGGACCTGGAGATCGCCAATCTCAACTCGCGGCTGAACCAGGCGCTGGTGCGCAAGGTCGACGAGCTCAGCCGCTCGCGCTCTGCCTTCTTCGGCAAGCTGCGCGACGTGCTGGGCGAGCGCCAGGATGTCCGCGTCGTCGGCGACCGCTTCGTGTTCCAGTCCGAGGTGCTGTTCCCGGTCGGCTCGGCCCAGCTGCAGGAGGGCGGCGAGCAGCAGCTGGCCACCTTCGCCGAGACGCTGAAGCGAATCGCCGCCCAGTTCCCGCCCGACGTCGACTGGCTGCTGCGCATCGACGGCCACACCGACCGCCAGCCCTTCAGCGGCAACGGCCCCTACGCCACGAACTGGGAGCTTTCGACCGCCCGGGCGCTGTCGGTGCTGAACTTCCTGGCGACCCAGGGCATCCCGCCGCAACGTATGGCCGCCGCGGGATTCGGCGAGTGGCAGCCGCTCGACACGGGCACCACGCCTGACGCCTATCGCCGCAACCGCCGCATCGAATTGCGCCTGGACCAGCGCGGCGACAGCAGCGCCGAAGCGCCTGCGACCGGACAGTGACCGGCTCGAAAAGCATTGCGTCGGATTTAACGCACCCGTAATCATCCGCGGACCCCGGGGCCGAGTCCCGGCAGGAAGTTGAAGGATGTGGAATGAAGAAGCTCCTGACCGGTGTGGCGACGGCTGCCATCGTGATCGGATCGATGCAGGGGGCGGCGCAGGCCGCCAATGTGCCGATCTGGATCGGCATCGGCTCGGCCGCGATCCTCGCCGCCGGCATCCTCGGCGAGACCTCCGATATCGGTGACATCCATGTCGGCAACGGCAACACCGACCTGCCGCTGTCGCTGACCGTCGGCGCCGGCTACTACAACATCCTGAACGACAAGGGCGACACCAGCCACACCGACCGCGACGACGGCGGCGCCGGCGTCGGCCGGGTCGAGCTGCGCTTCAACACCGAGTTCCTGCGCATCCGGCCCTTCATCGGCATCGAAGGCACCACCGATTCCGCCTCCTATATCTATGGCGGTGGCATGCTGGACGTGCGGTTCGGCGACCATTTCATCCTGTCGCCGAATGCCGCGGTGGGCGCCTATTTCAACGGCGACGGCCGCGAGATGGGCTCGACCCTGGAATTCCGGACCGGCGTCGAAGCGGCCTGGGAGTTCGACAACAAGATGCGGGTCGGCGCCGCCTTCCATCACATCTCCAACGCCGGCATCGGCGACATCAATCCGGGCGTGGAAGAGCTGACCTTCAACCTCTCGATCCCGCTGAACTAAGCGGCGGATCGCCCATCAGCCCGGGGGCGGAATTGCATTTCCGCCCCCGCCGGCTAGGATCGCTTTGTCGCGGGCCGGCCGACACCAAAGCTTCACACAACGGGTATAGGGTCCCGCGCGCCACGACTCCCGTGGATGCGAGAGGTCACCCATGACGATCAAGACCCCGGCGATCGCGATCTGCGCGTTCGCATTGCTCGGCACCGGCCCGGCCATGGCCGCGGACGTCGTCACCATCTACAGCGCCGACGGCCTGCATGACGGCACGCCGAGCTGGTATGGTGAGGAGTTCGACGCCTTCACCAAGGCCACCGGCATCAAGGTCCAGTACATCGAGGCCGGGTCCGGTGTCGTGGTCGACCGCATCGCCAAGGAGAAGGCCAACCCGCAGGCCGACGTCCTGGTGACCCTGCCGCCCTTCATCCAGAACGCCGCCGCCTCCGGCCTGCTGGAGCCTTATGCCGCCGCCGGTTCCGACAAGATCCCGGCCGCCGAGAAGGGCCCGAAGGACGCCTACCTGCCGCTGGTGAACAACTATCTGAGCTTCATCTACAACGGCTCGACCCTGGCCGATGCGCCGAAGACCTTCGCCGACCTGCTGGACGCCAAGTTCAAGGGCAAGATCCAGTATTCGACCCCCGGCCAGGCCGGCGACGGCACCGCGGTGATGATCCAGGCCTTCCATGCCTTCGGCGGCAAGGACGCGGCGTTCGACTACCTGCAGAAGCTGCAGGACAACAATGTCGGCCCGTCCTCCTCGACCGGCAAGCTGACCGCGCTGGTCAACAAGGGCGAGCTGTTTGTCGCCAATGGCGACCTGCAGATGAACATGTCGCAGATGGGCGACAACCCGAACATCCGGGTGTTCTGGCCGGCCGGCAAGGACGGCAAGCGGTCGACCTTCGCCCTGCCCTACTACGTCGCCCTGGTGCATGGCGCCCCGAACAGCGCCAACGGCAAGAAGCTGATCGACTTCCTGCTAAGTCGCGAAGCGCAGGAGAAGGTCAGCGCGGTCGCCATCGGCCTGCCGGTGCGCTCGGACGTCAAGCCCACCGACGACAACTACAAGAAGATCGAGCAGGCGCTGAAGGGCGTCGAGATCTGGACGCCGGACTGGACCGCGGTGCTGGCCGACCTGCAGGCCGACGTCGCGCGCTGGCACGACGTCACCGGCAGCTGATGACCGTCTCCTCCACCATGCTCGACGGTGTGCAGGACGCGCCGTCGGCACGGGCGGCGGCAGCGGTGGGCCAGGCCAGCAACAGCATCCGCTTCGACGGCGTCACCGTGGCCTATCGCGGCACGGTGGTGCTGGACCACCTGACGCTCGAGGTCCGGCCCGGCGAGATCCTGGCGCTGATCGGCCCCTCCGGCTCGGGCAAGACCACCGCGCTGCGCGCCGTCGCCGGCTTCGTCCGGCCGGCCTCGGGGCGCATCCATATCGGCGATGTCGAGGTCACCCATCTGCCGCCCTATGCCCGCGGCATCGGCATGGTGGTGCAGAACTACGCCCTGTTCCCGCACATGCGGGTCACCGAGAACGTGTCCTTCGGCCTGCGGGCGCAAGGCGCTTCCCGCGACCTGATCGCCGACCGGGTGCGCGAATGCCTGCGCATCGTCGGCATGGAGAGCTACGCCCACCGCTATCCGCGTGAGCTCAGCGGCGGGCAGCAGCAGCGCGTCGCCATCGCCCGGGCCCTGGCGATCCAGCCCCGCGTCCTGCTGCTGGACGAGCCGCTGTCGGCGCTGGACGCGCAGATCCGCCGGTCGATGGTGGAGGAGTTGGCGCGGCTGCACCGCGACCTGCCCGACCTGACCGTGCTCTACGTCACCCATGACCAGAGCGAGGCGCTGACCCTGGCCGACAGCATCGCGGTGATGCGCGACGGCCGGCTGCACGCCCATGGCCCGACCGGCCCGCTGTACCAGACCCCGCCCAACCGCTTCGCCGCCGAGTTCCTCGGCCGGGCGAACCTACTGCCGGTGGTGATCGAAGACGCCGGCTACGCCAGCCCGCTGGCGCAGGTGCGGATCGGCGGGCTGGTGCTCTCCGCCACCCCCAACCGGTCGCTGGACAAGGGGGCGCAGGCGCTGCTGTGCGTCCGCCCGCACGCGCTGTCGCTGTCGCCGCGGCCGGACCATGACAACGTCCTGCCCAGCACGGTGCGCGAGCTGCTGTGGCAGGGCGACCAGCATGTGGTGACGGTCGAGGTGGCCGGCACGGTGCTGCGCGTGGTCTCGGCGCCGCTGCGCCAGCCGCCGGCGATCGGCAGCACCCTCGATCTGCATTTCGCCGCGGCCGACGCCAGCCTGCTGCCCGACGAGGACCATCCGTGACCCAGGCCGTCGCCGGCCGGCCGCTGCCGCGCGCCCTGCCCGGCGCCGCCTCGCTGTGGGTGGTGCCGCCGCTGCTGGTGGTGGCCGCGCTCTTCGCCTATCCCCTGGCCCTGATCCTGCGCCAGGCGCTGACCGGCGACGGCGATGCCGCCAGCCTGGACCATTTTGCGGCGGTGCTCGGCACCCGCGCCTTCCGCAGCGCCCTGGCCAACACGGTCGAGATCGCGCTGGCCGCCACGGCCGGCTGCCTGGCGGTGGGCCTGGCCCTGGCCCTGCTGCTGTCCTTCGTGCCCTTCCCGGGCAGCGGGGCGGTGGCCCGGCTGGTCGACACCTTCATCGCCCTGCCGACCTTCCTGGTGACCCTGGCCTTCACCTTCCTCTACGGCTCGGCCGGCATGGTCAATGCCGGGCTGGTCGATATCTTCCACCTCGCCACACCGCCGGTCGACTTCCTGTACTCGCCCTGGGGCGTGATCCTGGCCGAGGTCACGGTCTACTGCCCCTTCGTGATGCGGCCGCTGATGGCCGCCTTCTCGCTGATCGACCGGGCGCAGATCGAGGTGGCGAGCAGCCTGGGCGCGCGGCCGGGCCGCATCATCCGCCAGGTGATCCTGCCCGCCGCCCTGCCGGCGCTGCTGGCCGGCGGCAGCCTGTGCCTGCTGCTGACGGTCAACGAGTTCGGCATCGTGCTGTTCATCGGCGCCAAGGGCGTGATCACCCTGCCGCTGCTGATCTACGACAAGGCGATCCAGGAGTTCGACTACACCGCCGCCTGCGTCATCGCTGTGATCAACGTCGCCCTGTCGCTGACCCTGTTCAGCCTCTACCGCCTCGCGGTCGGCAAGCTGGGGGGCCGCCATGCTGCTGTGGTCTGACCGCTCGCGCGCCGCGGCCTGGGCCCTGACCGCCCTGATCATCGGCGTGCTCTACGTGGCGCCGCTGGCGGTGATCGTGATGGCCAGCTTCGCCGGGCAGTGGAACGGCGTGCTGCCCAGCCTGCCGACCCTCGGCCACTATGCCGAGGCGGTGCAGGGCTCCTCCGGCGACCAGATCGTGGCCAGCCTGGTCACCGGCGCCGTGGCCAGCCTGGTGGCGCTGGCGGCCGGCACCTGGGCGGCGCTGGCGCTGCGGTCGCTGTCCGGCCGGCTGCGCCGGGTGCTGGAGCTGGTGTTCTTCCTGCCCAGCGCGGTGCCCTCGGTCTCGGTCGGGCTCGGCGTGCTGGTCGCCTACAGCCAGCCGCCGGTGCTGCTTAACGGCACGGTGGTGATCGTGCTGGTGGTGCATCTGGTGCTGATCTCGGCCTTCGCCTTCGGCAACGTCTCGGCCGGGCTGTCGCGGCTGGCGCCGGAATTCGAGCAGGTGGCGGAAAGCCTGGGTGCGCGGCCGGGCTTCCGGCTGCGCCACGTCACCCTGCCGCTGCTGATGCCCTACCTGCTGGCCGCCTTCAGCCTCAGCATCGCCCTGTCGATGGGCGAGCTGGGCGCCACCGTGATGGTCTATCCGCCGGGCTGGGTGACGCTGCCGGTCGGCATCTTCGCCCTGACCGACCGCGGCGACATCTTCCAGGGCTCGGCCCTGACCGTCCTCCTGATCCTGGAAACCCTCGCCGTCCTCGGCGCCGTGTCGCTGGTGCCGAAGAAGGCGGCCGGGCGGTAGGCTGGGGCTTCGCTGACCCTCCCTCGTCATCAACTCAGTTGATGTTCTTGTCTGAGTTTTGCGTTGGCGATGATGACGAGCTTGCGCATGAGGGCAGTGAGGGCGACGAGCTTCTTTTTGCCGTTGGCGAGGAGTTTGAGGAAGAAGGGCCTGAGTGTGGGGTGATGGTTGCTGGCGGCCATTGCGGCCATGAAGAGGGCGCGTTTGATCTCGGGCCTGCCGCCTTTGGTGCGTCGGTAGGCGTTGACGTTTCCGCTTTGCCGAGGGTGAGGAGCGAGGCTGGCGAGGGCCGCGGCCTGTCGTCGGTCGAGTGAGCCGAGCTCGGGCATAAGGGCGAGGAGATCGGCGGCGGTCTTGAAGCCGATGCCTGGGATGGAGGTGAGGATGTCGGCGTCGCGTTTGAGGGGTTGGGAGGCCTTGAGGATGGCGGCGATCCTGAGCTCGATGGCCTTGATCTGCCGGTCGATGCAGGCGAGGAGGTCGTCGAGGTGAGGGCGGACGGGTTCGGCACCGGGGGCCTGGCGTCGGTTCGAGAAGGCGGTGCGCTGGCGGACGAAGTCGTCGCGAGTGAGGACGAGGGCCTGGAG
>NZ_JBFRHF010000042.1:0-36133 GCF_052115705.1 Inquilinus sp. 2KB_23 | reverse complement strand
GGCTGGCCGGCCTGGGCCCCGGCCCGCTGCACGAGGACAGCATCGGCCCGGGGCCGGAGCGGCCGGTGCTGGGCTGGGCCGTCAGCCGCCCGCTCGACCCCGCTGAAGCCGACCGGCTGCGCCAGGCCGCGCGCTTCGCCGCCGCGCCGCTGGCCGCCCTGGCGGCGCAGGCGACGCTGACCGCGCTGCTGGAGGCCTATCTCGGCCGGCGCAGCGCCGCCCGGGTGCAGGCCGGCGCCATGCGCCGCGACGCCGGCGACAGCATCCGCGCTGTCCTGCTGTACGCCGATCTGCGCGACTTCACCGCTTTGTCGGAGGTGACGGCCCCGGCGGCGGTGATCGCCGCGCTGGACTCCTGGTTCGACCGCATCGCCGGGGCGGTGCACGCCTTCGGCGGCGAGGTGCTGAAGTTCATCGGCGACGGCGTGCTGGCGATCTTCCCGGTCGCCGGCCCGCCCGCCGCCGCCTGCGACGCGGCGCTGCGCGCGGTGGTCGCGGCCCGGGCCGGGATGGCGCATCTCGATGCCGCCCGGCAGGCCCAGGGCCTGCCGCCCCTGCCCTTCGGCGCGGCGGTGCATCTGGGCGAGATGCTGTGGGGCAACATCGGCGCGGCCGACCGGCTGGACTTCACCGCCATCGGCCCGGCGGTCAATCTGGTCAGCCGGCTGGAGGGGCTGTGCCGGCCGCTCGGCCGGTCGGTGCTGATCTCGGGCGCGGTCGCGGCCGAGACCGCGATGCCGCTGGTGCCGCTGGGGGAACACGCGCTGCGCGGCATCGCCGCGCCCTGCGCCGTCTTCACATTGCCGGACGCATGACCGGCCGGTCCTGGCCCGTGGCGGCGGCCAGCAGCTCCTCGCAGATCTCCGCGATCAGCAGCCAGGTCGCCACCCAATGGGGCTGGTCGGCGGGATCGCAGGAATCCGCCTGGCGCCGCGCCTCGTCCGGCGCGCCATCGCCATGGCGGCGCAGCAGGACCTGGGCGGAGCGCTCGATCTCGCAGGCCGTCAAGCCGCTCATGCGGGGATACCGGACAGGGGGGGCCATCCCCCCATCTACATAAAATATATAAAATTGTCTATATGCAAAGGCGAGACCCGGCCGCGGCTTGTTCCAGAGGGCTGACGCCAACAAAAAAGGAGAGGATCCCTATCCGGAATCCTCTCCCGCTCTAGCTGGAAAGACTTAAGCCGCCTTTTTGAGGTAACCGCCCTTGACCAGCGCTTCGGCGATCTGGACCGTGTTCAGCGCCGCGCCCTTGCGCAGATTGTCGGCGGCGACCCACATCGACAGACCGTTCTCGATCGTCGAGTCCTCGCGGATGCGGCTGACATAGACCGAATCCTCGCCCGCGACCTCGACCGGGGTGACATAGCCCTCGTCCTGCCGGTGGTCGACCACCGCGACGCCCGGCGCCCGCTTCAGCGCGGCCCGCGCCTCGCCGGCCGAAATCGGCCGCTCGAACTCGATGTTCACCATCTCGGCATGGCCGATGAACACCGGCACGCGCACGCAATGGGCGATGACCTTGATCGAGGGGTCGAGGATCTTTTTGGTCTCGACCACCATCTTCCACTCTTCCTTCGTCGACCCGTCATCCATGAAGCTGTCGATGTGCGGGATGACGTTGAAGGCGATCTGCTTGGTGAACTTCTCCTTCACGATCGGATCGTTCACGTAGACGGCGCGGGTCTGGTTGAACAGCTCGTCCATCGCCTCCTTGCCGCCGCCGGAGACCGACTGGTAGGTCGAGACCACGACGCGGCGGATCTTGGCGAGGTCGTGCAACGGCTTCAGCGCCACCACCATCTGGATGGTCGAGCAGTTGGGGTTGGCGATGATGCCCTTGCGGGTGAACTGCGCGATCGCCTGCGGGTTGACCTCGGGCACCACCAGCGGCACGTCCGGGTCCATCCGGAAATGCGAGGTGTTGTCGATCACCACCGCCCCGGCCTTGGCCGCGCGCGGGCTGTGCACCGCCGAGACCTTGGCGCCCGGCGAGGACAGCACGATGTCGATGCCCTTGAAGTCGAAGCTGGCGAGCTCCTGGATCCTGAGGATGTCATTGTCGCCGAAGGACACCTCGCGCCCGATCGAACGCTCCGACGCCAGCGCGACGACCTGGTCGACCGGGAACTCCCGCTCGGCGAGGATGGAAAGCATCTCGCGACCGACATTGCCGGTGGCTCCGATGACCGCGACCCGATAGCCCATGTCTTTGATCCGGCTTGTTCGATTGCTGTGACGGATGCACTCGGTAGAATGGTTGCCGGCCTGCGCGCAACGGCGCAGCCATGCGATTCGCGCGTGACGATCATGCCGTCAAGTGCCGGCTGTCGGCTGGACCAAACGGGATTTCCGAGATCCGCCTATAGATGGGCCGGCGGCAACATCCTGCAACCCTTGAGCTTCCTGGAGGGAAACGCGATGGCCGAGAAGCTGCCGAGCTATTCCGCCTTCTGGCCCTATTACCTGCGCGAGCACGGCCGGGCGCGAACCCGGGCGCTGCACTTCCTGGGCACCAGCCTGGCCTTGATCTGTCTCATCCTGCTGATCGTCACCGGCAATTGGTGGTGGCTGCCGGCGGCGCTGGTCGCCGGCTACCTGTTCGCCTGGATCGGGCATGTCTTCATCGAACACAATCGCCCGGCCACCTTCATCCATCCGCTGTGGTCGCTGGCCAGCGACTTCCGCATGTACGCGCTGTGGGTCACCGGCCGCTTGAATGGTGAGCTGCGCCGCGCCGGGCTCGAACCCTAGAGACCGTCCCATAATGCTACTGGCGTGGCGGCATGATAGCGATGTCAGGACGACGGCGGAGGCCATCGCGCTGCTGCAGGCCGCGGGCACGGCCGGGCGGGCGGCCTGACCCCCGGCCGCCCCCCCAAACGCGACCGAGCCCGCTCCGGTCTCCCGGGGCGGGCTCGTGACGTCGAGGGGACGACGCCGGCCGATCAGAACCGGTAGCGCAGGCCCATGGCGACGATGTCGACGCTGCTGCTGTTGCTGGCGTCGTAGGACACCCGCGTCTCCAGCGGCGTGCCGACATAGAAGTCGCGATCCGCATCCAGCTTGTGCGCGTCCATGAAGACGTGGGTGTAGCCGAAGTCGACCGACATGTTCTCCATGACGTTGTAGCTGACGCCGGCGGAGAGCCAGTAGCGATCGCCGTCCGGGGTGCGGCTGGAGCGGTAGCCCGACTTGGTCGGCGTCGGGTCGTACTGGAAGCCCGCCCGCAGCGTGAGGTCATCGTTCCAGTAGTATTCGCCGCCGATCGAGAGGCCGACCGTGTCCTGGTAGCGCTGCGTGTTCACCAGGTCGTCGCCGCCGTCCTCGCGCTTGACCCGGATCTCCTTGAACGACGACCAGCCGTACCAGGTGACGCCGCCGAGCAAAGCGATCTGCGGCGTGATCTCCTGGCGGATGCCGAAGGTCACCATCGGGGGCAGGTTCAGCTTGGCGGTGCCGCCGGTGTTGAAATCGGCGGTCGGCGGCAACCCCGGCAGCGGCGGGAAGGCGATGCCTTTGAGCTCGGCCGAGCCGTCCAGCCGGTGATCGACGCCGGAGCGGAAATGCACGCCCAGCCGGGTGCCTTCGACCGGCTGCACGATGGCGCCGATGTTGTAGCCGACCGCCCAGCTTTCGCCCTTGATCGTCAGCTTGCCGTCCTCGTCATAGGCCGGCAGCAGGGCCCCCACCGGGTTGGGCACATGGCTTTCGAGCTTGGCCCAGGCGTAGGAGATGTCGATGCCGCCGCCGATCGACAGCCAGTCGTTGACCCGATAGGCGACGGTCGGCGACACGTTGTAGACCAGCAGCTGGGTCTTGGTGGCGTCGTAGCGGCCGAACCAGTTGCCGTCGTACCGGCTCTCCAGCCCGAAGGGCGCGCCCACGCCGATGCCGACCCACAGCCGGTTGTCGGTGGACGGCACCGGCACGGCGACATAGCCGTGCGGCACCAGCGTCGCGTCGTAGGGGTTGTTGCTCTTGCTCTCGCCCGAGATCCGGCCGGGCGGCGGATCGAAGATGCCGCGCGGCGTGCGGAACGCCGGGTAGTCGATGGTCGAGCCCTTGTCCGTCAGCCGCGAATCCGGGATCAGCAGGCTGCCGCCGAACTGCGCCTCGCCCTGCTTCAGGAAGGTCATGCCGGCCGGGTTGAAGAAGATGGTGCTGGCGTCGTCGGCCGCGGCGGCCCCGCCGGCGAAGGCACGGCCGAGGCCGGTCACGCTCTGCTCCTGGATGAAGAAACCGGCGGCGTTCGCGGCACTGGCTCCGAAGAGCCCCCCGGCGGCGATCCCCGCCACCGCCAGCGCAAGACGCGAAATGCCCCCGATGATCCGCTGATTCATCTCGGCCTGTCCCCCCTGCCGTTGCCCGACCATGTCGCGCAACGATGACGTTTGTAACGTATGACTACGTTTGTAACGCTACCGTCATGCCCAAGACGACAGGTCGTCAAGCACTGATGAAGGGACCGCTCGGATCGGGAGTGTCCAGTAACCAAAACCCCAGCGTGACGCTACGTCAACCATTCTGCGGCGATGGGCCGAAGAAATGGCAAATGCAATGCATTTTTGCCTTGGCGGACGAATCGCAGGGCAATGATTCGCCGTCGCCGGGACTGATGAAAATGCCAGACAAAAGGCGAGGCCAAACGGCCTCGCCTTGTTGCACCGCACAAATACTGAAGAAAGAAGGAACGGTTCAGCGCGAGCGCTGGGCCATGGCCTCGAGGATCGCGGTGCCCATGTCGCCGGTCGAGACCAGCTGGGCCGCGCCGGTGCCGGCGATGTCGGCGGTGCGGATGCCGCGGTCGAGCACGTCGGACACCGCGCCCTCGATCAGGTCGGCCTCGGTGCCGAGGTCGAAGCTGTAGCGCAGCATCATGGCGAAGCTGAGCAGGGTAGCGATCGGGTTGGCCTTGCCCTGGCCGGCGATGTCGGGGGCCGAGCCGTGCACCGGCTCGTACAGCGCCTTGCGGCGGCCGGCGGCATCGGGCGCGCCGAGCGAGGCCGAGGGCAGCATGCCGAGAGAGCCGGTCAGCATCGCCGCCTCGTCCGACAGCATGTCGCCGAACAGGTTGTCGGTGACGATGACGTCGAACTGCTTCGGGTTGCGCACCAGCTGCATGGCGCAGTTGTCGGCCAGCATGTGGCTGAGCTGGACGTCGGAATACTGCTCCTGGTGCAGCCTGGTCACCTCCTCGCGCCACAGCCGGCCGGATTCCATGACGTTCATCTTCTCGACCGAGCACAGCCGGTTGCCGCGCTTGCGCGCCAGCTCGAAGGCGACGGCGGCGACGCGGCGGATCTCCGACGTGGTGTAGACCTGGGTGTTGATGCCGCGGCGTTCGCCGTTGCCGAGGTCGGTGATCCCGCGCGGCTCGCCGAAATACACGCCGCCGGTCAGCTCACGCACGATCAGGATGTCGAGGCCCTCGACGATCTCGCGCTTCAGCGACGAGGCATCGGCCAGGGCCGGGTAGACCAGCGCCGGGCGCAGATTGGCGAACAGCTCCATGTCCTTGCGCAGGCGCAGCAGGCCGGCTTCCGGCCGGATCGAGAAGTCGACGCCGTCCCATTTCGGCCCGCCGACCGCGCCCAGCAGCACGGCGTCGACCGTCATCGCCTTGTCCATGGTCGCGTCGGTGACCGGCACCCCGTTGGCGTCGATCGAGCAGCCGCCGACCAGCGCTTCGTCGATGTCGAAGCCGACGGCGCGCTGGCTGCCCATCCACGCGGCGACGCGCTTGACCTCGCCCATCACCTCCGGGCCGATGCCGTCACCGGCGAGGACGAGGAGCTTCTTGTTGGCAGCCATGGGAAACGACCTTCAGCGGGGGTTGGAGGAACGGTGGTCGCAAGGGACCGGGATCGGGATCTTCCCTCTCCCACTTCCGTCATCCCCGCGAAAGCGGGGATCTCGCGACAATCCTGAAACAGCTTCCCGCTTTCGCGGGAATGACGACCAAGGAATGGGCAGCCGGCGTCAGGCCGCCAGCCAGGGCTGCGCCGCCTTGCGCTTGGCCTCGAAATCGTCGATCGCCGTGGTCTGCTGCATGGTCAGGCCGATGTCGTCGAGGCCGTTGATCAGGCAGTGCTTGCGGAAGGGCTCGAGATCGAAGGAAATCTTCTCGCCGTCCGGCCGGGTGATCTCCTGCTTCTCCAGGTCGACCGTCATGGTCGCGTTGGCGCCGTTCTCGGCGTCCTTCATCAACAGCTCGATCTGCTCCTGCGGCAGGGCGATCGGCAGGATGCCGTTCTTGAAGCAGTTGTTGTAGAAGATGTCGGCGAAGCTGGTGGCCAGCACGCAGCGGATGCCAAAATCCAGCAGCGCCCAGGGCGCATGCTCGCGCGACGAGCCGCAGCCGAAATTGTCGCCCGCGACCAGGATCTGGGCCTTGCGATAGGCCGGCTGGTCGAGCACGAAATCCTTCGGGTTGCCCTGCTCGTCGGTGCGCAGTTCGTAGAACAGGCCGGCGGCGAGGCCGGTGCGCTTGATCGTCTTCAGGAACTGCTTCGGGATGATCATGTCGGTGTCGACATTGACGATCGGCAGCGGGGCGGCGACGGCGGTGAGCGTGGTGAAGGGCTGCATGGCGGCGGCTGTGCTCAAAAGGCCAATGGGGAAGCTTAGCCGCAAAGTCATGCCACAGCCGGCCGCCGGCCCAAAGCGCGGAATCGTCACCCTCCCCGCGGTGCAATTCGCGCCGGGCGCCGCTCAACCGGCCCGGTCACCCTTCGGCAGCGCGAACAGCAGCCCCAAGGTCACCAGCGTCGCCAACCCACCATAGCCGGCCGCGGCGGCGAAGGCGCGGGCATAGGCCGCAGCCTCGCCCAGCCCCGCGGCGCGGGCGCCGTCCAGCACCACGGCGAACAGGATCCCGGCCAGGGCCACGCCGAAGGCGCCGCCGACCTGCTGCATGGTGCTGAGCATGCCGGAGGCCGATCCGATATGGCCGTCATGGATGCCGCCGAGGATGGTGTTGAGCAGCGGCGTCATCAGCAGGCCCTGCCCGACCCCGAGCAGCAGCAGCGCCGGGATCAGCGCCTCCGCCTGCAGCGGCGCGGCCAGCAGCGCCGTGGCGGCGGCGGCGAACTCGCCCAGCGCCGCGATCGCCGCCCCGGCCAGCAGCACCGCGCGCCGGCGCTCGGGCGCCACCCGGCCGGCGGCGATCGAGGCGATCATGAAGGCGACCGCGGCCGGGGAGAACACCAGCCCCGCCGCCAGCGCCGACCGCCCGAGGCCTAGCTGCGCCAGGAAGGCGTAGGCGAGATAGACCGAGTTCATGGTCGAATAGAACACCATCACCAGCAGCACCCCGGCGGCGAAGGCGCGGTCGCGGAACAGTGCCATCTGCAGCAGCGGCGAGGCGCCGCGGCGCGACCGGGCGTGCTGGAGCCAGGCGAACCCGGCCAGCACCGGCACCGCGGCGGCCAGCATGGCCAGCGACCACCCCGGCCAGCCGGCTTCGCGCCCCTCGATCAGCGGATACAGCAGCAGGCCGAGGCCGAGCGCACTGAGCCCGACGCCCACGAGGTCCAGCCGCTGTCCCGGCTTCACCGTGTCGGCCGGGATCAGCCGCGGCGCCGCCACCGCGGCGAGGAGGCCGATCGGGATGTTGAGCAGGAAGATCGGCCGCCAGCTTAGGCCCCAGAGATCGGCCGCGACCAGGATGCCGCCCAGCACCTGCCCAGCCACCGCGGCCAGACCCAGCACCACGCCGAGCGCGGCGAAGGCCTTGGCGCAGTCCTGCGGCTCCGGGAAGGTGACGCGGATCAGCGAGAACACCTGCGGGAACAGCAGCGCCGCGGCGACGCCCTGCAGCAGCCGGGCCAGGATCAGCGTTTCGGCGCTGGTCGCCAGGCCGCACAGGGCCGAGGTCGCGGCGAAGCCGAGCAGCCCGGCGACGAACATCCGCCGCCGGCCGCGCAGGTCGCCCAGCCGCCCGCCGGTGATCAGCGCCACCGCATAGGCCAGGCTGTAGCCGGCCACCACCAGCTCGGCCTGGGCGTAGCTGGCGCCCAGCCCCAGCCGGATGCTGGGGATCGCCACATTGACGATCATCACATCCATCACGGTCATGAACGGGCCGAGCAGCATCACGGCCAGGGCGAGCCAGGGCCGCGCCACGGTCGGCCGCCGGGCGGCCTCGGCCGGGTAGGTCACATCGGTCATCGGGAATCTCCATCGGCGGACCGGCAGTCGGCGACCGGCAGTCCGCCCGCGACAGAGACTGGAGGATGGTCTATAATAGGAAAAGATAAGTTCTTATCCTATTAGTAGAAACAATAGCCTATGCCCGTCTCCGCCCTGCAGCGCACCGACGACCGCCGCGCCTTGTCCGACTTCGTCCGCGACCGCCGGTCCCGCACCAGCCCGGACGAGGTCGGCCTGCCCGCCGGATCCCGCCGCCGCACGCCGGGGCTGCGGCGCGAGGAGGTGGCCCAGCTCGCCGGGGTCGGGGTCACCTGGTACACTTGGTTCGAGCAGGGCCGCGCCATCCAGGTCTCCGCCGACTTCCTGGAGCGGGTGTGCCGGGCGCTGCGGCTGGACCCGGCCGAGCGCCAGCACCTCTACGCCCTGGCGCAGCACCGGCCGCCGCCGCATGCCGCGCCCGGCCTGCCGACGGTCTCGCCGATCCTGCAGTCCCTCTTGGACAGCCTGCCGAACCCCGCCTACATCAAGACCGCGCGCTGGGACGTGGTGGCATGGAACGCGGCCAACACCGCGCTGTTCGGCGACTACGCGGCGATCCCGCCGGCCGAGCGCAACAGCCTGTGGCTGATCTTCACCGAGCCACGCTGGCGCCGGATGATCCCGGACTGGGAGGGCGCCGCCCGCCGCGTCCTGGCCAAGTTCCGCCTGGACCACGGCCGGGCCGGCGCCGACCCCGCCTTTACCGAACTGGTCGAGGCGCTGCAGGCGGCCAGCCCGGAGTTCCGCCGCTGGTGGCCCGGCCAGGACGTGTCGGAGCGCAGCGAAGGGATCAAGCGCATCCGGCACGACACGCTGGGCCTGCTGGAATTCGCCCACGCCACCTTCACCGTCGAAGGCGCGCCGGACCTGCGGATGGTGACCTACACCCCGGTGCCGCGGGCGTAGGGACGTCCGCCCTTACTCCAGCTGGGTGCGGAGCGTCTCCTCGACCGCGCGGTCGAAGCTGTCGACCGGCGCCGAGCCGGCCTGCTTCGCCTGTTCGGCCTCGATGAAGCTGTCGCGCTGGCCGACCAGCGCCGCCATCTCGGTCGTCAGCGCCGCGCGCTCGGCCTGCTGCTGCGCGACATAGGCCTGGCGCTCCTCCGCGGTCTTGCCCCTCAGCACCTCCGGCAGCTCGTCATCCGACACCGACCCCAGCGCCTTGGCGCCGCTGGCGACGTCGGCCACCAGGTCGCCGGCACCGGTCACGACCTCGGTGCGGTCGGACCGCTTGCTGTAGAAGCCGGAATTGTCGGCCTGGACCGAGGCGGGGGCCGACGCGCGCAGGTCCATCTTCTCGCGCAGGCCGTCCTGCTGCACCGCCGAGCCGTAGGGGATCACGGTGGCGTCGATCCGGCGCTGCAGGATGATGATGGCGTCGTCGTAGGGCGTGACGATCGCCGCCACCTGCCCGCCATCCTGCGGGATCGGGATGTAGCGGCCGGCGCCGCGCTGGGCGATGTCCTGCCAGATCTGCCGGGTGTCGCCGGCATTGCCCGCCTGCACCGCGTTGACGATGATGCCGTTCTTGCGCGCGGCGGCCACCACCTCGGCGTATTTCGGGGCGTTGGCGTAGTCCATGTGCGGCGGCGCGTCGCCGACCAGGAAGACGATCTTGCGGGCCTGGCCGCCCTGGCTCCAGCGCACCTTGGTCACCGCGTCGTGCAGCGCCTCGTTCACCGATTCCGGCCAGTCGCCGCCGCCGTCGGCGCGCAGCTGCAGCAGCTTGCCGTACAGACCCTGGATATCCGTGGTCAGCTCGTAGGTCCGGGTGACGTAGTCGTCGCCGCGGTCGCGATAGGCCACCAGCGCGATGCGGATCTCGGCGTCGGGGTTGGCCTCGACGATGGTGGTGGCGATCGACCAGATCTTGCGCTTGGCGCCGTCGATCAGGTCGGCCATCGACCCGGTGGTGTCGAGCACGAAGGCGACCTCGACCTGGGGCCGCCCCTGGTCCTGCCCCTGCACCGCCCAGGCGGGCCCCGCCAGCAGGGCGCCGAGGGCGCTGCCCAGCAGCAGGGTGCGGAGGAATTTGGGTCCACGAACGATCGCGCGCGTCATGGTGGCACTCTCCTAGGGATACCGGCCCGGCAGGGCTCGGTCATGACACTGGTTTCGGCGCCCGCTGCGTCGTTTCCAGGGCGGAATGAAGTGCCATCCTCCCCAATCCGGACATGATCCTGTGCCGGACCGTCGGCACGGGCGGGGCCCGCCCGAATTCGGCCGCAAGCGCCGGAGTGCGCCGCGGGTCGTGGATCGGCACTGTGGCGTCACGACCCCAACCACCGGAACCACCGGGAGACGAACCGATGCCCCGCGCCCTTCTCCACCCCTTGGCCCCCGCCGCCGCTTCCCCTGCCGACCGGGTGGCGCGGATCGACTGGACCGCCGCGGCCGGCGAGCTCGACCAGCAGGGATCGGCGGTGCTGCCGCAGCTGCTGTCGCCCGAGGAATGCCGCAGCATCGCCGCGCTGTATCCCCAGGACGGCCCGTTCCGCAGCCGGGTGGTGATGGGCCGGCACGGCTTCGGCCGCGGCGAGTACAAGTACTTCGCCTATCCCCTGCCCGACCTGGTGGGCGGGCTGCGCGGCGCCCTCTATCCCCGGCTGGCGCCGATCGCCAATGAGTGGAACCGGCGGATGGGGATCGACACCCGCTATCCCGCGGAGCACGAGGCCTTCCTGAAGCTGTGCCACGCCGCCGGCCAGCTGCGCCCGACGCCGTTGCTGCTGCAATACGGGCCGGGCGACTACAACTGCCTGCACCAGGACCTGTATGGTGACCTGGCCTTCCCGCTGCAGGTGGCGATCCTGCTGTCCGAACCAGGCCGCGACTTCACCGGCGGCGAGTTCGTGCTGACCGAGCAGCGGCCGCGCATGCAGTCGCGGCCGGAGGTGGTGGCGCTGCGCCAGGGCGACGCCGTGGCCTTCGCGGTGCATCACCGCCCGGTCGCGGGCACCCGCGGCGACTACCGGGTCAATCTGCGGCACGGGGTCAGCCGCCTGCGCTCCGGCCGCCGGCACACGCTGGGGGTGATCTTCCACGACGCCCGGTGAAGGCCGCCCCGGGTTCGCCCCGGCGGCCGTCTGACGCGGCTTTCTCCGCTTCCGGTGCTCACGCACCAAATGTGCGCTGCGCTCCGGTTCTCGAAAGCCACGCCAGCCGACTCACCGGGACGGGCCCGGAGCGACCTTCTGGAGGTCGGAAACGCCGTGGACGCGGCCCGTCCTATGGTATGGTTCCGCCTCCACCAGCCAAGGTCGCGCCGCCCATGCCCGCTCGCATCGTTTCGCCCGCCCAGCACCGTGTGATGCCCTGGCGCAACGGCGGCGGGACGACAGCCGAGATCGCCTTCGAGCCGGGCGACGGCCCGGCGGGGCTCCGCTGGCGGCTGAGCCTGGCCGACGTGGCGTCGGAAGGCCCGTTCTCCGCCTTTCCCGGCTGCAGCCGGACCATCATGCTGCTGTCCGGCGCCGGCATGGAACTGACGATCAGCGAAGCCGGCGCGGCGCCGAACACCGTCCGCCTCGACCAGCCGCACCAGCCCTTCGATTTCGATGGTGAGGCCGCCACCACCTGCCGGCTGATCGACGGCCCGGTGCGCGACCTCAACGTCATCGCCGACCGGGCGCTGCAGATCGACCACCGGGTGGTGGCGCTGGACGACGCCGATGCAATGCTGGAGCCGGCGACGGTCTGGCTGTTCCACGTGCTGCGCGGCACCGCGGTGATCGACATCGGCCGCCACCTCGCCGTGACCGAGGGCGAGACCGCGATCGTCGAGGACGAGGACGACCGCGCCCCGCATCTGCGCGGCGCCGAGGCCGACAGCTTGGTTTACGCCGTGGCCCTGCGGCCGCGGTAGACGTGCGGACGTAGAGGGCGCGGGATTCTTTTGCTGTCATTGCCCGGCTTGACCGGGCAATCCAGGGGCCACCAAGAGCTGCTCTGGCCGCCCCTGGATGCCACGGTCAAGCCGTGGCATGACAATAAGGGAAAGCTCGACCGGACATCCGCGGGTCAGGCCCGGGCATGACAGTCGGGGACGAGGCGAATGACGATCTCGATGTACCAGGCCTCGGTGCCGGTGTTCCGTCGCGGCCTGACTCAATGCGCCGTCATCCTCGCCAAGGCTGAGGCCCATGCCGCGGTCCGGGGATTCGATCCCAATATCCTACTGGCCAGCCGCCTGGCCCCGGACATGTTCCCGCTGGCCCGCCAGGTGCAGATCGCGGCCGATGGCGCCCGGGGCACGGCGGCGCGGCTGGCCGGTGCCGAATTGCCCGACCCGGAGGCGGAGGATTTCGCCGTGTTCAACCGCGGCGTCCGCCACGCCTTCCCCGCGGGCGAGGAGAGCTTTCCGCAGCTTGCCGCCCGCATCGCCGCCGCCCTCTCCTATCTCGACGGCCTGGCGCCGGACCGCATCGACGGTGCCGAGGACCGGCCGGTCGCGGTCACCATGGGCGGCCGGACGCGGTACTTCACCGGGCTGCCCTTCCTGCTGCACTACGCCCTGCCGAACTTCCATTTCCACATCGTCCTGGCCTACGCGATCCTGCGCCACAGCGGCGTCGACCTCGGCAAGCAGGACTATGAGGGGCCGGCGGTCTACACGGCCGGCTGAGGAGGAAAGACCCCATGGATCCCGTTCTGCCCGCCTACAAGACCGTCGGCGAACGCCGCTACCGCGAGACCTCGGGCCTGTACTGGGAGGATTTCGAGCCGGGCGACGTGTTCGAGCACCGGCCCGGCCGCACCGTGCTGGATGCCGACAATGTCTGGTTCACGCTGCTGACCATGAACACCCAGCAGGTCCATTTCGATGCCGCCTACGCCGCCAAGACCGAATGGAAGAGGATGCTGGTGGATTCGACTTTCACCCTGGCGCTGCTGACCGGCATGAGCGTGCGCACGGTCAGCGCCAAGGTCGTCGCCAATCTCGGCTGGGACAAGGTGAAGGCCAGCCACCCGGTCTTCGCCGGCGACACCCTCTATGCCGAGAGCACCGTGCTGCACAAGCGCGAGTCCAAGAGCCGCCCGACCCAGGGGATCGTCACCGTCGCCACCCGCGGCCTCAACCAGGACGGCGCCGAGGTGATGAGCTTCGAACGCACCATGCTGGTCCACCGCCGTGGCCATTCGCCGGAGGAGGCCGCGAACTACTGACCTGCAGCGGCCGTGGATTTTCCCCTGATCCGACCGCCGCCCGGTGCGACCATCCGGCACGCGGCCGGACCCGATACAGGCGATAAGGTCGCATGCGGGCCGCACCGCCGGTCCGTCACCGTTCCACGAATTGCCGTTCGAGGAGACCGCCATGGCCAGAACCGTCGCAGACCAGATGGTCGACACCCTCGCCGCCGCCGGCGTGCAGCGGATCTACGGGATCGTCGGCGACAGCCTGAACGGCTTCACCGACTCGCTGCGCCGCCATGGCGGCATCAAATGGCTGCACCTGCGGCATGAGGAGGTCGCGGCCTTCGCCGCCGGGGCCGACGCGCATGTCACCGGCCAACTGGCGGTCTGCGCCGGCAGCTGCGGCCCGGGCAACCTGCACCTGATCAACGGCCTGTTCGACTGCCACCGCTCGCGCGTGCCGGTGGTCGCCATCGCCGCCCACATCCCCTCGGCCGAGATCGGCTCCGGCTACTTCCAGGAGACCCATCCCGAGCAGCTGTTCCGCGAGTGCAGCAGCTATTGCGAGCTGGTCTCCAGCCCCGAGCAGATGCCCCGCGCGCTGGAGATCGCCATCCGCCGCGCCACGGCCGAACGCTGCGTCTGCGTGCTGGTGATCCCGGGCGACGTCGCCCTGAAGCCGGCCGGCGACGCGCCGGCGCCGAAGCCGCTGGGCCTGGCCCCGGCGCGGCCCACCATCACCCCGCCGGACCACGCGCTGGACCAGCTGGCCGAGCTGCTGAACGGCGCGTCCCGCGTCACCCTGCTGTGCGGCGGCGGCTGCGAGGGCGCCCATGCCGAGCTGCTGCAGCTGGCCGAGGCGCTGAAGGCCCCCGTGGTCCATGCCATGCGCGGCAAGGAGCATGTCGAGTGGGAGAACCCCTACGACGTCGGCATGACCGGGCTGATCGGCTTCTCCTCCGGCTATTACGCCATGGAATCCTGCGACGCCCTGGTGATGCTGGGCACCGACTTCCCCTACCGCCAGTTCTATCCAAAGGCCGCGCGCATCGCCCAAATCGACATCCGGCCGGAGGCGATCGGCCGGCGGGCGCCGGTCGATCTCGGCCTGATCGGCGACGTGGTCTCGACCATCCGGGGGCTGCTGCCGCGCCTGAAGCCCAAGACCGACCGGGCCCATCTCGACGCCGCGGTGCTGCGCTACCAGGAGGCGCGCAAGGATTTGGACGAGCTGGCCACCGGGCGCCCCGGCGGCCCGCTGCACCCGCAGCACATCGCCCGGGTGCTGAGCCAGCAGGCCGCAGACGACGCCATCTTCACCTGCGATGTCGGCCTGCCCACGGTGTGGGCGGCGCGTTACCTCGCCATGAACGGCCGGCGCCGGCTGCTGGGGTCGTTCTGGCACGGGTCGATGGCCAATGCGATGGCCCAGTCGATCGGCGCCCAGGCCGCCTTCCCCAAGCGCCAGGTGATCTCGCTGTCCGGCGACGGCGGCTTCACCATGCTGATGGGCGACCTGCTGAGCCTGGTGCAGCTGAAGCTGCCGGTGAAGGTGGTGGTGTTCAACAACGGCTCGCTCGGCTTCATCGAGCTGGAGCAGAAGTCGTCCGGCTTCCTCGACACCGGCACGGAGCTGGTCAACCCCAACTTCGCCGCCATGGCCGAGGCGATCGGCATCAAGGGCGTGCGCATCGAGGACCCGGCGGAGGTCGAGACCAAGCTGGCCGAGGCGCTGGCCCATCCCGGCCCGGTGCTGATCGACGCCGTGGTCAACCGCATGGAGCTGGCGATGCCGCCCAAGGTCACCGGCGAGATGGCCAAGGGCTTCACCCTGTACATGCTGAAGGCGGTGCTGAACGGCCGGGTCGACGCGATCGTCGAGCTGGCCCGGACCAACCTGCGCCGCTGACCGCGCGGCGGGGCCGGCGCCTTGAAACCGCATCCGGCGCATGGCTAAATGATGTGAAGGCCCGCCATCCCGGCGGGCCTTTGAGCGCACAGGAGGTTGCCTATGTCCCCGCGGGACGCCTGACCCACCGGTTCCAGCTTTTCTGCGAGGAAAAGGGGATCGGTTTCACCACCAACCCATCGGTTCGGCCCTTCGACAGCACCACGCTGTTCTGCACGGCCGGGATGCAGCAGTTCAAGCCGCTGTTCGCCGACCCGGCCTTCACCGGCACCTTCGCCAACCTCCAGCCCTGCCTGCGGCTGGGCGATCTCGACGAGATCGGCGACGGCACCCACCGGCTCCGCTTCGACATGATCGGCCTGTTCTCGTTCCGCCGCATGACGGTCGGGCAGGCGATCGACTTCTGGCTCGCCTTCCTCGACGGGATCGGCGCATGGCCGGACCATGTCACCATCCACCCCGACCGGATGGACGCGTGGTCGCCGCTGTATCGCGGCCGCGTGCCGATCCGGCCCGACCCGGACTGCACCTGGAGCGACGGCGCCATCTCCGGCTATTGCACCGAGTTCTATCGGGACGGGGTCGAGATCGGCAACATCGTCAACCCGCTGGGCAACGGCATCGATTGCGGCTTCGGCCTCGACCGGCTGGACATGCTGGTCAACGGCACCCCGCCGCCAACGCCGGAGCAGGTCCTGGTCGACGCGATCGAGAGCATCATCGCCAGCGGCTACCGGCCCGGCGGCAAGGCGCAGGGCTATGTGCTGCGCAAGCTGCTGCGCCGGCTGTGGGCGCTCGGCGGCACGCTCGACCACCCGGAGTTCCGGGCGGAGGTGGCGCGCCAGCAGCGGCTGCGCGACCGCTATCTCAGGCTCAAGACCCGCCACCCGGACCAACCGCCGGAATGGTGGTTCGACACCCATGGCATCGATCTGGCGGAGCTGGAGGACGCGCCATGACTCCGCCCGCATTCCATCCCCCCGAACACAGGACCGAGACGATGTTCGAAGACGACCTGGCCCGCTGGAGCCTGGTGCCGGACGGCGACCCGATCGTCACCCATGGCAGCCGGCTGCTGCCGGTGCGCAGCGGCGACCTTGCCGCCATGATCAAGCAGCCGGTCAACGCGGATGAGCGGCTGGGCTGCCTGCTGATGCAATACTGGACCGGCGAGGGCGCCGCCATGGTGCTGGCCCAGCACGACGACACGCTGCTGCTGGAGCGCGCCACCGGCCCCGGCTCGCTGACCACCATGGCGCGGCAGGGGCAGGACGACGACGCCTGCCGCATCCTGTGCGCCGCCGCGGCCGGGCTGCACGCCCCGCGCGGCCGGCCGCTGCCGGACGGGCTGCTGCCGCTGGCGGCGTGGTTCGAGCCGCTGACCCTCGGCGGCGACCGCCATGGCGGGGTGGTGGCGCGCGCCGCCGCCGTGGCCCGCGACCTGCTGGCGGCGCCGCGCGAGATCGTCACCCTGCATGGCGACCTCCACCACGACAACGTGCTGGATTTCGGCCCGCGCGGCTGGCTGGCGATCGACCCGCGCCACCTGGTCGGCGACCGCGGCTATGATTTCGGCAGCATCTTCACCAACCCCGACATGGGCCTGCCCGGCGCGCCCGCCCTCGCCGCCCCTGAGGAGGCGGTGGCCACCGTGCCCGGCCGCTTGGCCCGGCGAGCGGCGGTGGTGGCCGAGGCGGCGGGGATCGAGCGCGGCCGTCTGCTGCGCTGGGTGCTGGCCGCCGCCGGCCTGTCCGCGGTCTGGAGCCTCGATGACGGCGACCATCCCGCCATCGACCTGGCAGTGGCGGAGATGGCCCTGGCGGAGCTGGACGGCGACTGAACCTGATCAATCTGAGTCCCCCCTCCCCTCGCGGGWGGGGGTAGGGGGAGGGGGTTTTCTCCACCCGAGCCAGCTATCCTTGGCGACCGACCAGCCTGTGCGGGACCGGGTTCCCAGGCCATTCGTGCGCGGACGCGCGCAGACCCCTCCCCCTAGCCCCCTCCCGCAAGGGGAGGGGGGACTAGAAAGGAATCGCCGGCATTCCCCGTCGTCCCGGGCGTGGCCGGCGGCATTTTTTGCCGGCGGTGTCGGCGGCGGGCATACTCGTTCGTCCTCGGGATGAAAAGGAAACGACCGGATGCTGTACGCCGTCCTCTGCTACCACAACGAAGCCGTGACCGAGGGCTGGAGCAAGGCCGAAGACGATGCCGTCATAGCCCGGCTGGTCGCGGTGCAGGAGCCGCTGGCCCGGCAGGGCAAGATCGGGCCCGTCGCCCGGCTGCTGCCGACCACCGCCGCCACCACCCTGCGCAGCGGCGCGGGCGAGCCGCTGGTGATCGACGGCCCCTTCGCCGAGACCAAGGAGCAGCTTCTGGGCTTCTACACCTTCGACTGCGCCTCGCTGGACGAGGTGCTGGACATCGTGCGCGACCTCGCGCGCGCCAATCCCGGGGGGGCCTATGAGGTCCGCCCGATCCGCAGCTTCAAGCCGGGAACCGCTGGATCATGACCGACATCGCCTGGATCGACGCGGCCATCACCTCTGCCCGCCCCCAGGCGATCGGCGCCCTGCTGCGCTATTTCCGCGATCTCGACACCGCCGAGGAGGCGTTCCAGGACGCCTGCCTGCGGGCCTTGAAGACCTGGCCGCAGAAGGGGCCGCCGCGCGACCCCGCGGCCTGGCTGATCTTCGTCGGCCGCAACGCGGCGCTCGACACCGTGCGGCGCGGCAAGCGGCAGGTGCCGTTGCCCGAGGACGAGCTGCTGTCCGACCTGGATGACGCCGAGGCCGACATGGCCGACCGGCTGGACGGCAACCAGTACCGCGACGACATCCTGCGGCTGCTGTTTATCTGCTGCCATCCCGACCTGCCGGCGACCCAGCAGATCGCCCTGGCGCTGCGCGTCGTCTCCGGCATCCCGGTCAGGCAGATCGCCCGCGCCTTCCTGGTGGGCGAGGCGGCGATGGAGCAGCGCATCACCCGGGCCAAGGCCCGCGTCTCCGCCGCCGACGTGCCGTTCGAGACGCCGGGTGCGCCGGAGCGGGCGGGGCGGCTGGCCGCCGTCGCCGCCATGATCTACCTGGTGTTCAACGAGGGCTACACCGTCAGCAGCGAGGAGGCGCCGCTGCGCGCGCCGCTGTGCGACGAGGCGATCCGCCTGGCCCGGCTGCTGCTGCGCCTGTTCCCGGCCGAACCCGAGGTGATGGGCCTGGCCGCCCTGCTGCTGCTGCAGCATTCCCGCGCCCCGGCCCGCTTCGACGAGAACGGCAGCATCGTGCTGCTGGAGGACCAGGACCGCGGCTTGTGGAACCGCGCCATGATCGCCGAGGGGCTGGCCCTGATCGACAAGGCGATCCGCCACCGCCGCCCCGGCCCCTACCAGCTGCAGGCGGCGATCGCGGCGCTGCACGCCCGCGCCGCGCGGCCCGAGGACACCGACTGGGCCGAGATCGACCTGCTGTACCAGGCGCTGGAGCGGCTGCAGCCCTCGCCGGTGGTCACGCTCAACCGGGCGGTCGCGGTGTCCAAGCTGCACGGCGCGCAGGTGGCGCTGGAGATGATCGAGCCGCTGGCGCCGCGCCTGTCCGGCTATTTCTACTTCTTCGGGCTGAAGGGGGCGCTGCTGCAGCAGCTCGGCCGCTTCGGCGAGGCGCGCGCCGCCTACGACCAGGCCATCGCGCTGGCCGGCACGGCGGCGGAGGCGGCCCATATCCGGCTGCATCTCGACCGGCTGCAGCAGGACGGGGCCGAGGCCGACGCCAAGGCGTCCAGCTGACCCCGAGATTTTTTTTGGCGGCCGTGTCGGCACGGCGCCCGCCCGGTCGTCCTTGGGCCAGGTCCGCAGCAACCGCCGCGGCCGGACCACGGACAACCGCAAGCAGGAGGAAGACATGACAGAACCCGGACAGGCGACGGCGCAGGTGCGGCCGAAGGTGCTCGGCGTGGCCGCCTATCTCAACGTCGGCGGGGCGGTGAAGGCCTCGGAGTTCTACCAGCGGGCCTTCGGCGCCGAGGAGGTCAACCGCATCCCGGTCGACGAGCAGGGGCGGACGATGCACATCCACCTCTACATCAACAACGGCTCGGTGATGCTGGGCGACGCGTATCCGGAGCACGGCTATCCGCTGCAGCCGCCGCAGGCTTTCACCCTGCATCTCGATGTCGAGGACCCCGACGCCTGGTGGAACCGCGCGGTCGCGGCCGGGGCGGAGATCGTGCTGCCGCTGCAGGTGATGTTCTGGGGCGACCGCTACGGCCAGCTGCGCGACCCGTTCGGCGTGATGTGGTCGATCGGCGCGCCCGCCGCTTAAGAAGGCCTGGACGCCCGGATCCCCGGGCGTCCCTCCCCTCTCAGGCGCGGATGGCGACCTCGGCCTCGATCTCGACCGCCAGGTCGAAGGGCAGGCCGGCCATGCCGACGGCGGAGCGGGAATGCTTGCCCCGCTCCTCGCCGTACAGGCTGACGATCAGGTCGGTGAAGCCGTTGATCACCAGCGGGAACCGGTTGAAGCCGGGCCCGGCATTGACCATGCCGAAGGCGCGCAGCCAGGCGGTGATGCGGTCGAGATCGCCGAGCTCGGCCTTCAGGCTGGCCAGGATCGCCAGGCCGGTCAGCTTGGCGGCGTGGTAGCCCTGCTCCAGCGTCAGCTCCTGGCCGACCTTGCCCAGCGGCTGGGCGATCGACCCGTCGGGCGCCAGCGCGCCATGGCCGGAGACATAGGCCCGGTCGCCATGCACGCGGACCCAGGGGAAGCCCAGCACCACGCCCGGCGGCAGCTTGATGGGGGCCGGCAGCTGCAGCCCCAGGGCCGCCAGCTTCGCTTCGATCTCGGCCATGTCAGGTGCTCCCCTCGTCCCTGCCCCGATGCAGTGATCGCAGCGTACCGGCACGCCCCGCCGGCACAAGCGCCCGATTGTCGCGAGCCGATGGGAGAGGTCGCCTCGATGCATTGACCGAACGACCGTTCAATTCTGGGCGAGGCAAGTGTCGCTCGCTCCGGCCGTCCCCAAAAAAAATCCCCGGTCCCGCTGTCGGATCGACGACCCATCCTTCGTCCTCAGGGGGAGCCATCGACACCCACGACAGGAGAGAGCGATGACGACGACCCCCGATGCCGCCACCGACGAGGCCCGGATCCGGGCGCTGATCGACCAGCGGTCGCAGGCCCTGCGCCGCAAGGACGCCCGGGGAGTCATCGCCGGCCAGGCCGAGGATTTCGTGCTGTACTCCCTGGCGCCGCCGCTGCGCGACCAGGGCGAAGGCACGGCCGGGCTGGAGGGTTGGTTCGCGACCTGGCGGGGCCCGATCGGCTACGAGCTCCGCGACCTCGCGGTGACGGTCGGCGGCGATGTCGCCTTCTGCCATGGCCTGGCCCGGCTCACCGGCACCAAGCTCGATGGCGAGACGGCCGATGTCTGGTTCCGCATCACCTTCGGCCTGCGCCGCGCCGCGGAAGGCTGGACCATCACCCATGAGCACGAATCCGTGCCCTTCTACATGGATGGCAGCCTGCGCGCGGCGGTCGACCTGAAGCCCTAGGGTCAAAACCCGATTGGGCGCGGCTGAGATCGTCGCCTTTGGGCGGAAAGCGGAAGTTGAGACCGGGAGGGAGGGGCTGCCGGATCAAGAGCCGAAGTGGCCATAGAGTGGATGGCCCAAAGGCAACATACGGCGCACCGGACAACGCGGTCCTTTTGGGGCCCCGTTGACACGAGGGCCACCCTCACGGCTTCAGGCAGGCCGACACGCGGCGCTACATATAGCTGATCGCGCCATAATCTCGAAGTATGGTCCAAACCTCAATGTGATCAGCCAGATCACCAGAGGGGCTATGACAAATCATTGCAATGTCATACCCTCCGGTTAATCTATCTAGAAGTTTCACGGTCACAGTTTTAGCGCCATCCTTGGCAATGTACGACCCTCCTCGCAACGGGGAAGCGCCTTCTGGGACCACTACGCTTCCTTGAAGTTCATCCACACACTCCCAAAAAATCTTTTCATCCACCAACGGGACATCGACTATTGTATTAAGAAGAGATCGATTCCCGGCAACAATCGCCTGAACAACGTCGGTTATACGAGCCTGCTCGGTCTGAGTTAGGTCAAGATCTTCGTCCCCGGCGGTCATAAAGTACCTCCACCTCGAGGCTGCAAGTAGAGCCGATAGCTCACCATACCCTCCAAAAAACACGGTGGGCTAGATCGGTCCTGCCATCTGCTGAGCGTTGGTGAAGTACCTTCCTCCCCTGCGAACACATTCCGCTGAAGGATATCAGAAGCGGTCGCCCGAACGCGTGAGCTCCAAGGACCGCTTCGGGTCGAAAGGCGACCCAGGTTTGGCCACGTCTCGACCCTGGGGCCATCGACGGCGCGGGAACCGGCGGCGCGGCCGCCCCGCGCCGTGGGTTCGCGTCAGCCCACCCTGGCCATGGCGGCGGACAGCAGCTTGAAGCCGACCCAGCCCCAATAGACCCGGTGATGGGCGATCAGCCCGTGCTCGATGTCCATCACCTCGACCAGGTCGACCTGGTCGCCCTCCGGCGTCTCGCGCGGATACTCCCAGACCAGCTGCCGGCCGTTGGCGTAGAAGGTGCCGGTGCGGTACCAGCGGCCGAGATCGGTCTGCAGCGTGCGCAGCCCGGCCTGGAAGAACGACCGGATCGCGGCATTGCCCTGCAGCCGGCCGTCGGCCCGGTCGCGCAGGGTGGCGATGATCAGCGGCGTCTCCAACACCGCATCCTCGGCGTAGAGCGCCATCAGGCCGTCGAGGTCGCGGCCGCGCACGGTCTCGTGCCAGCGCTCGTAGATGTGGCGGATCTCGGCATCGGTGTTCATCGCATGCTCCATCGGGTGTCCAGGAACCGTAGCCCGATGGTGAACCGGCGTGCGGACGGATGCTTCGGTCCCGGTCGAAGCGTGTGGCCGGCGAGCCAGCTCAGCCGGCGGCACGCTCCGGCGCCGGGCCCGCGGGGTCGGCCGCGGCGGCGCCGAGCAGGGCGTCGAGCAGCCCCGGAAACCGGGCGTCGAGATCCTCGCGGCGCAGCGACAGCAGGTTCTCGCGGCCATGGGGGCGCTGCCAGATCACGCCGCTGTCGCGCAGCACCCGCCAATGGTGGGTGAGGGTGGATTTCGACACGCCCTTCAGCAGGGTGCCGCAGGCCCGCTCGCCATCCGCAGCCAGGGCGCGGAGCACGGCCAGCCGCATCGGGTGGCCCAGGGCGGCTAGGACGTTCTCCAGCCGGATCTGGTGCCGGTCGGGATGCTGGGGGGTGATCATCCCTCCTAGATAGGCAACGGTACGTGGACAGTCAAACCTTCGCCGCCGGCGCCTGGCCGCAGCGGCCGCCTCGGGTCCGATAGTACGCGTATTCTAGTACTGTTCAACAGTACGATAAAACGCGTACAGTCGGACGAATCGCATCCGCAGGGAGACCCCATGTCCGCGTCCCTCTCCGCCGGCGGGCACCGCTCGCTGGGCTGGAGCCTGGCCTTGCTGGCCTTCGCCCAGCTGATCGTCTCGCTGGACCTCAACATCGTGTTCGTCGCCCTGCCCGAGATCGGCGCGGGGCTCGGCTTCTCCGAACAGTCGCTGCAATGGGTGGTCAGCGCCTACACCGTGTTCTGCGGCGGCTTCCTGCTGCTGGGCGGGCGCGCCGCCGACCTCTTGGGCCAGCGCCGGATGTTCGTGTTCGCCCTGGCCCTCTACGCCCTGTCCTCGCTGGTCGGCGGGCTGGCCTGGAGCCCCGGCGTGATCATCGTCGCCCGGGCGGTCCAGGGCATCGGCGGCGCCTTCCTGTTCCCGGCCACGCTGTCGCTGGTCAACCGGCTGTTCGAGGAGGGGCCGCGGCGCAACCGGGCCCTGGCGGTGTGGGGCGGCGCCGGCGCCAGCGGGCTGACCCTGGGGTCGCTGCTGGGCGGCGTGCTGACCGATGCTTTCGGCTGGTCCGCCGTGTTCTTCGTCAACGTGCCGCTGGCCGGGATCGTGGCCCTGGCGGCGCTGGCGGTGATCCCGCGCGACCCGCCGCGGCACGGAGGTCGCAGCTTCGACCTGCCCGGGGCGCTGACCGTCACCGCCGGCGCCACCCTGCTGGTCACGGTGCTGGTGCAGGGGCCGGAGGCAGGCTGGGGCTCCACCGGCATCGTGGCCTGCGCCGTGCTGTCCGCCCTGGCCCTGGCCGCCTTCGCGCTGATCGAGACCCGCAGCGCCGACCCGCTGATGCCGCTGCGCCTGTTCCGCAACCGCAGCCTGGCCGCAGCCATCGCCACCACCTTCCTCTACATGGGCAGCTTCGGCGCCCTGCCCTATTTCCTGACCGTGCTGTTCCAGACCGTGAACGGCTATTCCGCGCTGGAGACCGGACTGGCCTTCCTGGTGCCGTCGCTGGCGATCGCCGCCGGCACCCAGCTGGGCGAGCGCCTGGCCACCCGGCTGGGGACCCGCCGCACCCTGCTGCTGGGCTGGGGCCTCGGCATCGCCGGCACGGTCGCGATCGGCCTCGCCGCCTCGCCCGGCGCCGGGTACCTGGCGCTGGTGCCCGGCCTGGTGGTCTCCGGCATCGGCCAGGGCATCACCTGGACCGGGATGTGGATCGCCGCCGCCTCCGGCGTCGCGCCGGAGGAGCAGGGCGTGGCCTCCGGCATGGCCTCGACCGCGCTGAACATCGGCAATGCCATCGGCCTGGCCGTGCTGATCGCCATCGCCAATGCCGGAACCGGAGGACAGGAGGGTGAGCTGCTGCGCGCCGCCATGGCCGATGGCGCCCGCACCGCCTTCCTGCTCGCGGCGGCCGGCATCGGGTTGGGCGGGGTGGTGGCGCTGGCCCTGCCGCGCCGGGCCCGCAGGCCGGCCGCCTGCGCCGCGGCGTGACCGCCGCCGGCGGGGGACGCTAGGGCGCGCCGCCCGCCGCCTCGAGATAGGCGATGACGTCGCGCCGGTCCTGCCGCTGCGGCAGACCGGGGAAGTCCATGCGGGTGCCGGGCACCAGCGCGCGGGGGTTGGCCAGCCAGCGGTCCAGCGTCGCCTCGGTCCACACCAGGCGGCTGGCCCGCATCGCGTCGGAATAGTCGAAATCGCCGATCGCGCCGGAGCGGCGCCCGACCACCGCATGCAGCGACGGGCCGTATCGGTTCGTCCCGGCCTCGATCGAATGGCAGCCGCTGCATTCGTCGAAGATCTCCTCGCCCCGCGCCGGGTCCGCCACCTGGGCCCGGGCCGCGGCTGGCAGGGCCAGGCCCGCGATCGCGAGAGCCACCACAACCTTCATCGCATCCGTCCTTCCGCTGATCCGATCAAAAATATGAGCAATCATCACATTCTACAACGTGATAGATCCTCATATTCGGAAGATCAAGCGGAATCCGGCCGACTTGACAGGCCGGGGCCCGGAAGGCGGGATTCGAGAGCTGGCGGGCGCTGAAGGAGGGAGGGACGACCATGACCGACCCGACGCAGCCGGGCTCTGCCCGGCCGGTTCTCATCGCGGCCGAACCGCAGCTGTTCGTCTCCGACATCGCCGCGGCCTGCGACTTCTACAGCCGCAGGCTCGGCTTCGCGGTGGCTTTCGCCTACGGGGATCCGCCCTTCTACGCCCAGGTGGTGCGCGACGGGGCGCGGCTGAACCTGCGCCATGTCGACGGCCCGGTCTTCGATGCCGGGTTCCGGGCGCGGGAGGCCGACGCGCTGGCCGCGACCATCACGCTCGCCGACGCCAGGCCGCTGTTCCTGGAATTCCAGGCGGCCGGCGCGCCGTTCCACCAGACGCTGCGGGCGGAGCCCTGGGGTGCCCGCACCTTCATCGTGCGCGACCCCGACGGCAACCTGCTGGCCTTCTCGAGCTGACCGAGCCGGGCGCTATCGCATCGACCAGATCGAGCCGCCGGCGACCAGCCAGCGCGTGCCCTCCGGCGGGGTCATCACGATCAGCGGCAGCTGGTGCAGCAGGCTGAGGAACACCTGGGTCTCGGTCGGGGTCGGCTGCGCCTCCGTCACCGCGAAGCCGACGGCGCGCTGCCCGTCGGCCGTGGCCTGCCCGGCGAGGCAGGAGGGCGGGGACAGCCGGCCGCCGGACAGGATCCGGCCGCCGTCGGGGCTGACCAGGAAGCGGTAGTGGCCGCCGATCAGGAACACGCCCGGGCCGGTCGGCGCCGCCAGGGCATAAACCCGCCAGTTGCGGGTGCCGGGGTCGCGGAAGGCGATCGGGTTGTAGGTTTTCGAACAGGGCTGGTCGATCTTGCCCAGCGCCAGCTGCTCGGCGGCGAGCTGGGCGGTCTGGTCCGGGGTCAGCGGCGCGCCGTCGCGCCTGGCCAGGGTCGGCGGTGCGCCGGTGGCGGCGACGGTGACGTCGTACAGCGCCTCCGGCCCGGCGCTGCCGCGCCTGACGAAGCGGACCAGGATGCCGTCCGCCACCGGCTCGGTCACCCAGCCGCCGACGCCGCTGGCGCGCAGGTCGACGCCCTGGCGGCGCAGCTGGTCGCTGGCCAGCGCCACCGCGCCGTCGAGCACGTAGATCTGACGCCCCAGCGTCTCGGCCTGGCGGAAGGCCGGCCCGGTCTGCGGCACCAGCCGGGACGGGTCGAAGGGCGGGGGAACGGCCGGAGTTCCGGGTGCGGCCGGGGTCGTCTGCGCCATGGCCGGGCCCGCGAGGCCTGCCAGGGCCGGCAGCGCCAGCGCCGCCAGCAGCAGCCAGGCCGGCGCGCGCGGCCGGCAGGACGGGATGGGTCGCAGGCTCATGATTCCCTCGCAATGCTCGGCGGCCACCATGCCGCGCCGGCCCGGTCCGGCCAAGCCCCCCGCCGCCGAACCGCCCCGACGCCAATACAGGGCGAGGACAGAATGGGTTCCCCCTTGGCCGCCATGACGGCGCCTGGCTGATCCGGCCGGCGAAGCGGACCGTAACGACTGTTAACATTTGACGTACCCGGTTTCGACCGCGCGGTTTAATTCGATGGCCGCCCGAACCGACTCGCCGGTTGATGAGGAGACGCCATCGATGGCCCCGACCAAATGCGCGACCTGCCCATTGCGCAGCCGGCCACTGTTCAAGTCGAACACCGATGAGGAGATCGCGTTCATCAACGAAATGCGCCGCGGCACCCTCAAGTTCTCGGCCGGGGCGCAGATCCTGTCGCAGGGCGATGACGACAGCGACCTCTACACCCTCTATTCCGGCTGGGCCTTCCGCTTCAAGGAGCTGGAGGATGCCCGGCGGCAGATCCTCAACATCCTGATGCCGGGCGACTTCATGGGGTTCCATGTCTCGCCCCACACCGGCGCGCCCTACGGCATCGAATGCCTGACTGAGGTCGAGGTCTGCGTCTTCCCCAAGCGCAAGCTATGGGACCTGTTCCGCAACCATCCCGGCCTGGCCTACGACGTGACCTGGCTGACCGCGCATGAGGAAGGCATCGTCGACGACAACCTGCTGTCGGTCGGCCAGCGCTCGGGCATGGAGCGGGTGGCGACCATCGTGCTCGCGGTCTACAAGCGGGCGCGGCAGCTCGACCTCGTCCAGGACAATGCACTGGACTTCCCGCTGACCCAGCAGCACATCGCCGACATGCTCGGCATGTCGCTGATCCACACCAACCGGGTGCTGCGGCGCCTGCACCGCGACGGCGTCTTCACCCTCGCCCGCAAGAAGCTGCGGGTCCACGACACCAGCGCCCTGCGGTCCCTTGCCGCATGGGCCGAGACGCCGGTGCCGAAACGGCCACTGATCTGAGTTTCCCCTGTTTCCAACGTATCGCCTCGTTTCGATGCCCCGGCCGCACGGCCGCGGCCCGGACGCGGCGCGACGGTCAATCGTAAGGAGAGCGCGACCATGGCGACCCGCAACCTCGAACAGGACATCGACACCCTCACCAGCACGCTGGCGGATCTGCGGGCCGAGATCGGCACCCTGGCCGGCCGCGCCGGCGGGGCGGCGCAGGACGCGGTCGATGCCGGCCGGCGCGGCGCCCGCCGCGTCGGCAGGGCGGCCAGCACCGTCGGCGACGAGATCCAGGGCCATGTCACCGAACGGCCGCTGACCAGCCTCGGCATCGCCTTCGCCGCCGGCCTGGCGATCGGCCGCTTCCTCTGCCGCTGACCCCGCGGAGCCACTCACCCGCGCGGGGCCGCGGAACCCTTTGGGTCGCGGTCCCGTTCCCTGACCGGTCCGTTCCGGATCGGTTGTCCGAAGCCTGAGGAGAACCCAGTGGACAAGGATCGCATCAAAGGCGCCGTCGACCAGGCGGTGGGCAAGGGCAAGGCGGTCGCCGGCAAGATCACCGGCAACCGCGGGCTCGAGGCCGAAGGCCGGGCGCAGCAGGCGACCGGCCGGGTCCAATCCGCGGCCGGCAAGGTCAAGGATGCCGTCCGCGACGTTCTCAAGAAGTGAGGAGCAGATCATGATCACTCGCATCGTACTCATCGTCGGCCTGATGGCCGCCGGCCTGGGCATGGCCGCCTGCGACAACACCGTCCGCGGCGTCGGCCAGGACACCCAGAAGGCCGGGCAGAACATCGAGCAGTCGACCAAGCCGAACCCGCCGTGATCGACCGCCCGGGCGGGCGAACCCCGTCCGCCCGGGCGTCGCGGCCGTTTGACTCTCTACCCTGAAGGACCTTGCCCGGAATGGATCTGATCCGGATCATCATCGCCATCCTGCTGCCGCCGCTGGGCGTGTTCCTGCAGGTCGGTTTCGGCGGGCAGTTCTGGCTCAACATCCTGCTGACGCTGCTGGGCTACTTCCCGGGCATCATCCACGCGGTCTGGGTGATCGCGAAGAAATAGCGGCTGGAAACCCGCCGCGTGATCGGACAGGCTGGCGACCCCATGACCGGGAGAAGCCAGCGATGTCCCCATCCCCCATCCGAACCGCGCCCTTCGGCTTCTGGAGGTCGCCCATCACCTCCGACCTGATCGTGGCGCAGTCGATCGGCCTGTCCGAGGTCCGATTGGACGGCGATTCCGTCTGGTGGCTGGAAGGCCGGCCGCAGGAAGGCGGGCGCAGCGTCCTGGTCCGCCAAGGCCCGGACGGCAACGCCGCCGACGCCACGCCGGCCGGCTTCAATGTCCGCACCCGGGTGCATGAGTATGGCGGCGGCGCCTGGACGGTCGCCGACGGCACCGTGTTCTTCTCCAACGACCGCCCCGGCCCGGCCGGCGGCCCGCCCGACCACCGGCTCTACCGCCAGGCCCCCGGCGCGGCCCCGGTCGCGATCACCCCGGCCACCGACCCGGCGGCGGGGGAATGGCGCTTCGCCGACGGCCAGATCGACGCGCGGCGCAAGCTGTGGATCGGCGTCGGCGAGCACCACACGCCCGGCCGCGCCCATCCCGACAACGCCATCATCGCAGTGTCGCTGGACGGCGCCGACGCCGGGACCGTCCGCATCCTGGCCGAGGGCCGCGACTTCTTCTCGACCCCCCGCCTCTCGCCCGATGGCAGCCGCCTGGTCTGGCTGGCCTGGGACCATCCGCACATGCCCTGGGTCGAGACCATTCTGCATGTCGCCGACCTCGCCGCCGACGGGTCGGTGTCCGGCGCGCGGGCGCTGGCCGGCGGGTCGGGCGAATCGATCTTCCAGCCGGAATGGTCGCCCGACGGGGCGCAGTTGGTGTTCGTCTCCGACCGCTCCGGCTGGTGGAACCTGCACCGCTGCGACGGGCGCGGCGGCCCGGTCGAGCCGATCCTGACCCTGGCCGCCGAATTCGGCCAGCCGCAATGGGTGTTCGGCCTGTCGACCTACGCCTACGCCGGGCCGGGGCGGCTGCTGTGCAGCTATGTCGAGAGCGGCCTCGGCAAGCTCGGCTTCGTCGAACTGGCGACCGGCGCGCTGACCCCGATCGCGCTGCCCTTCACCGACATCAGCTCGGTCCGCGCCACCGACCGCACCGCGGTGTTCCGCGGTGGGTCGCCGCGCGACGCCGCCGCGATCGTCCGGCTCGACCTCGCCACCCTGCGCTGGGAGGTGCTGAAGCGCGCGACCGAGATCGGCCAGGACCCGGCGCTGCGCGGCTACTTCTCCGAGGCCCAGCCCATCGAGTTCCCCACCGCCGGCGGCCGCACCGCCTTCGGCCTGTACTACCCGCCGGCCAGCGCCGACCATGCGGCGCCGGACGGCGACGTGCCGCCGCTGGTGGTCAAGATCCATGGCGGCCCGACCTCCGCCTCCTCCTCCACCCTCAGCCTCGGCATCCAGTACTGGACCAGCCGCGGCATCGCCGTGCTGGACGTCAACTACGGCGGCAGCACCGGCTATGGCCGCGCCTATCGCGACCGGCTGAACCTGAGCTGGGGCATCGTCGACGTGCAGGACGCGGTGGCCGGGGCGAAATACCTCGCCGCCCAGGGGCTGGCCGACCCGGCGCGGTCGGTGATCACCGGCGGCAGCGCCGGCGGCTACACCGCTTTGGCGGCGCTGGCCTTCGACTCGTACTTCGCCGGCGGCGCCAGCCATTTCGGGGTCAGCGACGCGGCGGCCCTGGCCCGCGACACCCACAAATTCGAGTCGCGCTACCTGGACTGGCTGATCGGCCCGTATCCGGCGGAGGCGGAGCGCTACCGCGAGCGGTCGCCGCTGTACCACGCCGACCGCGTGTCGAAGCCGGTGATCTTCTTCCAGGGCGACGAGGACGAGGTGGTGCCGCCGAACCAGACCGAGGCGATGGTCGACGCGCTGCGCGCCAAGGGCCAGCCGGTCGGCTATGTCCTGTTCGCCGGCGAGCAGCACGGCTTCCGCAAGGCCGCCAACATCCAGCGCGCTTTGGATGGCGAGCTGGCGTTCTACGCCGTGGAAATCTTCAAGACCGGCCTCGCGTTCTGAGAGACCGTTGGGAAATGCGCTGGTGTGTGTTCGCCGTCAGATGGCCACACCAGTCGCATTTCTAGACGGTCTCTGAGCCAGCGACACCAAGGGGAACCACCATGTTTCATCGCCGACGCGCCGCGGGGGTCCTCGCCGCCGCCCTGGCCGCAATCCTGCTGGCCGGCCCGTCCGGGGCGGCGGAGCCGTGGTCGTTCTACGCCAATCCGCGGTTCTGCTACGCCGTCGAGATCCCGCCGGGCTTCGCCGTCGCGACCGAGGCCGACAACGGCGACGGCGCCACCCTGGCCGATGCCGCAAGCGGGGCGCGGCTGGCGGTGTGGGGCGCCAACCTGGCCGAGGGCGACTTCAAGTCGGACGCCGCCGGCCGCGCCGACAGCTACGCCCAAGACGGCTGGCAGCTCTCGCTGCGGCGCATCGGCGAAGGCAGGGCCAGCCTGTCGGGCAGCCGCAAGGACCGGGTGCTCTATGTCAGGGGCATCGACCTGGGCGACGGCCAGGCCGCCTATTTCGAGCTCGACTACCCCCGCGCCGGCCTGAAGGCGTTCGACCCGGTGGTCGAGCGCCTGGTCCGCAGCCTGGCCAAGGCCCAGGAGTGCAGCGCGCGGTAGGCGCGGCGCTCGCCTCAGAAGTCCCCCTCCCCTTGCGGGAGGGGGTAGGGGGAGGGGTCTGCGCGCGTCCGCGCGCGACTGCGCAAAGGACAGGCTTCGCCATCGACGGCCGGATTGTCGGAATCGAGGCCGGCTCCGGCGGTGCGAACCCCCTCCCCCTACCCCCCTCCCGCAGGGGGAGGGGGGACCCGGTTTGTTTCGGCTTCGGTGACTCCACCCCATCCAGCCTATCACCCGGTATCCGCAACCTCCGGCTTGTCGCGCTTGAAGCCATAGATCATCGGGCTGAGCCCGAGCGACCGGCAGAGGCGTTGGGCCGCGGTGGCGATGGTCTCGGTGTCCAGCATCTCGATCCCATCGGGCTCCTGCAGCCGCACCGCCAGCCCGGCCCGGAGCGCCGGGATCCAGGCGGGATCGGCGCATTCCGCAAAGTCCCGCTCGACCGCGGCGGTCACCGCCCTCCGGCGCTTGGCCCGGATCGCCTGGATCTCCGCCGGGCTGCCCGCCGGCCGGGCCGGGCGCGGCGTGGCCGGCCATTCCTCGCCGCGCCAGCGCTGCCAGGTCTCGGACAGGCCGAGGCCGCAGGCCAGCCCCGCCATCACCGAACCCACCGGCCGGTCCTCGACCTGGACGTCCTGGTCCTCGTAGAGCCCGTCGACCCGCTCCTCGAGATCGTCCTTCAGGGCGTTGAAGCGGGCCTCATCCTCGATCTCCTCGCAGATCATGTCCTGCAGGGTGTCTTGAACCTCGTCGCGATGACGGTCGCGGCGGGCCTTGCGGGCGGCCAGTCGGTCGGGGGTCTCGGCCCGGTCCTGGGCGCACAGCTTGTCGGCGGCATGGGCACGCTGGGCCAGGGATTGCTGCACCGTGCGGGCGAAGCGGGCGAAGGCCAGCCCGGCCTCCCGCGCCTCGGCCCTGGCCGCCGCGGCCTCGTCGGATTTGGGCTCCGCGGCCCTCACCTGGGCCTGGGCGTCGAGGGCGCGGGCGCCCTCGCCTTCGACCATCTGCAGGCTGATCGCGACGATACGGGTGAGCGCCTCCATCTGCTGCAGCGCGAGGCTGCGGCAGTGGGCCTGGATGTCGAACCCTTCTGGTGGCGTTTTCATGGAACGTATCATGAACGAACGGCACCAGTTAACACAATGCACATTGTGTTAACGCCCAGTGAACGTCTTGTTCATCCCACGACGATGTGGCTGGGCGCGCGCTTTTGGATGACTGGGTGTCCGCTTTCAGACAGCCAGATCAGGGGCTCTCCGGTCCGCTCAGGGGAGCAAAGGCGACGATCGCATGAATCACGCCGACCTTCCGCAAAGGGCGGGAAACCGCCATTCGCCGAGGAAATCCAAGACGGGTCGCCTGCGCCATTTCCGGCCATAGCCGAGGCGCCCCATAGAGGACATCGCTCGAACCCACACAACCCGGCCCATCTCGATCAGCCCGGGTCTCAGATCGCGTCCGAACCAGTCGATACCGGCATCTGACGTCGGACCGGCCGCATACGCCGAAAGGCGTACTTGGGTAAACTGAATACTATGTTATTATTACTTCGCTTCGACCGAGGAAATGAATGTGTCGGGCCGTCACCTGGCACACGGTATTGCGGATAAAGTATTCTTGCCCGTATTGGCGGATCGGGAAGGAACGCTTGAAGCTGGAAAGGCCGTCAGACAATGGCGGCCTTTTCCATGTCAGGCGGCGCGGGCTTTCGCCGCGTGCAACTTGAAGGCAACCTCGGTCCGGTTCCGGGCGTGCAGCTTCTTCATGATGGTTCGGATGTGGACCTTCACGGTGCTCTCACACAGATCCAACTCATAGGCAATGATCTTGTTCGGCTTTCCCTGGGCGACGGCATCTGCGACTGCGGCCTGCCGTTCCGAGAGCCCGAGCAGGCTGTGAATGGTTTGCTTCCGCTCCGGCTGCTCATGGCCGGAGTTCCGCAGAGCGCCGGCAGGGACGAATATGCCTCCGGCCATTGCAAGGCAAAGCGCCCCGATCGCAACGCTCAGGCTGACGCTGGTCGGGATATAGCCGCGGCCCCCTTGCGCCAGGATCTCGGCGATGTGCCGGGAATCCTCCCTCTCGCCCATCATCACCACAGGGATGCCGGGATGGGCGTCGACGAGCGCCCGGAGTTGGCCCTCAGACAACGAGCCGTCATGGCTGACCACGCCACACTCCAGCAGGATCACCGAGGTGTCGTTTCGATCCGGGCTCTGCTCCCATTCACCTATGTCGGTGAATGCCCGGCTCTGAAACTGAGCATCGGCTCCCGCCAGGGCTTGCGTCAGGGTTTCCCGGCCCAAGGCACGTTTGTCGATGATTGCGACCGTTCTCAGGCAAGAACCGGAATGGCCCACCGTCCGGTCTCTGCCGAGATGAGCAATTTCGGATTCCGCCACCCCGATAGCGGCAATAGACATATCTATTTGGTTGCCAACAGTATGCATAATTGACCCTTATTGTAATTGGAGGCGATGTTCCCCCTTTCCGCTTCTTCCGATCAAAGGCTTTTTGCGCTTCTCATTCCCACTCGCACGGCAGTGACGCTGCACGGGGGAAGAACCAATTGGCTAACTTTAAAGATAATTGTATGACTTTTTATACAAAAGCAATAGAAGCTGCCCTACGCCTTTCGGGGGATATCCG
Source organism: Inquilinus sp. 2KB_23 (assembly GCF_052115705.1). Classification (NCBI taxonomy): domain Bacteria; kingdom Pseudomonadati; phylum Pseudomonadota; class Alphaproteobacteria; order Rhodospirillales; family Rhodospirillaceae; genus Inquilinus; species Inquilinus sp. 2KB_23. The sequence goes on along the minus strand of NZ_JBFRHF010000042.1, from coordinate 2,816 downwards.
CGGATTGGGAATCAACGCGCACGATCATCCCGGGCCGAGTGGGTTGAGCCTCTTCAGGCGGAAGGACGCACTAGAACGTCCGGTTCGAAAGGGCCCAGACGGCTCACAATCAGCGATGGGGTTCGGATCCTCGTCTCCAAGACGGATGGCAGAATCCTTGGGATCCATGCGTCGCAATAGGCCCCTTACCGCCTCGGCGTCATGCGCAGCAGGAGGCCGTCGCGCAGGACGTAATGGTGCAGCAGCGCCGCCGCGGCATGCCCGCCCGAGAGCACGATGATGACCCAGGCGTTCCATTCGTGCAGCAGGCCGATGACCACGCGGGCGTCGAGCGGCATCGAGAAGGGATCGGGAATGACGAACAGCCCGAAATAGGGCAGCGGCTGCTGCTGGGCCCAGCGCAGTAGGAAGCCCAGCGTCACCTGGGCCGGCAGCAGGATGTAGAAGGCCAGGTGCACGATGCGGGACGCCATCCGGGCGGGGCCCGGACCGGCCTGGGGCAGCCGGCCGCCCAGCGCCGCGCGCCACAGGATCCGGACCAGCAGGATACCCGCCAGGGTGATGCCCAGGGAGAAGTGGAGGTCGATCAGCCACAGCCGCGGTGGCGTGCGGCGCTCGAACTGCTGCCAGATCTGCGGCAGCGCGAACATCACCACCACCAGCAGCGCCGTCAGCCAGTGCAGGACGATGGTGGTGGTGTCGTAGCGGCCCTGGGGCCGGGCGGCGGCGGGTGGCGCGGTGTCTGCGGTCATGATCGGGCTCGCGGTGTCTTGGGGGAAGGACGGGCTAGAACAGGACCTGGATCCCGGTAAACAGGTCGGTGCTTTCCCAGGTGTCGCCGGAGTAGTAGTCCTGCTTCTGGTAGAACAGCTCGGCATAGCTGCCCAATCCCGGCGCCAGGCTGTACAGGAACGCCACCCCGGCGACGTCGTTCTGCTTGAGGTCGACGCCGTTGGTGGCGGGGGACTTAAGGCCGCTGCCGGGCGGAAGCCAAGTGTAGGAGTAGTAGGTGCTGATCGACGCGGCCTCGAACACGTAGGAGAGGTCGAAGGAGATCGTGTCCATCTCGGTGTTCGACAGGGCGATGCTGGCGTTGTGCACCCAGTTGACGCTGGCGCCGAAATGGTCGGTCAGGACCTGGCCGCCCAGGCTGACCACGGTCAGGTCGTTGCCCTTTTGATTGGCCTTGGAGGCGATGCCGTCGCCATAGCCGGCGGTGGCGCCGATCGCGAAGGAGCCATGGTCGAACTTGCCGCGGTACTGTACGCCGGCTGTCGTGACGTTCTGGTAGAGGGTGGCGTCGTCATTGGTCAGGTCGTCGACACCGCCGCTGCCGTCATGCGGGCGACTGGGCCCGACCTTCGCCCCGTCGACCGGCGTGAAGTCGACCGCGAACTGGAAGCCGCCGATCGACGGCGAGTTGTATTTGATCTTGGTCTGGCGCGAGACGCCGGACTGGCCGCTGGGGTCGAGCGAGAAATAGTCGCTGCCGCCGAACTGGAACACGCCGTCGAGGCCGTCGCCGAAGCCGCCGTTGAAGCCTAGCTTCGAATGCACGGCGTCATGGGCGTAGAAATAGCCGATCTCGCCCAGCACGGTCGGGGCGTCGCCGAAGGTGAAGGTGCCGAACGGCCCGCGGAGATAGACATAGGTCCGGTTGACTTGCACGCCGTTGCGACGATCGACACCGTCGAGACGGATCCGGGCGCCGTAGTCCAGCCCAGAATCGGTGGTGTTTGTCACGTCGAACTGGAGCCGTGACGCCGTCATGAAGTCGTAGTCGCGATCATGCTTGTCGGAACTCGAGTCGGACAGCACAATTCCAGCCTGGAATCCAACAAATCCGTTGATTTTGACTGTAATTTCTGCGGAAGCGGGGGCGGAGAGCACCGTCATGATGGCGATCGTCGCGCTTCCCGGCGCTATCCTCTTCATCAAGTCTGCTCCGAATGCAGCATGCCGGGTCCGGCGCCGGCGGAAGCCGGTCGCGACGCAATTGCACTTTGTTCTACAAAATGCAATTCATATCCTGCAAGCCGAATCTTTGCCGCGAGCGAGGAAAATCTTCGCCGGCGCACAGCCAGCGGCCATCGCCGCCCGCGAAGCCCGCGGCGGTGGGTCCCGGATCTTTACGAAGGCGCTTCCGGCCCCGCGGCCCGCTACGGGTGGCCGAGCACCCGCCGCACCACCGGCTCCAGCACCGCGTCGAGCGCGGCCGGGTCGTCCCAGGCCAGGTCGACGCGCAGCGCCTCGACCATCGGGCGCGCGGCCGGCGGCAGGCGCACCTGGTCCTTCTCGGTGGTCACCGCCACGGCGCCGCGCTCCTGCGCCGTCTCGACCAGCCGCATCATCTCGTCCGGGGTGTAGGCGTGGTGGTCGGGGAAGGCGATGCGGCCGACGATCTCGGCGCCCAGCTCGGCCAGGGTGACGAAGAACTTCTGCGGCCGGCCGATGCCGGCGAAGGCCAGGACGCGCCGGCCGCGCAGCCGGGCCGCATCCTCCGGCGCCGGTACCAGCCGAGCGCCCAGTGCGACCAGCCCGTGGCGCGCCGCCAGCGCTGCCATCCCGGTCTGGTCGCGCCCCATCACCACCAGCGCGTCGGCCCGCTTCAGCCCCGCCTGCGGCGTCTCGCGCAAGGGGCCGGCGGGCAGCACCAGGCCGTTGCCGAAGCCGACCGGGCCGTCGACCACCAGCAGCGACAGGTCCTTGGCCAGGCTGGGGTTCTGGAAGCCGTCATCCATCAGGATCAGGGCGGCGCCCGCCGCGGCGGCGGCACGGGCCCCCGCCGGCCGGTCGCGCGACACCCAGGCCGGCGC
>NZ_JBFRHF010000041.1:0-37697 GCF_052115705.1 Inquilinus sp. 2KB_23 | reverse complement strand
CCTCGGCGGCGGCGGCATCGGCGACCACGCCGACATGGCTCAGCCGCCGGGCCAGCGCCGCCGGGGCGGTGACATGGCCGGCCAGCGCTTCGGCGCCGGCCGGCAGCGGTGCGGCCGAGTCGTATCCCGGCAGCTCGGCCCAATGCAGCGGCGCGCTGCGGTCGGCCGGAACCGACGCTTCGTCGCCCAGCGCCGCGCCCAGCGCGGCCTCCCAGCCGGGATCGACCCGCAGCAGGTCCAGGATCGGGGCCCGGGCATCGCCGGGCTTGCTGTTGCCCAGGGCCGCGCGCAGGCCGTCGGCCTCCGCCTTCAGCCGGGTGGCTGCGCCCTCGGCCGCCTGCGAGGCGTCGCGCGCCGCGGCCAGCGCGGCATCGGCCGCCTGCTTGCGGTCCTCCGCGATGTCGACCGCCTCCTGCGTCGCCTCCAGCCGCTCCTCGGCCTCGGCCAGCACCGCGGCGGCGGCCTCGGCGCCGTCGGCGCCGGCCAGCTCGGCCTCGACCAGGGCGATCTGGCGCCGGGCATCCTCGTCCCGGCGGGCGAGGTCCAGCAGCCGGCCCTCCAGCTCACGCTGGCGCTTCAGCAGGCTCTGCCGCCGCGCCTCGTCGCCGGCCGCGGCCTCGGTCAGCGCGGTCAGCTGGCCGTCGAGCGCGTCGACCACCTCGCGCTGGGTGTCGATCGCCGCGCGCGCCTCAGCCTCGGCATCGGCCTCGCCGGCGCTCTGGCGGTCGATCCGCTCGCGCTCCTCGGCCAGCCGGGCCAGGGCCTGGGCGGCGTCGGTGGCCAGTGACCGCTCGCGCACCAGGTCGCCCTTGACCTGCTCCAGCCGCCGGTTGGTGTCGAGGATCGCCTGGCTCAGCCGGCCGGCCTCGGCCTCGAGTGTTTCACGTGAAACCAGCAGGCGCTGCAGCGTCGCGGCCGAATCGGCGTCGGTCTTGCGCAGCGGCGGCAGGGCGGCGGCGGCCTCGGCCTGCTCGGTGGTGCCGCGGGTCGCCGCGATCATGCGCTCGCCGACGATCCGCTCATTGGCGTCATAGGCCTGGCGGGCGGCGGCCAGCACCGTCACCGCCTCGGTCCACTGCAGGTGCAGCAGCACCGCCTCGATCTGGCGGATCTGTTCGGAGATGGTGCGGTAGCGCACGGCCTGCCGCGCCTGCTTGCGCAGGCCGCCGAGCTGGGCGTCCAGCTGCACCAGCACGTCGTCCAGCCGCAGCAGGTTCTCATCGGCCGACCGCAGCCGCAGCTCGGCCTCATGGCGCCGGCTGTGCAGGCCGGTGATCCCGGCCGCCTCCTCCAGCACCTGCCGCCGCTCGGCCGGGCGGGCGGAGATCATGGCCGCGATCCGGCCCTGGCTGACCAGGGCGGGCGAGGCCGGGCCGGAGGCGTTGTCCTGGAACAGCAGCTGGACGTCGCGGGCGCGCACCAGCTTGCCGTTGATGCGGTAGTCCGACCCGGTGCCGCGCTCGATCCGCCGGGTGATCTCGATGCTGTCGGCGTGGTCCCAGCCCGGCGCGCCGCGGTCGGCATTGTCGAGGGTGATGGTCACCTCGGCCAGGTTGCGCGCCGCCCGGCCGGTGGTGCCGCCGAAGATCACATCGTCCATCTCCTGGCCGCGCATGCGCCGGGCGGAGTTCTCACCCATCGCCCAGCGCAGCGCCTCGACCAGGTTGGACTTGCCGCAGCCGTTCGGCCCGACCACCCCGGTCAGGCCGGGTTCGATCGTCACGTCCGTCGGGTCGACGAAGGATTTGAAGCCCGACAGGCGGAGCCGGGCGAAATGCACGGCGGCGGGTCCCAGACCGTCAGTTGGTCGCGACGCCCTTCTCGGCGAGCTTCTTGTCGAAGAGCGCCTTGAAGGTGTCGAAGCTGGCCTCGCCCTCGATCTTCTCGCCCTCGACGACGAAGGTCGGGGTGGCGTTGACCTGGTAGGCCGTGGTGGCGTCCTGGCCCAGCTTGACGATGGCGTCGGCGACGCTGTTGTCGGCCAGGCAGGCGTCGAACTTGTCCTTGGGCAGGCCGGCCATGCCGCCGATCTGGGCCAGGGCCGCGATCGGGTCCTTGGCCGTGGCCCAGCTGGTCTGGGTCTGGAACAGCACCTTGGCGATGTTGAAGTACTGCTCGCGCGGGGCGCAGCGCGCCATCATGCCGGCGCGCAGGTCCAGCCCGTTCAGCGGGAACTGGCGGAACACCAGCTTCACCTTGCCGCTGTCGATGTAGGTCTTCTCGATCTGCGGCAGCACGTCATTGGCGAAGGCGGCGCAATGCGGGCAGGTGAAGGAGGCGAATTCCAGCATCGTCACCGGCGCGTCGGCCTTGCCGAGCACATAGTCGGTGTCGGTGATCTTCGGGTCCCAGGCCTGGGCCGAGGCCGAACCGGTCATGAACGTCGCCGCGGCGAGGGCCAGGCCGGCGAACAGGGTCTTCAGCATCCGATGGTCTCCATGCATTCAGGCCTTATCGCGGCGGCGTTCGGGCATAAAGCGCCCGGCCGAACGCCGCAAGTCGGGATTTCCACTCCAGGTCGTCGACCGCATCGAGCGACTGCGCCAGCATTGCCTCTTCCGCCGGGGTCAGGGCACGGCGGCGCGGTGTCGCGGGCCGGCGCGCCAGCGGCGCCTGGACCAGCTTCATCCGCACGATGGCGGCGTAGCCGAAATGGCCGTTGATCCGCTCGATCAGCCGGTCCTGGTCGTGCTGCAGCAGCAGGGCGTCGGCGGGGTCGACCCGCAGCGCCAGCGTGCCGCCGTCGCGCCGCCCGGCGGGAAAGGTCAGCTTCTCCGGCACCGCGCGGTCGGCCCAATGGTCGCCCACCACCGCGGGCCAGTCCGCGAACAGGCTGCCGATGGCGCTGCGTCCGCCGCCCAGCGCCTTGCGGGCCAGGGCGGGAACCAGGGCGGCCATGGATCTCGGATAGCTCATCAACAGGCCTTCGGGGCGGGGTGCTGCGACCGGATCGAATTGCGGGACTCGTGCCCCTAGTGTTACGCCATGGGCACCGGAGCGGCAACGCAAGCCATGCCTGACACAGCCACGTCCACCCCATCCCATCCGGGGCCCGATCTGGCCCCTTCGCTGCTGGCCTGGTACGACCGGCATCGCCGCGTCCTGCCCTGGCGCGCGCTGCCGGGGCAGAAGGCGGACCCGTACCGGGTCTGGCTCAGCGAGATCATGCTGCAGCAGACCACCGTGGCGGCGGTGAAGGACTATTTCCTCGACTTCACCGGGCGCTGGCCGACCGTGGCCGACCTCGCCGCCGCGCATCTCGACGATGTGCTGCGCGCCTGGGCGGGCCTGGGCTACTACGCGCGGGCTCGGAACATGCATCGCTGCGCCGGTCTGGTGGTGGAACGCCATGGCGGAGTGTTCCCGTCGGACGAGGCGGAATTGCGGCAGCTGCCTGGGGTGGGCGACTACACCGCGGCGGCGATCGCGGCGATCGCCTTCGACCGGCCGGCCGCCGTCATGGACGGCAATGTCGAACGGGTGATGGCGCGGATCTTCGCGGTCGAGACGCCGCTGCCCACCGCCAAGCCGACCCTCAAGGCGCATGCCGCCGCCCTGACCCCGCGGCGCCGGCCGGGCGACTACGCCCAGGCGGTCATGGACCTGGGAGCCACCATCTGCACCCCGCGCAGCCCGAAATGCATCCTGTGCCCGTGGACCGAGGCGTGCCGGGCCCGCCGCCGCGGCATCGCCGAGACGCTGCCGGCCAAGCTGGCCAAGGCGGCGAAGCCGACCCGCCGCGCCGTCGCCTTCTGGCTGACCGACGACCAGGGCCGAGTGCTGCTGCGCCGCCGGCCGCCGAAGGGCATGCTGGGCGGGATGATGGAGTTCCCGTCCTCCGCCTGGCTGGAGCAGCCGATGCCGGATCTGGCGGCGGTGCGCGGCGAGGCGCCGGGGGCGGCAGATTGGCGGATCCTGCCGGGACTGGTGCGCCACGGCTTCACCCATTTCGACTTCGAGCTGACGGTGGCGGCGGGCCGGAGCCGCGGTTCCCTGGACGGGATCTGGATGGCGCCCGACCAGCTGGGCGAGGCCGGGCTGCCGACCGCGATGTGGAAGATCGCCCGCCATGCCCTGCGGCATCTTGAATGACGGGGTCCGGCGCCTCAAATCAGCCTTAGTCACCGGCCCTGATCCGACCTCGTCAGGACGGTGCGGTTGCGCAAGTATCGGCCCGGGCCGGTCAGCGGCGATTGGCGTGCGACTCTGTGGCGCCCCGTTTCGTCTTGATCTCCGGGCCTTTGTTCTTCACCCTGCCGGCGCGCTGGCCATGAGGCTGCGCGCGATCGTAAGGAAACCGTGTCCATGTTCATCCAGACCGAGCAGACACCCAACCCGGCCAGCCTGAAGTTCCTGCCGGGCCGCGCGGTGATGGATGCGGGCACCGCCAACTTCCCGTCGGTGGAAACGGCGGCGCGGTCGCCCTTGGCGCAGCGCCTGTTCGAGATCGACGGCGTCACCGGCGTCTTCCTCGGCACCGACTTCGTGACGGTGACCAAGGCCGACCCGGTCGACTGGTACGTGCTGAAGCCGTCGGTCCTCGGCGCGGTCATGGAGCATTTCACCGCCGGCCGCCCGGTTCTGGTGGCCGAGACGGCGGCGGAAGGCTCCGATGCCGCCACGGGCGAGGAATCCGAGATCGTCGCCCAGATCCGGGAGCTGATCGACACCCGCGTCCGGCCCGCCGTGGCTCAGGACGGCGGCGACATCGTGTTCCAAGGCTACGAGGAAGGGGTGGTCTACCTGCACATGCAGGGCTCCTGCTCCGGCTGCCCCAGCTCGACCATGACGCTGAAGGCGGGCATCGAGAACATGCTCAAGCACTACATCCCCGAAGTGACGGAGGTGCGCGCCGTCGCCTGACGGCGGGCTGCGCTCCCCCCGGCGGCGCTCCTGAGACATAGGAGCGTCCGCGAACCCGGTCGTGCCGATAGGCGGGGCGCCCGGGGTCGCTGATCCGGGCGCAACCGTGAACGAGGTCCATGCAGGTTCGTTTGTTCCGACCGGCCGCCGCCTTGGCCGGCCTTTTGCTGATCGTGCCCCTTGCCGTGGCAGCCGCCGAGCCACCGGCACCCCCACCCCCCGCGATCGTCGATCAACAAGTGGCAGATCTGCCGCCGCTTCTGGCTGCACCGGCCTCGGCCGTGCCGCCGATCGACAAGACCTCCGACGTCGTCCTCAGGGTCGACAGCGCGGGCAAGCTCAGCGACATCTTCGACAGCGTCGACTACACCCTCGCCGATGTGCGCGACGGTGAGGCCGAGGTTCCGCGCCTGCTGGTCGAGGCGATGCCCGACGATTTGCGCCGGCTCGGTTCCCTCGATCTGCGCAAGGACGTGTTCTTCAACGCGCTGCTGCCGCTGGTGCTGCGGGTGAACGAGGACATCCGGCACGACCGCGACCGGCTGCTGGCGCTGCAGAGGCTGCAACGCCTCGGCCTGGAGCCGCGGGGCGAGGCGGCGGCCTGGCTCAGCGCGCTGAGCGAGCGCTACGGCGTCGCCGACGGCGACATCGACGCGCTGCTGCTGCGGGTCGATGTGGTGCCGCCCTCGCTGGCGCTGGCCCAGGCGGCGGTCGAATCCGGCTGGGGCACCTCGTACAGCGCCCAGCGTCGCAACGCCCTGTTCGGCCAGACCACGGGGTCCGCGGTGCGCTACGCCGCCTTCGAACGGCTGATCGACGGAGTCGCCTCCTACGCCCGCAATCTCAACACCCATCCGGCCTATGCCGCCTTCCGGGCGCAGCGTGCAGCGCAGCGAGCCGCGCGGCAGAAGCTTGACGGCTATGATCTGGCGTCGACCCTCACGCGCTATTCCAGCCGCGGCACGGCCTATATCCGGGATGTTCGGGCCATGATCCGCGGAAACGACCTGGTCGAGCTCGATTCCGCCCGGCTTGCCGCGGACCGCGCGATCGGCTTACCTGCCGCCAGCTGAAATTTTCTGCAGCAGGGCCGGCATGGCGCTCGACAACACCGCTCTCAACACGCTGTTCCGCGAAGCCCGCGCCAGGTGTGCCTTTCTCGACGAGGCGATCCCGGAGGCGACGCTGCGGGCGGTCTACAACCTGCTGAAGCAGGGCCCGACCGCCGTCAATTCCAGCCCGGCCCGGATCGTCTTCGTCACCTCCGAGCCGGGGCGGGCGGCGCTGCGGTCAGCGCTGGGTCCGGCCCTGGATTCCGACGTGGTCGGGGCGACGCTGCAAGCACCGGTGACGGCGATCGTGGCTTACGATTCCGCGTTCCACGAACAGCTGCCGCGGCTGCTGCCGGACCAGCCGCAGGCTGCGGCGCGCTTCGCCGCCCAGCCCGAGATGGCGCAGGATACGGCGCAGCGCGGCGCGGCGATGCAGGCGGCCTACCTGATCATGGCGGCGCGCGGCGTCGGGCTCGGCTGCTGGCTGGTCGGCGAATTCGACCGCGCCAAGGTCGACGCCGCCTTCCTGTCCGGCACCCGCTGGCGCTCCAGCCTGCTGGTCGACATCGGCTATGTCGACCGCAGCAAGGAATTCCCCCGCCGCCCGCGGCTGGAGTTCGAGGACGTCTGCCGGATCGTATGAGCGACTATAGCATCCCCGGGTTCAGCGCACTGTCCGACAGCCGGGGATAGGCGGCGGCGCCCGGCAACTGGTAGTGCCACCATTCGAAGGCATAGCTTTCCCAGCCGGTGACCGCCATCAGCCCGGCCAGCAGCACCCGGTTGCGCTGGGCCTCGGCCGGGATGTCGGGGCTGGCGTGATGCGACCGCTCGTCGATCTCGTCGAAGCCCGTGCCCATGTCCAGCACCCGCCCGTCCGGATCCTGCAACGTCAGGTCGACCGCCACACCGGCATTGTGGTTCGACCCGCCGCGCGGATCGGCGACATAGCGCGGGTCGGGCAGTGCCTCCCAGAACCGCCACTGCGCCTCGATCGGCCGGAAGGCGTCGAGGATCCGCAGGCGCAGCCCGATCGCCCGGGCCGCCGCCGCGGTCTTTCGCAGCGCCGCCGCCGCTTCGGGGTGGAGATAGCAGGCCGCCCGGCGGTAGATGATGCGCCCGGTCAGGTTGTCCGGCGTGGCATAGCGCAGATCGATCTCGACGTCGTAGGCTTCAGGACGAATTTCCGTGAGCAGCATGATGGGTCCAGCAAGGGCGGCGGGCGGCAGAAGGGCTAGCACGCCGGGCGGATGCGCGGGAGGCGGCGCGTGATCGTGCTCGGCCTCGACGCGGCCGGCGCCGGCTGCGGCGTGGCGGTGCGGCGCGACGGCCGGGTGGTGGCCGCCCGCACCGAAGCGATGGCCCAGGGCCATGCCGTGCGCCTGGTGCCACTGGTGCTGGAGGTGCTGGCCGAAGCCGGGGTGGCGGTGGCGGAGATCGACCTGTTCGGCGTCACCACCGGCCCCGGCTCCTTCACCGGGCTGCGGGTCGGGCTGGCCACGGTCGGCGGATTGGCACTCGGCGCCGGCCGGCGGATCGTCGGCATCCCCAGCTTCGATGCCGTGCTGGCCGATCTCGATCCGGTCGCCGACGGCACCATCCTGGTGGCCCTGAACGGCCGCCGCACCGAACCCTTCGCCCGGATGTTCGATGCCGCCGGCCGGCCGCTGCTAGGGGCGCTAGCAGGGCCTTTGTGCCTGCCCGCCGCCGATCTGGCGGCGCTGATCCCGCCCGGGCCCCTGACCGTGGCCGGCGACGGCGCCGACCTGCTGCTGCCGGCGGTGGCCGGGCGGGCGGGGGTGCGGCGCGCCGGGCCGCCGGCGATCGATCCCGCCACCGTGGCCCGGCTGGCCGAGGCGCGGGCCGACGAGGCGCGCGAAGGCCCGCCGCCGCCGCTCTATGTCCGCCCGCCCGACGCGGTGCCCCTGGCGGACCGCGTGTCGAAACCGTGACCGCACTGCGGGTCGTCCCGGCCGGTGCGGCCGAGGCCGGGGTGCTGTCGGCCCTGTACGAGGCCGGCTTCGGCGAGGCCTGGGTGGCGCAGGAGCTGGCCCGGCTGCTGTCCAGCCCCGGCGTCTTCGCCCTGATCGCGCTCGATGTGGCCGATGAGCCGGTCGGCTTCGCGCTGGGCCGGGTGGCGGCGGACGAGGCCGAGATCCTGTCGATCTCCCTGCTGCCGGCGCAACGCCGCCGGGGCGGCGGCCGGCTGCTGCTCGACGCGCTGGTCGCCCGCTGCGCCGCGGCCGGGGCGGCGGCGCTGTTCCTCGAGGTCGCGGTCGACAATGCGGCGGCGCTGGCCCTGTACCGCCGCGCCGGCTTCCAGGAGGCCGGGCGGCGCAAGGGCTACTACAAGGTCGGTGACGCCGCGGTGGATGCGCTGGTCATGCGGCGGGAGCTGGCGCCGGGCAACGGCGCGTAGCCTCTCCCGCTTGCAGGACCTCTTCAAAATAATCGGAGGCGGCTCTTCTTTTGTCCCCCCTCCCCTTGCGGGAGGGGGGTAGGGGGAGGGGTCTGCGCGCGTCCGCGCGAAGGCCTCAAAAGATTAGGCTGAGCAGGATTGCCAGTGCCCAAGCCGGCTCGGGCGGCGGAAACCCCCTCCCCCTACCCCCCTCCCGCAAGGGGAGGGGGGACTTATTTTGAGCCGCGCCGCGAGTCGAGGCGACGTAAAGGGCTACTGCCGGGTCGGCCGCAGCACCTCGGCCAGGGACCGGGTGGCGCTGCCGCGGGGCAGGGGCTTCTGCTGGCTGTCATGCGGCGACCAGCCGGCCAGGAACAGCACCTCGAAGCTGGCCGGGATGCGCCCGTCGGGCTCGGCGAAACGCTCGGCGTAGCGGGCGGCCACGGTGGGCCAGAAGCCGCGCGGCGGCGGCGCCGGGTTGCGGTTCAGCCCGGCATTGGTCTCGCCCATGCCGCGCAGGTCGGCGAACAGGCGGAAGGCGTTCTCATAGGTCACCGTCACCGTCTCGGCATCGGCCACCGGCAGGGCGAAGCCGGCGCGCTGCAGCAGCCCGGCGGCGTCGCGCAGGTCGGCGAAGGGGGAGAGGCGCGGGCTGGCGCCGCCCAGCAGTTCGGTCTCCGCCTCGGTCAGGGCGACGCGCAGCTCGGCCAGGGTGCCGGCGCCCAGCATCGCCGCCAGGAACAGCCCGTCCGGGCGCAGCGACTGGCGGATCTGCAGCAGCGCCCCGGGCAGGTCGTTGACCCAGTGCAGCGACAGGTTGGACAGCACGAGGTCCAGCGAGCCCTCGCCGAAGGGCAGCAGCTCTTCGTCGCAGGCCAGGGTCGGCCGTCCGTTGGCGGCGGCCCGGCCGGCCAGGGCCGGCGACAGGTCGGCCTGGACCAGCGTGCCGACGCGGTCGGTGCCGGCCAAAGCGCGGGCCACGGCGCCGTCATGGCAGCCGAGGTCGAGCGCCGCCGGGAAGCGGCGGCTGACGTCGAGCAGCCGGTCGGCCAGCATCGCCGCCACATGGTCGAACAGGAAGCCATGCTCGGCCAAGCCCGGCGCCGCCCGGTCGCGCCGCCGGCGCACCAGCGCCCGGTCGAACACCATCATGCCGTCGGAAGTCGTCATGGCGCGCACTATAGGGGCAGCCGCTGCGGGCCGCGAGCCGCGCGGCGCTCGACGGGCGCAGCCCGGATCTGTACCGATTGGGGGGCTGCAGGGAGACGGGCGATGGGCGGAAGCGACAGGCCGGTGGCGCTGGTGACAGGGTCGACCTCGGGGATCGGCGCGGCGGTGGCCCGGCGCCTGGCCGCGGAAGGCCATATGGTGGCGCTGCATTCCCGCGCCTCCGCCGCGGCCGGCGAGGCGCTGGCGGCGGAGCTCGGCGCCAGCTACACCGCGGCCGACCTGGCGACGGATGACGGCCCGGCCGCGCTGGTCCGGGCCGTGCTGGCGCGGCACGGCCGGCTCGACGTGCTGGTCAACAGCGCCGGCATCACCGCCACGGTGCCGCATGCCGACCTGAAGGGCGCGACCGCCGAAATCTGGCGCCGGCTGCACCAGGTCAACGTCATCGCCCCCTGGCTGCTGGTGGCCGAGGCCGAGGGGGCGCTGCGCGAGGCAGCGGCGCGCGGCCGGCCGGCGGCGGTGGTCAATATCGGGTCCCATGCCGGGACCCGGCCGAAGGGCGCCTCGATCCCCTATGCCGCGTCGAAGGCGGCGCTGCACCACATGACCCGGCTGCTGGCGAAGTCCCTGGCGCCGGCGATCCGGGTCAACGCCGTCGCCCCCGGCCTGGTCGACACGCCGATGACCGCGAGCTGGGTCGAGGCGCAGCGCCTGTGGGCCGAGGGGTCGCCGATGCGCCGCGCGGCCCGGCCGGAGGATGTCGCCGACCTGGTCTTCTCGCTGGTCCGCTCCGACTACGTCACCGGCGAGATCGTGATGCTGGATGGCGGCCTGAACCTGATGTGAGGCCGGCATCCGGGATGTGAAAAGCACATGAGAGCCATGAGGCCGCGTTTTCGCGTGCCTATGTCTTGGGCAGCCGTGCCCGGCCGTGGAATACTCGGGCGCGGCGAGGATCGGGGAGAGAGCATGCGCTGGACCGGCTCGAGGGCCCTTTTGCTGTGCGGCGTCCTCGGGGCCGGCGTGCTGCCCGCCGCGTCGGGATGGGCGGACACATCCGCCGTCGTCGCCAAACAGTTCCTGGTCACCACCGCCCACCCGCTGGCCGCCCAGGCCGGCTATGACGTGCTGGCCGAGGACGGCACCGCGGTCGACGCCATGGTCGCGGTGCAGCTGGTGCTGAACCTGGTCGAGCCGCAGTCGAGCGGCATCGGCGGCGGCGCGCTGCTGCTGCATTTCGACGGGGTGACCGGCGACCTGAAGACGCTCGACGGCCGCGAGACCGCGCCGCGCGCGGCGGACGGCCGCATGTTCCTCGGGCCGGACGGCCAGCCGCTGCCCTTCTACGGCGCCGTGGTCGGCGGCCGGTCGGTCGGCACGCCGGGGACCCTGAAGCTGCTGCTCGAGGCGCATCACCGCTGGGGCAAGCTGCCGCTGGAACGGCTGTTCCAGCCGGCGATCGACCTCGCCGAGGGCGGCTTCGCGGTCTCGCCGCGCCTGGCCGGGCTGCTGGCCGGCGACACGGTGGAGCGGCTGAAGGCCGACCCGACGGCGCGCGACTACTTCTTCCCCGGCGGCCAGCCGCTGCAGGCCGGGCAGGTGGTGAAGAACCCGGCCTTCGCCGAGACCCTGCGGCTGATCCTGAGCGACGGGGGCAAGGCCTTCTACCAGGGGCCGATCGGTGCCGACATCGTCGCCGCCGTGCAAGGCGCCGCGGGCAATCCCGGCCGGCTGGCGGCGGAGGATCTGGCGGCGTATCGCGTGGTCGAGCGCCAGCCGCTCTGCACCGCCTACCGCCTGTGGCGGGTCTGCGGCATGGGGCCGCCCAGCTCCGGCGGCATCGCCGTGGGCCAGATCCTCGGCCTGCTCGAGCATTTCGACATGAAGGCGATCGGGCCGGACACGGCGGACGCCTGGCACCTGTTCGCCGAGGCCGGGAAGCTGGCCTATGCCGACCGCGACCGCTATGTCGCCGATGCCGACTTCGTCTCGGTCCCGGTGCCGGGGCTGATCGACGACGGGTACCTGACGGCCCGGGCGCAGGCGATCTCGCTCGACCGCGCGGCGCCGGTGCCGGTGGCGCCGGGCAACCCGCCCTGGCGCAAGGCGCAGGAATGGACCTCCGACACCTCGGCCGAGCCGCCGGACACCAGCCAGGTCTCGATCGTCGACGCCGACGGCAGCGCGGTGTCGCTGACCACCACGATCGAGGGCAACTTCGGCTCGCATCTGATGGTGCGCGGCTTCCTCCTCAACAACGAGCTCACCGACTTCTCCTTCCTGCCCGAGGCCAATGGCCGCCCGGTGGCGAACCGGGTGGAGCCGGGGAAGCGGCCGCGCAGCTCGATGGCGCCGACCATCGTGCTCGACGCCGAGGGCCAGCCGGTGCTGGTGATCGGGTCGCCCGGCGGCGCCCGCATCATCCCCTATGTCGCCGAGGCGATCGTCGGCGTGCTCGACTGGGGGCTGGACATGCAGCAGGCGATCGACCTCGGCCACGTCGTCAACCTCAACGGCCGCACCGAGCTCGAGGCCGGGACGCCGGTGGCGGGGCTGAAGGACGCGCTCGCCGCCCGCGGCCATGACGTGACGGTGACGGAGCAGAGCAGCGGGCTGCAGGGCATCGAGATCACCAAGTCAGGCCTGGTCGGCGGCGCCGACCCGCGGCGCGAGGGCGTCGCGCTGGGCAAGTGAGCCGCGGCGATGCGCCCATGGCTCCGGCAGGCCGGGACCGCGGTGCTCGATGCGGTGCTGCCGCTGCGCTGCCTGTCCTGCGGCGCCGAGATCGCGGCGCCGGGGGCGCTGTGCTCCACCTGCTGGGCCCAGCTGGATTTTCTCGGCCCGCCGCAATGCCGCTGCTGCGGCCTGCCCTTCGAGCATGCGGCGGCGGCCGGGGCGGGGGAGGATCCGGTCTGCGCCGGCTGCCTCGCTCATCCGCCGCTGTGGGACCGGGCCCGCGCCGCCGTCCTGTATGACGATGCCAGCCGCAAGCTGATCCTGGCCTTCAAGCATGGCGACCAGACCCATGCGTCACCGGCCTTCGGCCACATGCTGGCCCGGGCCGCGGCACCATTCCTGGCCGAGATCGACCTGATCGCGCCGGTGCCGCTGCACCGCTGGCGGCTGCTGCGGCGGCGCTACAACCAGGCGGCGCTGCTGGCGCTGGCCCTCGGCCGCATCGCCGGCCGGGCGGTCGCCCCCGACCTGCTGCAGCGCCGCCGGTCGACGCCCAGCCAGGGCGGCCAGGACCGCAACGCCCGGCGCCGCAACGTCGCCGGGGCCTTCGCGGTGCGGCCCGGCCTTGAATCCCTGGTGGATGGGCGCCGCATCCTGCTGGTCGACGACGTGCTGACCACCGGCGCCACCATCGACGAATGCGCCCGGGTGCTGCGGCGCCAGGGCGCGGCCGGCATCGACGTCGTCACCCTCGCCCGCGTGCCTCCGCCGGGCGGGTAAAACGGGGCTTGAGGCCGCGTCCAGCGAATGGGGGCTATTCGCCGCTGGCGGAACCACTGGCATCCGCCGCCGAAAATCCTCATATTCGGAGGACTCTTCGGAGGAACGCATGCCCGACGTTACCGTCTACTCCAGCCCGTTCTGCCCTTACTGCTACATGGCCAAGAAGTTGCTCACCCAGAAGGGCGTGAACTTCGAGGAGATCGATGTGGTGGCCGAACCGTCGCGGCGCGAGGAAATGCGCCAGCGCGCCGGCGGCCGCAACACCGTGCCGCAGATCTTCATCGGCGCCACCCATGTCGGCGGCAATGACGACCTCCAGGCGCTGGACCGCGCCGGCAGGCTCGACCCGCTTCTCGCCGAGACCGCGCCGGCCTGACCGTCCCGTCCCGAGGGCGCCGCATGACCCGCTTCACCGCCGCCTGCGTCCAGCTCAATGTCGGCACCGAGATCGAGCCGAATCTGGAGCGGGCGGAGGCGGTGATCCGGCGGGCGCGCCATGCCGGGGCGGATCTGATCGCGACGCCGGAGAACACCGACTTCATCGTCCGGGGCCGCGACGCCATCCTGGCCCGCGCCCTGCCGGAGGCCCAGCATCCCGGCCTGCCCTGCTTTGCCGGGCTGGCGCGCGAGACCCGGGCGACGCTGCTGGTCGGGTCGCTCGGGATCAGGCTGCCGGGCGGCAAAGTCGCCAACCGCTCCTACCTGTTCGGCCCGTCGGGCGAGATCCTGGCGCGCTACGACAAGATCCACATGTTCGACGTCGACCTCGCCGGCAGCGAACGCTACCGCGAGAGCGCGATCTTCGACCCGGGCGACGAGGCGGTGGTCGCGCCGCTGCCCTGCGGCGGCACGCTCGGCCTGACCGTCTGCTACGACCTGCGCTTCCCCTATCTGTACCGGGCGCTGGCCCAGGCCGGGGCGGACATCCTCAGCGTGCCCTCCGCCTTCACCCGCAAGACCGGCATGGCGCATTGGCATGTGCTGATGCGCGCCCGGGCGATCGAGACCGGCAGCTTCGTCATCGCCCCGGCCCAGACCGGCGCCCATGACAAGGGCCGCCTGACCTACGGGCATTCGCTGATCGTCGCCCCCTGGGGCGAGGTCCTGGCCGATGCCGGCGAGGATGTCGGCTTCGTCACTGCCGAGATCGACCTGGCGCGGGTGGCCGAGGCGCGCAGCGCCGTGCCCGCCCTGCGGCACGACCGTCGCGTGACGCCGCCGCGCCCGCGGCTGTGCGCGGCCGGGGAGTAGCCCCCGGCCCATGGCCATCGAACGCTACGGCGTGCTCAGGGGGCGGCCGGTCGACCGCCGCCTCGCCACCGACGATTCCGACCACTACCAGATCCGGGTCGATGACGGCGCCCGCGACCATCGCATCGCCATCAACGTCCGCGGCTCGTCCTGGCCATCGCTGGTCGAATACCTCCTCGACACCGATTTCGACCATGTGCTGACCGGGCAGGTCGCGGCGCTGCCGATGGGCTTCACCCCGATCGGCCCCGGGCTGGGCCTCGACTATGTCCGCCAGGCGCTGTTCGACCGCTCGCATATGCGGCCGCTGCCGGCGACGCGGCCGGGGCCGGACAACGACCTGAACGAGAAGATCGACAGCGTGATCGCCCGCGCCATCGGCGAGCCCGGGGCCATGCTCTATGCCTTCGGCGAGCCGTTCGGCCCGGACCCGGTGACCGACCGCACCTTCGGCTTCACGCCGTCCCGTGGCATGCACGACGTCCACATGAACCAGGGCAGCCCGGAGGGGCGGTTCCTCGGCGACAACGGCCTGGGCCAGGACGGCGCCGTGCTGGTGTCCTTCCCGCAGGGGCGCTGGTCGGCGCTGTTCCTCAAGTTCCAGTCCCAGGCCTGGCGCACCGACGACGCCACCGGGCATCCGCGCCAGCCGGTGCGCGCCCGGCAGCGCAGGCTGCAGGACTGACAGCCGTTCAGTTGCCGGCCAGCACCAGGTTGAAGGGCTGGATCCCCATCTGGAATAGGGCGTCGTTGAGCGCCTTGACGCTTTCCTTGATCGGATGCTGGTCCCACTCCTCGTAATGCATCTTGATCAGGGTCGCGACCCGGTCGGCATCCCTCGGCGACAGGGCGTTCAGCCAGCCGACCATCTTCTGCTCGGACAGGCCCAGATACTTGAACGACTTGGTCAGGAACGGGCCGGCCGTCGGCGGGTCGTCGTCGGTCGAGGTGGCATGCTTGGCCAGCTGCTCGGCGATCTCGGGCCTCACATTCATCGCCTGCAGCCAGTCGCTGTCGGCCCCGTCGAACTCATGCGAATGCTCATAGGCACCGACGCCGTAATTGATGCCAGCCGCGATCAGCATCAGCACGGCGCCGACCCCGGTCCAGGCCGCGGCGCTGAGCCCGAGGATGGTGCCGGCGCCCGCGCCGACCCCCGCCGAGACCCCGGCCTCCATCGCGCCGGGGCCCATCAGGAAGGCGAGATCCCCGGCCGCGCTGAAGGTGTAGGCCAGGCCGCGGATCTTCTCCGGCGTCTGGTCCGAATTCCAGTACTGCACGGCATTGGCGGTATCGAGGCCGAAATAGGCGAAATCGGCCATGTCCCGCAGGATCGGGCTCAGCACGCCCTGCTTCAGCCCGTTCTTCAGCTTGTCCGGCATCGACAGCCCGTCGACCTGCCCGGCCAGCCGGTTGTAGCTCTGCCGGATCAGGCTGTTGTCGCCGCCGGGGGTGAACCGGCCCTTGAACCAGCCGTCGCCGAGGGCGGCGTTGCCCAGCTGCGACACCGACATCAGGCCGTGCATGATGGCGTAGGACCCGTCGGCCAGCAGGTTGCCGCTCTGGGCGAAGCCGGCGGCGGCGAAGACCGCGTTCTCGCCGAACATGATGCCGCTGACGCTCGATGACAGGCGCCCCAGCGCCCGGGCGTTGAAATGCTCGCCGTTGGGCCCCTTGAAGCTGCCGTCGGGCTGGACCGTGAACTCCTTGCCCAGGACCAGGCCCTTCAGCGCCTGCTTGGCGGGGCTGCTTGCGATCTTGGGGTCGGCCAGGGCGATGTTGGTGACCAGCTTGGTGGATTGGTAGACGACGTTGCGGACCGAGCGCTGGACCCACAGCGTGTTGGTCGGGGTCACCTGGCTGCCGCTGCCGCTCAGATCCGCGGCGGGGGTGGCGGCGACCGCGGCCTTCACGCTGTTCTGCTTCAGGTTGCCGAAATCGGGGCCGTCCTTGATGCCGCCCTTGCTGTCGAAGCCGGGCGTGCCCGTCAGCACGTCGTCATAGCCGGCGACGGTGGCGGCGATGCTCTGCGCGATCTCGGTCTTGTCCTGAAGCTGCTGGCCGTCCTTCTCGATCTGGTCGGTCTCCTTCGGGTGCTTCTGCAGCACCGTCTGGATGTATTTGTCGATCTGGGCGCTGTCGCTGTTCCCGCCCCAGTCCCGGATGGCGACGCCGAGGAACTTGGCGTGGTCCAGCGCCGTATTCTTCAGCGACTCGATCGAGCCGTTGAACTTGGTGATGCCCTCCGTGGCGGTGTACAGCGCGCCCTGCGACAGCAGCGGGTTGCTGTCCTTGGCCTGGGCGGCGATCGACAGCGACAGGGCCACATCGCCCTTGCTGGTCGCGTCGAGCGCGGTCTGGTAGTAGCCGAAGGGCAGCTGGAACACGTTCTGCTGCGCGCCGCGCTGCACCGGCTGCTTCGATTCCGCCACGACATAGCCGGCGATCCGGTCGACCGCGGCCCGGCCGTCGCCCTTCCGGCCGCCATCGGCATAGGTCGCGTGCTGGCAGGCCGCGGCCAGGTCGGCCATGACCCGCGAGGCGTGCTGCACCTCCGGGCTGCCCGGCGACATCACCATCGCCTGGGGGTACTTGGCCACGTCGTGCACGATCGACTGCGCGGTCGACTGCACCGTCGGGTCGTTCATGATCGCGATGACCTGGGCCGGCGTCGCCGTCTTCGGGTCGGTCACCTCGTTCAGCTTCTTGGCCGCCGCATCGGCGCCGCCCTGCCTGTAGGCGTCGGCCACCGCCTTGGCCGGCCGGTTGACCAGCACCTCCTGCTGCGCGTCCAGGCTGCCCTGCCTGATCGCGTCGGCCAGGCGCGGGTCGCCGCCGGTATAGGTCATGTAGACTCCGGTGCGGCCGGTGATCGACCCCAGCGCCGTGCTGCCGGTCTGGCCGTCGGCGGCGGCGATGAACTGGGCCGCCGCCTCCTTGCGCAAGGCGTTGTAGGTCGGGTCCGAATCCTTGGCCTTGGGGTCATAGGGCGTCGGCGACTTGGCGGTCTGCAGCAGCTTGCCCAGCTGGTCCTCGGTCCGGCCCTGGCCGATCAGCTGGCGCGAATACAGGTTCTCGGCGTCGGCGACGGCGTCCTTGAACACCGGGTCGTTCGGGGCCCGCGCGGCGATCGGCGCCGCCAGCGCGGCGACATCGGGCACCGCCTGCTGGGTGCCGGCATATTGCAGCTCCTGCACGATCGTCGCCGTCAGGTCGCCCTTCAGCTCGGCCGCCCTCTCCGGCGCCAGCACCTTGATCGAGGCGTCGGCCAGCTCCTTGCGCTGCTGCTCCAGGAAGCCCAGCCGCGTCGGATCGAGCACCAGGATGGTGTCGCCCTTGTCGCCCGGCTGCAGGTGGTGCGACGCCTCGGGCGGGTTGGCCGGGCGGTTACCGAAGGCCTGCAGGTCGAGGGTCGGGGTCGCGGCCAAGTTGGCGCGCAGCAGCGAATCGTCGTTGTCCTGGCTCAGGTCGACGCCGGCGCGGCGGTAGATGTTGTAGGGATTGTCCCCGTCATGCAGCGGATGATAGGTGGCGATCCCGGCGGGCGGCTCGTCCGGGCCGAACACGTTGTCGGCCGCGTCGTCGCCCGGCTTCGGCGTCACCGGGGCGGTGACGGGCGGCACCTGGGGCGGATCGGCCGGGGCGTATTTCGCCTGCTGCACCGCCAGGTCGAAGGTCGGCTGGTCGCGCTTGATGGCCGGCTGCTGCAGCAGCCAGGGATACCGCGGCTTCTCGGCGATCGGAGACACCATCGCGACCTTCCTTTCCCATGCTGGGATACGGCTTGGGAGATCGGGCCAAAGACGACGCCGGGCCGAGATCTCCGAGGCGGCAGCAAAACTGCAACAATTCCGATCATCCAGATTTCCGGCCAATGATCAAGGCCAAGCATCCGCTGGATGATTGGCCTGTGCCGTGTTGTCGTCCGATCGCCGGTTGGCCTCGGTGCGGCCGAGAAATATTGGATTTGATCGAATTTCGGACAGGATCGGCCGAATTCCATTGAATCGGCGCAGCAGGGAAATCGGTTTGCAGGCTGGTCACAATACATAGTATACGTGTTGTGACTAATGGAGATGTCCTATGCCCGAACTCGGTTTCATCCTCCTCTATGTCGACAGCCCGGCCGCCAGCGCGGTGTTCTATGCCGACCTGCTGGGCCGCAAGCCGGTCGAGACCTCGCCGACCTTCGCCATGTTCCCGCTGCGCGAGGGCGTGATGCTCGGCCTGTGGTCGCGCCACACGGTCGAGCCGGCGGCCCAGGCCGCGGGCGGTGGCGGTGAGATCGCCTTCATCGCCGAGGACGCCGACGCCGTCCATGCCGATTGGGTGCGGCGGGGGCTGGCCATCGCCCAGCCGCCGACCGACATGGATTTCGGCCGCACCTTCGTCGCCCTCGATCCCGACGGCCACCGCCTGCGGGTCCTGGTCCCGTTCGCTCCATGACCCGGCATTGGGTCGCCGTGGCCAGCCGCGATCATGTCCGGCGCGGCGTCGCGGGCGGCTTCGCCCAGGTGTCCCACGGCAAGGCCGGGCCGCTGGCGCGCATGGCCGAGGGCGACTGGATCGTCTATTACGCACCGACCCACACACGGGGTGGGCCGGATCCCTGCCGCGCCTTCGTAGCACTCGGGCGGATCGCCGCCGGCGCGCCCTACCAGGTCGAGATGACGCCGGACTTCCACGCGTACCGCCGCGACGTCGCCTGGCAGCCGGTGCAGGAGGCGCCGATCGCGCCGCTGGTGCCGGACCTGTCCTTCCTGCCCGACAAGCAGCGCTGGGGCTATCCCTTCCGCCGCGGCTGCTTCGCGGTGCCCGAGGCCGATTTCCAGCGCATCGCCGCGGCGATGGCGGTCCCGGCCGAAAGGGAGGGGCAGGGCGCATGACCACGGATTGGACCGGGATCACCCGCCATGCCGGGCCGGAGGACAGCCCCGGCTTCCTGCTCTGGCAGGCCTCGACCGCCTGGCGCCGGGCGGTCGAGGCGGCGCTGGCGCCGCTCGACCTCACCCATCCGCAATTCGTCGTGCTGGCGGTCACCGGCTGGCTGACGCGGGACGGCGCGGCGGTCGCCCAAGTCGAGATCGCGCGCTTCATCCGGCTCGACGCCAACACCGTGTCGCAGGTGCTGAAGGGGCTCGAGCGCCGGGGCCTGGTCAGCCGCCGTCCCGGCACCGACGAACGGGCCAAATCTCCGGCGCCGACCGAGGCCGGGGCGGACCTGCTGCGCCAGGCGGTGCCGGCGGTCGAAGCGGCGGATGCGGCGTTCTTCGCGCGGCTGGGCGACCGCGCCGGCGACGCGCTGGCCCTGCTGCGCCGGCTGGGATCGCCGGCCGGCGAGGTTGCCTGAGGCGCGTCGCTGCCGCATAGTGCGGCGCTGACCGATCCCAGGAGAGCAAGATGACGACGTTCATGTCCCAGCAGAAAGGAGTTCCCGCCTCTTGCAAGGACATGACGATTCATGTTGTCCCGAATTCGGAGATCGCCGGCGCGTCGAGACGCCGCCTCTAGCGACCTCGCTCTCCTCCCGCACAGCACCGCTGCCGACGACGTCCAGCCCGCCTCTCCGCTGACGCGCCGCACCGACCGCGACGTCCCGCGTGCCGTCGCCCGGGCGCGGCTGCGCAAGTTCCTGTCCGCCTACCGCCCGCACATCCCGCTGCTGGCGGCCGACCTGTTCTGTGCCGTCGTCGTCTCGGCCACGGCGCTGATCCTGCCGCTCGGCGCCAACATCGTGACCCGGCGGCTGACCGGCCTGGATGCCGCCCCGCAGGCGCTGGACGAGGTCTACATCCTCGGCGCGGCGATGCTCGCCGTGGTCCTGCTCCAGGCGCTTGCCGACCTGTTCGTCGACTACCAGGGCCATGTCATGGGCGCGAAGATGGAAAGCGCCCTGCGCCGCGAGCTGTTCGGGCACCTGCAGAAGCTGTCCTTCAGCTTCTACGACCGCGAGCGCACCGGGCAGCTGATGAGCCGGATCACCAACGACCTGTTCTCGCTGGGTGAGCTGTACCACCACGGGCCCGAGGACCTGGCGATCGCGGTGCTGAAATTCGCCGGCGCCATCGCCATCCTGGCCTGGATCGACCTGCCGCTGGCCCTGATGATCATGGCCGTGCTGCCCTTCGCGGTGGTCTACGCGCTGCACTTCAACCGCCGCATGAACCGGGCGCTCGAGCTCAGCAAGCAGCGCATCGCGGCGGTCAACGAGCGGGTGGAGGATTCGCTCGCCGGCATCCGCGTGGTGCAGTCCTTCGCCAACGAGGATGTCGAGAACCGGCGCTTCGAGGTGCAGAACGCCGCCTTCCTTGACAGCCGCCGCGCCGGCTATCGCAGCGAGGCCTTCTTCTCGATGGGGACGGAGACCTTCCCGCAGCTGATCACCGTGGTCATCATCGTGGCCGGCGCGGTCCGGGTCGCCGAAGGGCAGCTCGCCATCGCCGACATGCTGACCTTCCTGCTCTGCGTCGCGGCGCTGGTCGACCCGGTGAAGCGGCTGGCGAATTTCGCCCGGCTCTGGCAGGAGGGCTACACCGGCTTCACCAGGATGATGGAGATCCTGGAGATCGAGCCGGACATCCAGGACCGGCCCGGCGCCACCGTGCTGGCCCGGCCGTGCGGCGCGATCTCGTTCCGCGACGTCGGCTTCCGCTACGAGGACGACCGGCCGCATGTCTTCCGTAACCTCTCGCTGGACATCCGGCCCGGCGAGTTCGTCGCCCTGGTCGGCGCCTCGGGCGGCGGCAAGAGCACGCTGTGCGCCCTGATCCCGCGATTCTACGAGGTGACCGAGGGCCGGATTCTGATCGACGGCACCGACATCCGCGACGTCACCCTGGCGTCGCTGCGGCGGGCCGTCGGGGTGGTGCAGCAGGACGTCTACCTGTTCGCCGGCACGGTGGCGGAGAATCTGCGCTACGGCAGGCCGGACGCGACCGCGGCGGAGATCGTGGCGGCGGCCCGGGCGGCCAATGCGCATGACTTCATCACGGCGCTGCCGGACGGCTACGACACCGATATCGGCCAGCGCGGGGTCAAGCTGTCGGGGGGCCAGAAGCAGCGCCTGACCATCGCCCGGGCCTTCCTGAAGGACCCGGCGGTGCTGATCTTCGACGAGGCCACCAGCGCGCTGGACAACGAGAGCGAGCGGGCGGTGCAGGCGGCGCTGCTGGACCTGGCGCGGGACCGGACGACGCTGGTGATCGCCCACCGCCTGTCGACCGTGCGCCACGCCGACCGCATCCTGGTCTTGACCGACCAGGGCATCGTCGAGCAGGGGACGCATGAGGAGCTGCTGGCCACCGACGGCGCCTATGCCGGCCTCTACCGCGTCCAGGCCAGCTTCTGACGGGTGTCGGCCGCCCGCAGCTTTCGGGGGCTGCGGGCGGCCGGATCACCACAGATACGGCACCAGCCGGGCGGTGGCGCGGCTGTAGGCGGCATAGGCCGGGCCGAAGGCCTCGGCCATGAACCGCTCCTCGATCGCGGTCTTGCGGATGAAGGCGATGGCCATCAGCGCCAGCGCCACCAGCCCGGCCCAACGGTCGATGGCGATGGCGGAACCGGCCGCGGCCAGCAGCATGCCGGTGTAGATCGGGTGGCGGACCAGGGCGTAGGGGCCGCTGCGGACCAGCTCGTGCCCTTGTTTCACGGTGACCGTGCCGCTCCAGTTGCCGGCCAGGCGCAGTCGCGCCCAGACGGCGAAGCCGAGGCCGAGCGCCACCAGCACGGCGCCGATGATGTCGAAGCCGGCCATGCGCGGCAGGATCGGCAGCGCCAGCACCGGGCCGGCCATGGCCGGCTGGACGAGCAGCGCGACGGCCAGGGCCAGCGGCAGGATGTGGGACAGGCGCGAGGCCGCGGATTCCCGGCGGGCCGTCGGCTTGGTGCCGAAGGCGGCAAGGAACCAGTAGACGAGCCAGGCCGCCCACAGGCCGTTGATCAGGATCGCCACGGCATCCTCCGTGCTCAATCGTCGGGCGATGCTAGCCAAACCGGCTGTCCGCGGCCAGCCGGCCGCGACCTCGGTTGCGGCGAGGCGTGAAGCCGCCTACGCGCCGATCGCCGCGATGCGCCGGGCCAGCGCCTCCAGCCCGTGGTCGCGGATGCCGAGTTCGGCCAGATGCTCGAAGGTGGAGCGGAAGTACTCGGCGCAGCTGCCGAGCTGGCCGCAGGCGCCGGCCAGCACCCGGGCCGTCTCGTCTTCCGACAGCCGGCCGGCGTAGCGCGGCTGGGTGCGGTTGATGGTGAAGGTGATGGCCCGCACCGGCCCATCCTCGGTGGCGGCCGTCACCCAGCGCGGGGTGTAGGAAGCGGTGACCATCTCGCGCCGCCAGATCAGGTCCAGCTCCTCATGCACAGCGTCGGCGGCGATGCGGAAGGCCACGCCGCGGCAGGTGCCGCCGCGGTCGAGGCCCAGCACCAGCCCCGGCCGATCCGGCGTGCCGCGGCCCAGCGCCGTCCACAGGCAGAAGCGGCGGTGCCAGCCATGGATCAGGCCGGTCCGGCGCTCGACGAAATGGAAGGCCGGATTCCAGATCAGCGAGCCATAGGCGAAGACCCAGACATCGCCGGTCGCCCCTTCGGCGTCCAGCATCGCCCGGCGTGAGTCCGCCAGCGCCTCGAAGGACAGCAGCTTGGCCGTCGGGTCGCCGGCCGCGACCATGCGCTGCAGCACGCCGTCCTTCAACGTCTCACGGGTGATGGCGGTGGTCTGGATGACCGACGGGGCGTCGCTCACGGCGTCTCCCACCGCCCCGAGGTGGCGGAGCGGAAGACGGCGTCGATCACCCGCATGTTGGCCAGGGTGTTCTCCAGCGGCACCGGCTGCTCGCCCTTGTCCAGGATCGCCTCGGCGAAGACGGTGGCCGCCAGGCCGTACTGGTCGCAGACCGGGATCTCGACCGGCTTGATGCCCTCGCCGAACAGGCTCGACCCATCATCGACCAGCAGGCGGCAGGGCCGGTCGTTCGGCGCGTTGAACGGGATCTCGACCTCGATCCGGCCCTTGGTGCCCAGGAAGTGCATGCGCTGGTAGCCGGGAAGCTGGGTGGAATAGACGAAGCTGGCCTGGATGCCGTCGAAATCCAAGAGCGCGCTGCCCAGCCGGTCGACCTTGAACACCGGGTCGCGGTCCAGCAGCGACACCACGCGGCGCGGCTCGCGCCCGGTGACGAAGCGCGCGGTGGTGATCGGGTAGCAGCCGATGTCCAGCAGTCCGCCGCCGCCGATATCCGCCTTGTTGCGGATGTTGTTGGGGTCGATGTTGCGGTAGGTGAAGGCGCCGGTGATGGCGCGCAGCTCGCCGATCGTGCCGTCCTGGACCAGCTCGCGCACCCGCAGCCATTGCGGGTGGGTGCGCACCATGAAGGCTTCCTGGATCCGGCGGCCGCTCTTGTCCCGCGCCGCGATCAGCTGCTTCGCCTCGTCGGCGTTCAGCCCGATCGGCTTCTCGCACAGCACATGCTTGCCGGCCTCGACCGCCTTGATCGTCCATTCGACATGCAAATGGTTCGGCAGCGGGATGTAGACCGCGTCGATCTCGGGGTCGGCCAGCAGCGCCTCATAACTGTCATAGGCGACCGGAAGCCCGTATTTCGCGGCGGCGGCGGCGGATTTCCCGGCCGATCGCGACGCGATGGCCTTGACCCGGCAATGCGGCGCCCGGGTCATCGGCGGCACGACCTTGTCGTTGATCTTGGCGGCGCCCAAGACGCCCCAGACGATCGTTCCTACGGCCACGCCCTGTCTCCTCTCGATCGGAAAAGCCCGACGTTTCACACATCCGCGACGATCCTAGACGGTCTCGGCATCGCGGAGGAGCGCTCAGGGCGCAGGCACAGGATGCGGTTCGGGCGACCCGGCCAGCGCCGCGACCGGCGCGAGATCGGCGACGGCGCACAGCCGCTGCACCACCCCGGCCCGCGGCGATGCCACCTCGCCATGCTCATAGGCCACCACCTGCAGCCGGCCGCGCACCGCCTCCAGCAGCTCGCCGGCCTGCAGCAGATGCGCCGGCGTCGCCGGCCGGCCGAAGCGCTGGTGACCCTGGGCGAAGGTCTCGTAGATCAGCACCCCGCCCGGCGCCAGCGCGTCGGCCAGCACCGGCAGCAGCGGCCGGTGCAGGTAGTTGGTGACGACGATGCCGGCGAAGCGCCGCCCGGCAAAGGGCCAGGGCCCGGCCTCGATGTCGGCGGCGACGATCTCGATGCCCTCGGTGCCGGCGAGGTCGCCGACGCCCTGCAGGTCGATGTCGACGCCGGTCACGGCATGGCCGCGGGCCCGGAAATGGCGCAGGTGGCGGCCGCCGCCGCAGGCCAGGTCCAGCACCGGCGCGGTCCTCGGCACCAGCGGGGCGAAGCGGGCGACCCAGGGAGAAACGAGGGGGATATGCAGCAGCGGCGGGGCTGGGAGCGTCATTTTCTTTGCGGCTGGCGGTGGAGCATCGTATGACAATTATGGAGCATGGAACGCGAATGATATTGTACGAGTTGCGATGCGAGGCCGGCCACGGCTTCGAGGCCTGGTTCCGGAACAGCGGCACCTACGATGCGCAGGTGGCGGCCGGCGAGGTCAATTGCCCGGTCTGCGGCAGCGCCGCGGTGGAGAAGGCGCTGATGGCGCCGGCGATCGCCAAGCGGTCCGGCGGTGACGGCAATGCGCGTCGCACCCACACCACCATGGCCGATGCGCGCCGCGAGCTCGAGGCCCTGCGCCAGAAGATCGAAGAGAACTGCGAGTATGTCGGCGATCGCTTCGCCGATGAAGCGCGCAAGATTCATTACGAGGAAGCGGCGCATCGCGATATCTATGGCGAAGCGACCGAGACCGAGGCCTGTGAGTTGGAAGAGGAAGGGATCGGCGTCGCCCGCATTCCCTGGGTTTCTCGCACCGATTCCTGACCAGGTCCGCGGCGGCTTCCTTCAATTCTGGCGGTTTCATGACGGTGTCTTGCTGACCGCGCCCGTGCGGTTCGCATCTTGTCACCGCCGTCGCCAGCCGCTACTGGGTTGTCCATCGACGATCGCTCGGGGTTCGACCGATGGTCGCCGGGGCGTGCCCACGACCGATGGCGCGGTATAATGAACGTATGTCTTTTAGCGAACAATTACCGGACCCTGCTGTTCGAGAAGATCGCGCGCGGTCTCGAAAAGAACGGGACCCGGGTCTTCTGGATCGCGTCCAGCCGGCGCTGGGCCGACACCCTGATCGGGCTGGGCACGCCTGCCGACAGGATTCTTTGCCTCGCCGACTTCAGGGGTGAATGGCAGCAGGGCCAGGCGGCCGATCCGGCCGATCCGGCGCTGACGCTGCTGGAGGCGGGCGGGGTCGGGCCCAACGAAGTGATCATGATGGACCGGGAGCTGCGCTACCAGCCCTACGCCAAGGCCTACCTCGCCGTGATCGCGCGTGAGATCTCCCGCTTCCTCGAAGCCCATGACATCCGGGCCGCCTTCGGCGAGCAGACCTGGGCCTTCGAAGTGGCGACCGCGCTGCTGTGCAAGGCCCTAGGGCGGCTGTATCTCGCCCCGTTCACCGTGCGCGTCCCGGCCGACCGGTTCGGCTTCTTCATCGGCCACAACAACGTCGAGCTGTTCGAGTTCCGCAAGCCGGACCGGGCGGACCGCGAGGCGGCCGAGGGCATCCTCGAGCAGTTGAAGGGCCGCTCCTACCGGCCGTACTACTTCCACATCAACAACAAGATCCAGTTCTTCCGCCGGCACTGGCTGGGCGAGATCGCGCTGCAGCTGTCCTCCAAGGTCAGCGCCGGGGACGAGACCCTGCCGCCCTTCGCCCGCCGCGCCAAGTGGCGCCTCAAGCGGATCGTCAACACCTATCGCACCCGCTGGCAGAAGCCCTTCGAGCGCGACCTGGTGGTGGGCGAGCGGCCCTTCGTGCTGGTGACGCTGCACATGCAGCCGGAATCGTCGATCGATGTCATGGCGCCGCGCAAGGCCGACCAGCTCGACAACATCCGGGCCCTGTCGCGGGTGATCCCGCATGGCTGGGAGATCTACGCCAAGGAGCATTCGAACGCGATCGGCTTCCGCCCCCCGCAGTTCTACGACGAGCTGCGGCAGATTCCGGCGGTGCGCCTGATCGACCCCTATGCCGACACCTTCCAGCTGATGGAGGCGTCGCAGCTGGTACTGTCGCCATCCGGCACCGTGTGCTTCGAGGCCGGCCTGCTCGGCCGCAAATCGGCGACCTTCGCGCCGATGTTCTTCGACCCGGTGATGACGCCGGGCACCATTGATCTTCCGTCGCTGAGCCGTGCGGATTTCGACCGCCTGATGGAGCGGAACGACAACAAGGGCCGTATCGATCCGGTCAGCTTCCTGGCCTGGGTGCAGGCCCAGTCCTTCCCCGGTCGGGCCGGTGACCTGAGGAGCGATCCGGCCACCATGGCCGAGGGCAACATCGCCGCCTTGACCGATGGCTTCATGACGCTGCTCCATGCCCTGGATGCGCGCGAACAACCGAATGCGAGTGTGGCATGAACGTCACGACCCAAAGCCCTCTCGGCATGGACCATGAGATCGCGGACGCCGCCCCGCGCAACAGGACCGACGCGAACTTCGCGCAGGACTTGGTTGCGGCGGGCTGGGCGCGCCGTTGGCTGGTGGCGCTGGTGGTGGTGATCGCCATCGCCCTGGGTGTCGGCTTCGTCATGATCTCGCCTGTCCGCTACACCTCGCGGCTGATCATCATGCCGACCGAGGCGTCGCAGCAGCTCTCGGATCTCCTCCGCAATGCCGGGGGATCGGTGATCGCCAATTCCCTGGGCAGCCTGACCGGCAGCGAGCAGGTCACCTATTTCGACCGCTTCACCAAGCAATTGACCGCGGTCGGCACCGCCACGGCGCTGAAGACGCATCCCGGCCTCGTCGAAAACCTGATGGATCTGCGCTGGAACGACGACAAGAAGATCTGGGAGAGCACGTCGTTCACCACCCCGATCAAGGCGGCCCTCGGTCTCGAGACCTCGGTGGACACCAGCGCGCAGGTCGTCGCCGAATTCCTGCGCAAGGCCTTGGCGCAGGAACAGGACCGGGATTCGCCGATCATGACCCTGTCCATCGACGCCCAGGACGCCGAGGTGGCGAAGCAGGCGCTGAACTCGCTGTACCAATACAGCGACGACCAGATCAAACAGTCGATCTACCAGCAGACCCAGAGCAAGCTCGAATATCTGCAGCGGCGGCTGACCAGCGTCACCGTCAACGACTACCGGCAGACCCTGATCAGCCTGATCCTCGATCAGGAAAAGATCCTGATGCTGATCCAGCCGAACCTGCCCTTCGCCGCAGAGGCGCTGGAGCAGCCGGAGATCCTGTCGGAGCCGAGCTCGCCGAAGAAGGGCCGCATCCTCGCGCTCTCGGCGGTGATCGGCCTTTTCGTCGGGATGGGCATCGCCTACCGCCGCGAGCGCAAGCGCCGGGCCTGAGCCCGTATTCCCCACTTTCCCTGCCTCATGCGTCGCCTTGTGGCGAGACGGATGGGGGGCGGGACGCGAAAAGCGTATCGGTTGGGTGCGTCGAACGGCTGGTTGGATGCCACCGCATCGCACTGCGCCGCTCTCCTGCCCGTCGGCATTTTGAACCGGCGCGGGACGCAGGGAGTGTGGGGAATACGGGCTAGCGCCGGCTGATTTCAGGTCAGGTCACGCTAGAAGGGCTTGCACTTGGCGTTGCCTCTCCCGCTAGGCGGGACCTTTTCAGAACGGCCTTCCACCCTTCCGCCGTCATTCCCGCGAAAGCGGGAATCTCTTGCAGATCAACGGTCTACGAGATCCCCGCTTTCGCGCGGATGACGAATCGAGGATTTCTGAAAAGGTCCCGCCAGGCGAGAGAGGCCACGCAGAAGACGCTTGGCATCCTGTCGTTCTTCGGCCGAGCGCGCCGACCCGATTCCACCCGAAACAATCATGCTCCAAGCATCGCGGCGGCTTCCGGGAAGCCGCGCCTCCTCTCAGGGGTCCAGCGAGACGGGCGCGGCACCCCGCGGCGCCCGGTCGGCGATGGCCCGGTTGATCCGCTTGCCCAGCTCGATCGCCGGCTTTTCCAGCACATGGAAGATGGCGTGGGCCAGCACCAGCGACAGCGCGACGGCCAGCGCGATCCTCGCCAGGGCGGTCAGCCCCGGGGCGAAGGCATCGGCGACAAGGTCGATGGCCTTCTTCGCATGGTTGTGGAACAGGTAGAGCGAATAGCTGATCCGCCCCAGCCAGACCGCGGTGCGGCCCTCCATGCGGATCCGGGTGGACAGCAGCATGAACAGGGCCAGGGCGATGTAGTACGACAGCATGTACCGCACCCAGTACTCCTCGAGGCCGAGGTCGATGTCGTAGGCCAGGAGGCTGATGGGCGGCATCGCCACGAGGTAGAGGGCGAGCATCCAATAGGCGTAGCGCCGATGCTGGGCCGACTGGTTCAGCGTCGCCTCGCGCCACAGCGTGCCCCAGAACATGATCGACAGCGACAGCGGCACCGCGACCGGGGCCTTCCGCTCCAGGTAGAAGCGGGCGACGGCCAACAGCAGTGCGATCACCAGGAAGCCGATACTGGCGGCAAAGACGAACCGGGCGGAATAGAGCAGCCCGAGCGCGAAGGCGACCGCGCATGAGACGTAGAACAGCAGCTCGATGAACAGGGTCCAGTAGATGCCGATGATGTTGGGCTGCCCGAGGGCGGTCTGCGCCATCGTCACATTGGCGAGGATGGTGCGGGCGGATGGCAGGGCCTCGCCGGCGATCGCCATCAGGGCGATCCAGGCCACCATCGACAGCCAATAGGCCGGGTACAGGCGCAGGATGCGCGAGACGGTGAAGCGCGCGATCGGGGCGGGGCCGCGCGGGAAGCTGTAGGGAATCACGAAGCCGCTGATCGCGAAGAAGACGATGACGCCGACCTTGCCGGGGTCGACGACATCGTAGATCAGGTCGCGCAGCGCGCCGGTCGCGATCGGCTGGAAGTTGTGCATCCACACGACCAGCAGGGCCGCGATGCCGCGCATCGAGTCGATATAGGCGAGACGGCCCGGCTTCATGGGACGAGATGTCCTTCGTTGGCGCGGCGTTGCCGCCGATGGCGTCCCTGGCCGGGCATGTCGGTCACGCGATGGGGGTGGGCTGCCGGGCTTCGGTTCCCAGCGTCTGTTTTACCAGATCGGCCAGGCCTTCTTCGAGCGTGAACTTCGGCGCCCAGTCCAGGGCCGCACGGATCTTGGTCGTGTCGGCCGACAGCGACGGCCGGTCGAACTTCCGGAACTGCTTCTGGTCTTCGATGATCGGCCGCGGGTCGCCGGCGAAGCGCTTGATGGTCTCGACCACGTGACGCACCGGCGTCGGGATCGACGAGGCGACGTTGAACGCCTCGAATCGTCCGGTGTCCTTGAACAGGGCGGCGATCGCGGCATCGGCGATGTCGGAGACGTGGATGAAGTCGCGGGTGGCGCCGAGATAGCCCATCTTGATCTCGGGCTGCGACCGGTCGCGCATGCGGTCCAGGGCGTCGGGGATCAGGTGGGGGTTGGTCTCGCCGGGGCCGAAGGCGTTGGCGAAGCGCAGGGCGACGGCGGACAGCTTGTCGTTGGTGCGCGTGGCATAGGCCAGCAGGTGTTCGCCCAGCAGCTTCGACAGGCCGTAGGCGTTGACCGGGCTGGGCTGGTCGGCCTCGCGATGCACCACGTCGAGCGGCGCGTAGACATCCATGGTCGAGGCGAAGACGATCTTGCGCGCCGGCGTCCGCTCGAGGGCGCGGAGGACGAGCTCCGTGCCCCGGACATTGGTGGCGAAGGTCTCGTCCGGATGGCTCATGCAGTAGGGAATGAAGTGGATGGCGGCGAAATGGATCGCCCCGTCCGGCTGGAACCGTTCCACCGTCTCGATCAGCTCCGGGCCGGCGCAGGTGCCGAGGTCGAGGCGCTTGAGCGTCGCCTCGGCCGGCAGGGAGCTTTCGCGGCCGAAGGACAGGTTGTCGATCGCCAGGATCTCGTGGCCGTCGCGCGCCAGGCGTCGGGTGATCTGGCTGCCGATGAAGCCCGCGGCGCCGGTGATCAGAATGCGCATGAGTCCTGAACCTTTGGTTTGGAGATGTCGGTGCCGGCCCGGCCTTCGAGCTGCTGCGCGAGGGCCTGCCAATCCAGTTCGTCGGCGCGGGACAGGCCCTGCCGTGAGAAGTCGTCCCATCCTGCCGAAGCCGCGACCAGGCCGCGGGCGAAGGCGTCGACATCCGGTGCCGTGACCACGCCGCAGGCATAGTGGTCGACGATGGCGCTGGTGCCGTTCTCGGCGAAGCTGGCGGTCACCGTCGGCAGGCCGCTGGCCATCGCCTCGGCGACGATGCGCGGGAAGCCCTCGCGCCGGCTCGGGATCGCCAGCAGCCGGGCCGAGGACAAGAGGTCGATCTTCTGCCGCTCGGTGACCGACCCGAGGATGCGGATGCGGGCGGCGGCGGGCGAGGCGGCGGCATGCGCGCGCACGGCCGGAAGCTCCGGCCCGTCGCCGGCGATCACCAGCTCATCCAGACCGGCTTTGCCGCGGCCGTCATCCCCGGCGGTGTCCAGCCGGGCGAAGGCGTCGATCAGCAGGGACAAGTTCTTGTGCTCGGTGACGCGGCCGAGATAGAGGATGCCGCGGCGGTCATCCGCCGGCTGGCTGCGATAGGCCGTCCGGCGGATGCCGCTCGGGATGTAGAAGACCGGCCGTCCGGACGCGGCGCCGATCTGCTCGCACACCGCCAGGCCGACGCCCATGTTCTGCCCGCTCAGGCGCGGCAGCGTGCGCTGCAGGAAGCGGTAGAACCCGGCGTTGCGCACCTCGCACCAGTCGAGGATGGCGGTCTTGCGGGCGCGGCGCGGCGCGAAGGCGATGTGCGCCAGCGGCCATTGGTTGAACAGGGTCAGGTCGAAGCTGCGCGCCTTCAGCACGCCGCGGACCCACCAGGCATATCTCAGGATGGTAATCGGATTGCGCGGCAGCAGCCGGGACTGCGGCCTCTGGTAGTGCTCGTCGACCGGGAACCGATGCACCTCAATACCGTCGGCAATTTCGCGCGCCGGCAGAATCCGTTTGTGCGAGATGCAATAGACCGAGACATTGTGGCCCCGTTCCCGAAACACCTGCGCAAGCTCGGCAAAGCGAATTTCCTGTCCGCCAATGCTCGGCGGATACAGTTCCGTGAAAATGCCGATGTTCATTCCGGGCACCAACGAGCAGCATCACAATACGTCATGTGTCTATGTTCTTTTTGTCCTTAATTTGGCAACTGGATAACACGGCCACGTTTGGCGATGAAAGGCCGAATCCGCCGCCCTCAGGCGCGGGCCGGCGGGGGCCTCAGCCGCCCCTGGGCCGCTGGGGCCAGGCCTCCAGCCACAGCTGTTCCGCTAGCGCCTCCCGGAAATTGTACTGCGGGGCGTATCCCAGGATCTTTCGCGCCGCGTCGATCGCGATCACCCGGTCGATCGCCGCCGGCAGCCGCCAGCCGAGCTGGCGGTAGGCCCCTTCGACGAAGGGATGGCGGCGGCGCAGGGCCGGCAGCGGGTCCTGGCGCAGGCCTGGGCAATCCTCCGGCGTGAAGGCGCTGGCCGCGGCGATGTTCAGGATCGGGCTGCCGGGGATCGGCCGCTCCGCCGCCAGGATGTGGGCGCTGGCGACATCCCGCATGTCGACGCCGCGGTACAGCCGGTCGTTGACCGTCTCGTTCGCCGCCGCCGGGAAGAAGCGGCCGCAGCGCAGGACCACGCAGCCATCCGGGAACTCAGCCGCTGCGGCCAGGACCAGCGCCTCGGCATCGCGCTTGGTCTCCTCATAGAGGGTCTCCGGCGCCACCGGCAGCGCCTCGGTCACCCAGACCGCCGCCGTGGCGGATCGTATCGCGGCGCCGTACAGCGCCGTGGTGCTGGTCAGCACCAGCCGCCGCACCCCGGCCGCGCGCGCCGCCGCGACCACCGCCTCGGTGCCGCCGACATTGGTTTGGCGCATCTGGTCGACCGAGGCCGGCGCGCCGGGGCCGCCGTTGAGGCCCGCGGTGTGGATCACCACCCGGGCGCCGCGAAAGGCCTGGGCCAGGGTGGCGCGGTCCAGGATGTCGGCGCGGTGGGTGACGGTCGGCGCCTCCATCCGGTCGATCCCGGCCACCGGCCCGGCGCCGAGCAGCGAGGTGGCGATGCGCGATCCGAGATAGCCGGCGGCCCCGGTGACGACGATCATGGGGGCAGGACGATCATGTCAGCCCGGCTTCGCCGCGGTCAGGATGTAGTTCACCGCCAGGTCGCGCGGGGCCAGGCGCCAGTCGCCGCGGCGCGGATCCGGCACCATGCCGGCGATGTCCCCGACCGCCAGCCCGGACCGGCGCAGCGCTGCTGCCAGCTCGTGCGGCTTCAGGAACTTCTTCCAGTCATGGGTGCCGCGCGGGATCATCCGCAGCAGATATTCCGCGCCCAGGATGGCGAAGGTCCAGCTGCGGCTGGTGCGGTTCAGGGTCGACATGGCAAGGGTGCCGCCGGGCCGCAGCAGGGTGGACAGGGCGCCGCAGAAGGCGTCGACATCGGCGACATGCTCGACGATCTCCAGCGCCAGCACCGCGTCGAAGCGGGCGCCGGACGCGGCGAGATCCTCGGCGCTGCCGTGGCGGTAGTCGATCGCCAGCCCGGATTCGGCGGCATGGGCGCGGGCGACGCCGATCGCCTCGGCCCCGGCATCGACCCCGGTGACCTCGGCGCCCAGCCGGGCCATCGGCTCCGACAGCAGGCCGCCGCCGCAGCCGATGTCCAGCACGCGCAGGCCGGCCAGCGGCTTCGGCGCCAGCGGGTCGCGCCCCAGCCGGGCGCACAGCCGGTCGCGGATGTAGCCGATGCGCAGCGGATTCATGCTGTGCAGCGGCCGGAACTTGCCGTCCGGGTCCCACCAATCCGCCGCCATCGATTCGAAGCGGGCGATCTCGGCGGAATCGACCGTCGCCGCCGGGCTTTGCGCCATCACGGAAGGTCCTCGTCTCTGAGTTGCGTCGGGCGGTTGCGTCGGTCCGTGCGACGCAGTATGGGTAGCGGGCTTCGCGGCCGCAATGCCGGCATTCCGGCGCGGGGCGCCCCTGTCACCTCAAACCCGCGGCGGCCAATGGCGCGCATTGTTCAGAAGTTTGGCGGCACCTCGGTCGCCGATGTCGAGCGGATCAAGAATGTCGCACGTCGCGTCCAGGCTGAGGTCGCGCGCGGCAATCAGGTCGCGGTCGTGGTGTCGGCGATGTCCGGCGTCACCAACCAACTGGTGAAGTACTGCAACGACATCGCGCCCCTGCATGATCCGCGCGAATACGATGCCGTGGTCGCCTCGGGCGAACAGGTGACGTCGGGCCTTTTGGCCCTGGCGCTGCAGGAGATCGGCCTGCCGGCGCGGTCGTTCCAGGGCTGGCAGGTGGCGATCCACACCGACGGCGCCCACGCCAAGGCCCGGATCCTGGACATCGACGCGACGCAGCTCGAGGCATCGATGGCGCGCGGCGAGGTCGCGGTGATCGCCGGCTTCCAGGGCGTCTCCTCCGCCGGCCGCATCACCACGCTGGGCCGCGGCGGGTCGGACACCTCGGCGGTCGCCCTGGCGGCGGCGCTGAAGGCGGACCGCTGCGACATCTACACCGACGTCGACGGCGTCTACACATGCGATCCACGGATCGTGCGCAAGGCGCGCAAGCTCGATAAGATCACTTACGAAGAGATGCTGGAGATGGCGTCGTTGGGCGCCAAGGTGCTGCAGACCCGTTCGGTCGAGATGGCGATGAACCATCGGGTCCGGGTCCAGGTGCTGTCCAGCTTCGAAGACGTGCCCGGAACCCTGGTCGTGGACGAGGACGAGATCGTGGAGAAAGAGGTCGTCAGCGGGATTGCCTACAGCCGGGACGAGGCCAAGATCACCGTCGTGCGCGTGCCGGACCGGCCGGGCGTGGCGGCGTCGATCTTCGGCCCGCTGACCGACGCGAACATCAACGTCGACATGATCGTCCAGAACATCTCCGAGGACGGCCAGGCGACGGACCTGACCTTCACCGTCGGCAAGGCGGACCTGGAGCGTGCGGTCAAGGTGCTGTCCCAGTTCAAGGACGGGCTCGGCTACAGCCACCTGATCCCGGACGAGAACGTGGTCAAGATCTCGGTCATCGGCGTCGGCATGCGCAGCCATGCCGGCGTCGCCCAGCGCATGTTCAAGGCGCTGGCCGAGAACGGGATCAACATCCAGGTGATCTCGACCTCGGAGATCAAGATCAGCGTGCTGGTCGCCGAGCAGTACACCGAGCTGGCGGTCCGCGCGCTCCACACTGCCTACGGCCTGGACAAGGCCTGATGGGGCCGGCCTGATGACCCGGCCGGCGGGCGGGCCCGCCCCGGGCATCGGACCGTCGCGCCGTCTGCTCGCCCGCCTGCGCGACGTCATGGCGGGGTCGGGCACGGCCCAGGCGCGCCTCGACAAGATCGTCACCCTGATCGCGGCCGAGATGGTGGCCGAAGTCTGCTCCTGCTACGTCGCCCGTCCGGGCGACGTGCTGGAGCTGTTCGCCACCATCGGCCTGAACCCGGATGCGGTGCACCGCACCCGGCTGCGGGTGGGCGAAGGCCTGGTCGGCGAGGTCGCGACGACGGCGCGGTCGCTCGCCATCGCCAACGCGCCCAGCCATCCGAAATTCGCCTATCGCCCGGAAACCGGCGAGGACCCCTACGAATCCTGGATGGGCGTGCCGATCCTGCGCGGCGGCAAGGTCCGCGGCGTGCTGATCATCCAGAACCAGATGCGGCGCAACTATTCCGAGGATGAGGTCGAGACGCTCGAGACCATCGCCATGGTGGTGGCCGAGCTGATCGTCGGCGGCGAGATCGCGCGCCCGGGCGAGGTGGCCAGCCCGACCGCGGTGTCGCTGCCCACCCGGCTGCACGGCCTCGCCCTCAGCGGCGGCCTGGCCCAGGGGCTGGCGGTGCTGCACCGGACCCAGATCACCGTGCGGCAGATGATCGCCGACGATCCGGTGGCCGAGGTCGAACGGCTGCGCCAGGCGGTCGAGTACATGCACCGCTCGCTCGACGACCTGGTGGCCGACCACCGCGCCGGCGGCATCGGCGAGGGCGAGGACATCCTCGAGACCTATCGCATGTTCGCCGAGGACCGCGGCTGGCTGAACCGGATCCACGAGGCGATCGACACCGGCCTGTCGGCCGAAGCGGCGGTGCAGCGCGTCCAGAACGACATGGCCGCGCGCATGGCCCGGGTCGGTGATCCCTATCTGCGCGAGCGGCTGGCCGATTTCGACGACCTGGCCAACCGCCTGCTGCTGCACCTGGCCGGCCGCACCTCGGCGGCGGCGCTCGGCACCCTGCCCGACGACATGATCCTGATCGCCCGCGCCATCGGCCCGGCCGAGCTGCTCGACTATGACCGGCGTA
Source organism: Inquilinus sp. 2KB_23 (assembly GCF_052115705.1). NCBI lineage: Bacteria > Pseudomonadati > Pseudomonadota > Alphaproteobacteria > Rhodospirillales > Rhodospirillaceae > Inquilinus > Inquilinus sp. 2KB_23. The sequence goes on along the minus strand of NZ_JBFRHF010000041.1, from coordinate 2,072 downwards.
AGCTGCGCGGCCTGGTGCTGGAGGAGGGGTCGGCCACCAGCCATGTCGCGATCATCGCCCGCGCCCTCGACATCCCGGTGGTCGGCCGCTGCATCGAGGCGATGCGGCTGATCGAACCGCTCGACCCGATCGTGGTCGACGGCGACCATGGCAACGTCTTCGTGCGTCCGTCGGAAGACGTGATCGACACCATCACCAAGGCGATCCAGACCCAGGTCGGGCAGCGCCGCCTCTACGCCGAGGAAGCGCGGCTGCCGGCAGTGACGCGCGACGGCGTCGCGGTCTCGCTGTTGCTGAACGCCGGCCTGCTCTCCGACATGCCGCATCTCGACGCGGTCGGCGCCGACGGCATCGGCCTGTACCGCACCGAGATCCCGTTCATGGTGCGGTCGGAATATCCCAGCGTCGCCACCCAGACCGATCTCTACGCCCGGGTCATCGACCTGGCGGAGGGGCGGCCGGTGGTGTTCCGCACCCTCGATGTCGGCGGCGACAAGCGGCTGCCCTACTTCGCCGAGATGGATGAGGAGAACCCGGCCCTGGGCTGGCGCGCCATCCGCATCGGCCTCGACCGGCCGGCGATGCTGCGGCAGCAGCTGCGGGCGCTGATCCAGGGTGCCGCCGGACGGCCGTTCGGGGTGATGTTCCCGATGGTCGCCGATGTCGGTGAGCTGGATGACGCCCGGGCGCTGTTCGACCGCGAGCTGGCGCGGGCCGCGGCGCAGGGCGTGGCGGTGTCGTCCGACCTCCGCGTCGGGGTGATGCTCGAGGTGCCGTCGCTCTTGTGGCAGCTCGACCAGGTGCTGACCGCGGTCGATTTCGTCGCCGTCGGGTCGAACGACCTGATGCAGTACCTGTACGCCGCCGACCGCACCAACACCCGCGTCGCCGCGCGCTACGACACGCTGTCGCCCGGCCTGCTGGCCGCCCTGGCCGAGGCGGTGTCGCGTTGCGATGCCGCCGGCCGCAGGATCAGCCTGTGCGGCGAGATGGCGTCGCGGCCGATCGAGGCAATGACGCTGCTGGGCTTGGGATTTCGATCCTTGTCGATGCCGGCGACGGCGATCGGCGCGGTGCGCACCATGGTCCGCAGCCTCGATCTGGCCGAATTCTCGCGCTGGCTGGCGCGGGTGCGGGTCGCCTCCCGCGGCTCGCTCCGCCCCGCAATACGGGACTATGCGCGCGACCATGATGTCGTAATATAGTGCGAAGGATCCGGATTCGTTTTGCCGTCCGGATGGAATCGTCTAAATAAAGACTGTCGTCTCTGTCGTGGGGGGAGTGGGCCTCGACATCATGACAGAACGGCGTGCCGGCTTTCCTCTGCAACATCTTCGGTCAGCACAAAGCGGCTCGAACGACATGGCCCAAAGCAACCGCAAACATCTCGCCGTGGTTCCTGAAGCGGCGGAGTCCCCCGACGGTCACCCAGACACGACGCCAGTGGACGACGTGATCGACATGAACGCCCCGGTCGGCCGCATCCTCGCCCAGGCGCGCGAGCATGTCGGCTACAGCCTCTATGACGTGGCCGCGACGCTGCGGATTCGCCATGGGCTGCTCCAGGCGATCGAGGATGGCCGGCACGAAGACCTGCCCGGCCCGGTCTACGCCATCGGCTTCATCCGCACCTATGCCGAGTTCCTGGGCTTCGACGGCGACCAGATGGTGGCCCGCTACAAGCAGGAATCGACCGCGGTCAAGAAGAAGCCCGACCTGGTGTTCCCGGCGCCGGTGCCCGAGGGCAGCCGCATCCCGGGCGGCGCCATCCTGATGATCGCGGTGCTGATCGGCGGCCTGGCCTATGCCGGTTGGTACTATCTCTCTTCCGCCAACCGCGACGTGGCGGAAGAGATCGCGGCCCTGCCCTCGCGCTTCGCATCCCTGCTCGACGGCAACACCCAGCCGAACCCGAATCCGGGGCCGGTGGTGCAGCCGGCCGCCCCGAACAGCGCGCCGAACCTGCAGGCGGCGGCCCCCGCGGCCGAACCCGGCCCGGGCGAGCGGATGACCGCCGGCCCGATCGTGCCGGGCCCGACCGCCCCGGCCGGCACGCCGGCCCTGCCGATGCC
>NZ_JBFRHF010000040.1:0-40660 GCF_052115705.1 Inquilinus sp. 2KB_23 | reverse complement strand
TCGCCCCCCGTCCGGCCATGGCCTCGGCGGCCCGCCCGGCGGCGGCGCCGCAGCCGGTGCCCGAGCCGCAGCCCGTCGCCGCGCCGGATGCCGGTCGCAAGCGCCTGGGCCTGTTCCGTCGCGTGACTGGCCTGCTGCGCGAGGAGGAGCCGGCGCCGGAACTGCACCACGCCCAGCCGACCCTGCGTCAGGAGCCGGCGACGCGCGTCGACCCGCCGCGGGCCCCGGCCCCGGTGGCCGAAGCGCCGCGTCCGGTGGCACAGCAGCGACTGGCGATCGATGCCGGCCGCGCGCCGCTGCCGCGCAGCGACGAGGACGCGTTGGACATCCCGGCCTTCCTGCGCCGCCAGGCGAACTGACGGGCCGACCCTGAACCACCCCACCGGTCGCTTGCTCCCCTTGCGGCCGGTGGGGATGTCATGCCCTGCTTTTGATCCTCAAGCCGCCCGTGCCCCACGGGCGGCCTTTCTTTTGGGCCGCCGCACATGAAGGCCGACGCGTAACAGTCCGAAACAAAGTGTGATTTTTGCTTGCGTGCCCGCCGGGCTAGGGTTCGAACGTCCCGAAAGGGAAGCCCAATCAGCACTTTGTCCCACGAAGTGCATGTACGCGAAGCGAAGGACATCCCATCGTGGCTCATCTCTCGGCGGAATCGGGTGCGGCGACGCAGAAGACGCTGAAGACCGCGATCAAGTGCACCGGCGTCGGCCTGCATGGCGGGCAGGACGTGACCATGGTGCTGCGCCCCGGTGAGGTGAACACCGGCATCGTCTTCGTGCGCACCGATCTGCCCCAGGGCCGCCGCAGCATCACGGCGCGCTGGGACAAGGTCACCGACACCCGGCTGTGCACCCTGATCAGCGGCGCCCAAGGCATCTCGGTCGGCACCATCGAACACCTGATGGCCGCGCTGCGCGGCTGCGGCGTCGACAATGCGGTGGTCGAGCTGAACGGCCCGGAAGTGCCGATCATGGACGGCAGCGCCGCGCCCTTCGTGTTCCTGATCGAATGCGCCGGGCTGGTCAGCCAGGCGGCGCTGCGCCGCAGCATCCGCGTGCTGCGCCCGATCGAGGTCACCGCCGAGGACCGCTGGGCCCGGCTGACCCCGTCGGCCAGCGCGACCTTCAGCTTCGAGATCGACTTCCCGAGCCGGGCGATCGCCCATCAGGAAGGCCTGGTCCGGCTGTCGAACGGCAACTTCAAGACCGAGATCGCCCGCGCCCGCACCTTCGGCTTCGTCCAGGAGGTCGAGGCGCTGCGCCGCCACGGCCTCGCCCGCGGCGGGTCGCTGGAGAACGCGATCGTGGTCAATGGCGACCGGGTGATGAACGCCGAGGGCCTGCGCTACGAGGACGAGTTCGTGCGCCACAAGATCCTCGATTCGATCGGCGACCTCTATCTCGCCGGCGCCCCGATCCTCGGCCACTTCCATGGCTACAAGGCCGGCCACGCGCTGAACAACCAGCTGCTGCGGGCCCTGTTCGCCGACGACACCGCCTGGTGCTACGACACCAGCTTCGGTGCTGAAACCACGGCGGAGCCTTGGGTTCGCCCGGCGCCGGCCGCCGTCCTGCACACCGCCAACGCGGCCTGATCCGATCCTTTGATCGTCGCCATCGCCCCCCGTCGCATCGCGTCGAGGGGCGATGCGCATTTCACCCCCTGGAGAGGCGTCTCGCCATCCGCGTGCCGGGTGGGTATATAGGGGCCCGGACGGACAGAACCGAAGGCGATGATCGAGTGAACAAGCGTCTGCAGTTTCGCCACGTGGTGCGGATCGGGCTCGTCCTGCCGGCCGTTCTTCTCGCTGCCTGCGGCGGCAGCTCGTCGGACAAGGCGGCGCCGGCCGCCGACCAGCCGCCCGAGACCCTCTATTCCGAGGCGCAGCAGGCCTTCGACGACAGCGACTACAAGGCCGCGTCGACGCGCTTCGACGAGGTCGAGCGCCAGCATCCCTACTCCAGCTGGGCGACCAAGGCCCAGCTGATGTCGGCCTATTCCAGCTACAAGCGCGGCGACTACGACGGCGCGACCGTGGCGCTGGACCGCTTCATCAGCCTGCATCCGGGCAGCGAGGAGCTGTCCTACGCCTACTACCTCAAGGCGCTGTGCTATTACGACCGGATCTCGGACGTCGAGCGCGACCAGCGCATCACCCAGCTGGCGACCCAGTCGCTGAACGACGTCATCACCCGCTTCCCGGACAGCGACTACGCCCGTGATTCGAAGCTGAAGCTGGACCTGACCTACGACCAGCTCGCCGGCAAGGACATGTCGATCGGCCGCTTCTACCTGAAGCGCGGCGACTACAACGCGGCGATCAACCGGTTCCGCAGCGTGGTCAAGAACTGGCAGACCACCAGCCAGGTGCCGGAGGCGCTGGAGCGCCTGGTCGAGGCCTATGTCGCGCTCGGCCTGCCCGACGAGGCGCGGCATGTCGCGGCGGTGCTCGGCTACAACTACCCGGGCGACCCCTGGTACCAGGACGCCTACGCGCTCTTGGAGTCCAACGGCGTCCGCCCGCCGGACGACAAGGACCTGTTCGACCGCACCCTCGGCTCGATATTCTGATCCCATGCTAGCCGGGCTTTCGATCAGGAATGTGGTTCTGATCGAACAGCTTTCGCTTGGCTTCGCCGAGGGGCTGTCGGCCCTGACCGGCGAGACCGGCGCGGGCAAGTCGATCCTGCTCGACGCGCTGGGCCTCGCCCTCGGCGGCCGCAGCGATGCCGGCCTGGTGCGGCACGGCGCCGACACCGCGACCGTCAGCGCCGACTTCCAGCTGGATGACGGCCACCCGGTCAAGGCGCTGCTGGCCGAGCAGGACCTGCCGATCGACGACATGCTGGTGCTGCGGCGCAGCGTCGGCGCCGACGGCCGCAGCCGCGCCTATGTCAACGACCAGCCGGTCTCGATCGGCCTGCTGCGCCAGATCGGCGCCGGGCTGGTCGAGGTGCATGGCCAGTTCGAGACCCAGGGGCTGCTCGACCCCAAGACCCATCGCGCGGTGCTCGACACCTATGCCGGGGCCGAGACGCTGGCCACGGCCTGCGCCGCCGCCTGGGACCTCTGGCGCGCCGCCCAGCGGCGGCAGGAGGAGGCGCTGGCCGAGGCCGAGCGCGCCCAGGCCGAGGAGGGCTTCCTGCGCCATTCGGTCGAGGAGCTGGAATCGCTGGGGCCGGAAGCGGGCGAGGAGGCACAGCTGGCCGAGCGCCGCGCCCTGCTGCAGCACCGCGAGAAGGTGATGGAGGGCGTCGCCACGGCGCTGTCCGAGCTGTCAGGCGACCGCGGCGCCGAACGGGCGCTGGTGGCGGCGCAGCGGTCGCTGCAGCGCATCGCCGACCGCGCCGGCGGGCGCCTGGACCCGATCCTGGACCAGATCGGCCGCGCTGCCGACGAGGCGGCGGACGCCGCGGCCGCGATCGAACGCTTCTCCGCCGACATCGACCTCGACGCCGGCGAGCTGGAGCGGCTGGAGGACCGGCTGTACGCGCTGCGCACGCTGGCCCGCAAGCATGGGGTGGAGGCCGAGGCCCTGCCCGAGCTGCGCCGGCAGTTCGCCGAACGGCTGGCCCTGGTCGAGGACCGCGCCGCGGTGCTGGCGCGGCTGGCCACCGCGGCGGCCGAGGCCCGCGCCGCCTATGTCGGGGCGGCGGAGGCGCTGGCCAAGGCCCGGCGCAAGGCCGCGTCCAGGTTGGACGCGGCGGTGGCGAAGGAACTGCCGCCGCTGAAGATGGAGCGGGCCCGCTTCGTCACCGCGATCGAGGCGCTGCCGGAGGCCGATTGGGGACCCGCCGGCCTCGACCGCGTCGCCTTCCTGGTGGCGGCCAACCCCGGCAGCCCGCCGGGGCCGATCGGCAAGATCGCCTCGGGCGGCGAACTCGCCCGTTTCATGCTGGCGATCAAGGTGGTGCTGGTGCATCACCGCGGCACGCCCGGCGCCCTGCCGTCGATGATCTTCGACGAGGTCGATGCCGGCATCGGCGGCGCCGTGGCCGACGCGGTGGGCGAAAGGCTGAAGCGGCTGGGCCAGCAGGTCCAGGTCCTGGTCGTCACCCACAGCCCGCAGGTGGCGGCCCGCGCCGACCATCACTGGCGGGTGCAGAAGGCCGACCGGTCCGGCGCCGTGGTCACCGATGTGGTGCCGCTGGCGGCCGAAGACCGGCGCGAGGAGATCGCCCGCATGCTGTCCGGGGCGAAGATCACGGCGGAAGCCCGCGCGGCGGCAGACAGCCTGCTCGCCGCCAGGTCCTGACGGCCGGCGCATCGATCCTCATGGCGAATTGGGCGGCAAACGTTAGAATTCCCGCGCGATTCAGCGGAATCGCACGAGGGAGGCGGGAATGACCGATCAGAACCTGCGCGGCCGGCCGGTCGACGCGCTGACGCCGGAGGAGGCCGCGGCCGAGCTGGCGGCGCTGGCCCAGGAGATCGCAGGCCACGACATCGCCTACCACCAGCACGACGCGCCGACCGTCTCGGACGGCGAATACGACGCGCTGCGCCGGCGCAATGCCGAGATCGAGGCGCAGTACCCGGAGCTGATCCGCCCGGACGGGCCGTCGGCCAAGGTCGGCGCGGCGCCGGGCACCGGTTTCAAGAAGGTCCGCCACGCCATCCCGATGCTGTCGCTGGGCAACGCCTTCGCGCCGGAGGATGTGCACGACTTCCTGGCCTCGGTCCGCTCCTTCATCAAGGAGCTGCGCGACGATCCGGAGATCCCGGTCGCGATCATGGCTGAGCCCAAGATCGACGGCCTGTCCTGCTCGCTGCGCTACGAGAAGGGGCGGCTGGTCCAGGCCGCCACCCGCGGCGACGGCAGCGAGGGCGAGGACGTCACCGCCAACGTCAAGACCATCGACGACGTGCCGCAGAAGCTGAAGGGCACCGCCCCCGACGTGCTGGAGATCCGCGGCGAGGTCTATATGGACCGCAGCGACTTCGCCGCCCTGAACGCCCGCCGGGCCGAGGCGGGCGAACCGATCTTCGCCAACCCGCGCAACGCCGCCGCCGGATCGCTGCGCCAGCTCGACCCCAGCATCACCGCGTCGCGGCCGCTGCGCTTCTTCGGCTATGCCTGGGGTGAGGTGTCGGAGCCGCTGGGCAAGACCATCGTCGAGATCCGCAAGCGCGTCGCCGCCTGGGGCTTCCGCCTGAACGAGCCGTCGCGGCTGTGCCACGGCGCCGAGGAGCTGCTGGCCTATTACGACGAGATCGGCGCGCTCAGGGCCGAACTGCCCTTCGACATCGACGGCGTGGTCTACAAGGTCGACCGGATCGACTGGCAGGAGCGGCTGGGCTTCGTCAGCCGGGCGCCGCGCTGGGCCACCGCGCACAAATTCCCGGCGGAACAGGCACAGACCATCCTGAAGGCGATCGACATCCAGGTCGGCCGCACCGGGTCGCTGACCCCGGTGGCGCGGCTGGAGCCGATCACGGTCGGCGGCGTCGTCGTCTCCAACGCCACGCTGCACAACGAGGACGAGATCCGGCGCAAGGATGTCCGCATCGGCGACACCGTGGTGGTGCAGCGCGCCGGCGACGTGATCCCGCAGATCGTCCGCGTGATCCTGGAGCGCCGCCCCGAAGGGGCGATCGAGTATGTCTTCCCCGAGACCTGCCCGGAATGCGGCAGCCTGGCGGTGCGGGAGGAGGGCGGGGTGATCCGCCGCTGCACCGGCGGGCTGATCTGTCCGGCCCAGGCGGTGGAGCGGCTGCGCCACTTCGTGTCGCGCAACGCCTTCGACATCGAGGGGCTGGGCGACAAGCACATCCGCGCCTTCCACGCCGACGGCATGATCAGGACCCCGGCCGACATCTTCCGGCTGGAGACGCGCGACAAGGAGAGCCTGACGCCGCTGCGCAACCGCGAAGGCTGGGGGCCGAAGAGCGCGCAGAAGCTGTTCGAGGCGATCGAGACCCGGCGCACCATCCCGCTCGACCGCTTCATCTACGCGCTGGGCATTCGCCAGGTCGGCGAGGCCACGGCCAAGCTGCTGGCCCGGCACTATGGCAGCCTGGACGCCTGGCGCGCCGGGATGGAGACGGCGCAGGACCGTGAGAGCGAGGCCTATCGCGACCTGATCGCGATCGACCAGATCGGCGCCTCGGTGGCCGACGACCTGCTGGCCTTCTTCGCCGAGGAGCACAACCGGGTCGTGCTCGACGACCTGATGGCGCAGCTCAAGGTCGAGGATTTCGTGCGGCCGCGCGCGGTCGCCAGCGCGGTGGCCGGCAAGACGGTGGTCTTCACCGGCACGCTGGAGACCCTGACCCGGCCGGAGGCGAAGGCCCGGGCGGAATCCCTCGGCGCCAAGGTCGCCGGCTCGGTCTCCGGCAAGACCGACTACCTCGTGGTCGGCGCCGACGCCGGCTCCAAGGCGGCCAAGGCGCGCGAGCTGGGGGTCACCACGCTGACCGAGCAGGAATGGCTGGGCCTGATCGGCGGGGCGGGGTAGGCGCTTCCCGCCTGTCCGGTCGGAGACAAGGAGAGGGCCTGGGAAGAGGCATCTCCCCAGGCCCGTGAAGTCTACAGATGCTTCCTAGGCGTCGTGTCTGGCCGGGCTCACAGCGAGAAATCACCCGCGACGAGCGCGATCACGCCGGAGAGCTGGATGTTGAAGTCCGCGACGCCGTCGCCGTTGACGTCGCCGGCGACGATGGTGTCGCTGCCGGAGGCGGCGAAGCGCAGCTGGCCCGCCACATTCGTGAACGCGGCCGAGCCGATGAAGGCGAAGGCCTGGTTACCGGCCGCGACGGTGTTGGCGTCGATGGCCGCCAGGTCGATGCGGTCGCCCTGGCTGTGGCTGAAATCGGTGATGACGTCCCGATTCGCGCCGACAGTGGTGTCGCCGACCGCGGTGTACAGGAAGCGGTCCGCGCCGGCGTTGCCGACGAACGTGTCCTTGCCGCTCAGCCCGATCAGCACATTGGCTCCGGCATTGCCGATCAGCAGGTCGTTGAACTGGCTGCCGTTGACGTTCTCGATGCCGAGCAGGATATCGCCCGCGGCGTTGCCGCCGACTCCGATGCCAGAGGTCAGATTCACCGCCACCCCGGCGGCGCTTTCCGTATAGGTGGCGGCATCGACGCCAGCTCCGCCGTCAAGGGTATCGGCCCCGGCGGTGCCGCGCAGGATGTCGTCACCGTTGAGTCCGCGCAACACATTGGCCCCGGCGCTGCCGGTGAGGACGTCGTTGAGATTCGAGCCATCGACGTTCTCGATGCCGAGCAGGACATCGCCCTGGGCGTTGCCGCCGAGACCGGTGCCGGTGGTCAGGTTCACCGCCACGCCGACCGCGCTTTCGGTATAAGTGGCCGTGTCGACGCCGGCGTCGCCGTTGATCGTATCGGCGCCGGCCCCGCCGCGGAGCACGTCGTTGCCGGTCCAGCCGCGCAGCAGGTTGGCCCCGGCATTGCCGGTCAGCGTGTCCGCCAAGGTCGAGCCGATGAGGTTCTCGATGCCGATCAGGGTGTCGCCCTGGGCATTGCCGCCGACACCGGTGCCGGTCAGCAGATCCACCGTGACCCCGGCAGCGCCTTCCGTGTATATCGCGGTGTCGATATCCGCGCCGCCGTTGAGGATGTCGGCCCCGGCGCTGCCGCGCACGTTATCATCGCCGGCCCCGCCCTGGATATTGTCGTTGCCGTCGCCGCCATCGATTGTGTCGACCCCGGCACCGCCGAGGATGGCGTCGTTGCCACCCAGACCATACCCGGTGTCGTCGCCGGCGCCGAGGTCAAGGAAGTTGGTCTCGCCGGACCCGGTGACGATGTCGTTCTCGTCGGTGGCGATGGCGTTCTCGACGCTCGACAGCCAGATCTCGTATCCTGGGAAATTGCTGTCGGTGAAGATGCCGTCCTGCAGGTTGATGGTGGCCGAGAAGCCGACGAAGATCACGGTCGAGGCATCGAAGGTGTCGGTCCCGGCGCCGCCGAAGAAGGCCTCGCCGATGCCGCCATTCCATCCTTGCTCGATGAAGAAGCGGTCGTTGCCGTCATTGCCGTAGACCTGATCCTTGCCGCCGCCCGCGGTCAGCGCGTCGTTGCCGGCCCCGCCCTGGATCAGGTCGTCGCCGTCGCCGCCGCTGATGCCGTCGTTGCCGTCGCCGCCCTGGATGGTGTCATTGCCGCCATTGCCGTAGAGGGAGTTGGCAGCGGCATCGCCGATGATCGTGTCGGCCAGCTGCGTGCCTTTGACGTTCTCGACCCCGGTGATGGTGTAGGGGCCGCCGAAGGTGGCCACGAAGTCGTAGGTCCCGGCGGCCAGGTTCACGGTCGACCCGCGCGACGTGACGTTGCTGAGGTCGAGCGTGTCGCCCCCGGCGCCGCCGGTGGTGTTGTCGCCGAACTCGCCCTCGCGGACGATGAAGGTGTCGTTGCCGTCGCCGCCATTGACGGTGTCGGTGGAGAAGCCGCCCTCGATCACATCGTTGCCGGCCCCGCCATTGACCACGTCGATGCCGAGCCCGCCCAACAGGGTGTCGTTGCCGTCACCGCCGTTGATGGTGTCGTTGCCGCTGTTGCCGTTGATGGTGTCGGCGCCGGCATTGCCGTTCAGGACATTGTCGACGGCATTGCCCTGGATGGTGTCGTTGCCGCTGCCGCCGTTGGCGTTCTCGATGTAAGATCGGGAATCCCCGTTGAACAACAGCGCGTTGAAGATGTTGCCGCGGGCATAGCCGCCGTTCGGTCCGCCGCCGAGATAGGCGAGCTGGGCCGACGAGAACACGGAATAGCCGCCCGGATTCAGGTCCAGGGTCAGATTGGTGGAGTAGTTCGACAGGTCGTAGGTGTCGACGCCGCCGCCATCCCAGATCGTCGCGAAGATGCGGTTGCCGCCCGGATCGATGGCGATGTTGCCGTTGACGAAGGTCGTGCCGTCGGTCGGGCTCCAGGTATAGGTGGTGTTGCCACTGTTGGTGGTGAAATCCGCGCCGTACATGTATTGCAGCGCGGCGATGTCCAGCATCATGAAGGTCTGGGGCGCCCCCCAGGTCTCGTAGTTGTAGCCGCTGGTGTCGTCGCCGATGAAGGTGCGGTACGTCATCACCGAGAATTCGATCGAGTCGACATTGCTCGGCAGGGCGCCGTAGACCCCGGTCTCCTGGCCGTGCTTGAGACCCAGCGCGTGGCCGAGCTCATGGATCACGGTGTGCCAGTCGTAGTTGCCGGCGGTCGGCGCGTCGCCGCTCGGCCCGAAGAACGCGTCGCCGCCATAGACCTGGTTGGCCGGATAATAGGCATAGGCCGTGCTGGGATTGGTGGTGTTGACGACGCGGATCGTGCCGGCCCCCGAACCGCTGCCGGCATAGTCGATGCCGAGATTGGTGAAGCCTTCGACGCCGAAGCCGGAGGCGCCGACCGGCTGCGTGAAGATCGCGGAATTGAGCGCGAAATGGACGGCGATCATCTGCTGCGCCGTCATCTGATGGAAGCCGCTGAACGCCTCCGGATGGCCGGCCTGGTAATCCGAGACCGCGTCCGGATCGCTGTAGGTGATGAAGCCGTCCGACCAGCGGACGCCGGCCAGGATGCCGTCGATGTTCTGGTTGCCGGACGCGGCCACCGCCGCAGTGGTGTCGGCCGAGCCGTTCTCCTCCGGCCGCGGCGCGCCCGAAACAGTGCCCGAAGCGGGCGCGTGGACCACGAACCCGTCGGACCGGTCGCCGATCGCTGCGCGATTGGCGTCCGCCAGCGCGCCGCTCTGGCCGGCCAGGACCGCATCCAGGCGGTACACGTCGGCAAATGAATGGTGGAACAGCAGGTCGTTCGACAATTTCCGCATCGACGACCACGCCATCGGATCGGCGAGTAGATCATCGTCGGATGACAACAGGCCGTATTTGACGATGCCTGACGAACTCATATCGGGTCTCCCCTACATGGTGAAGATCCGCAACCTTTGAGTGAAAATCCGCGACTTCTTGTTGATTGGTTATTGGTTGGTTGAAGGCCCGATCGTTCAGGGCCCGAACGCGGCGTTCCCTTGCGCGTTTCAGTCCGGATTGGGCATATCGGAGTATTATGCCGCGAACATGCTGCGACCCCGCCCTGGTGCGTAAGATTGTTCCCGCCAGTCCTATTTCATCATAAGATGTCCTAAGACAAACGGACTTTTCCTATCCATTAATTATAGATTAATTATTTTTAATGTCAATATGGTGTTTAAAAACCCAGATCGGAAATCGTATGGCAAATCGAGGATCGATGGCGAACGGATGATGATTTAAGCCCTTAGGATTTGCTTTCGAGTGAACCCATGGATTCGCCATATTCCTGTGGGAAAAAGGGCTGCTATCGCCCTGCCGTCTTTGCGGTGCATCAGCGTCTCTGCGCGCCTGCGGAAGGAGCCGGGACCGATGAACGTCCGGATCTGCCCCTCCATTTGCCTTGCATTGTCCGTGCTGTTCGCGGCGCCGCCGTGGTGGGCGCAGGGGGCCGTCGCTCCCGGGGACCGCGGCGCCCCGCAGCTTCGGGAGGAGGGGAGGATGGTGGCACAGGCCGGCATGGCGCGACCGCCGGACGACGAGGCGGTGCTCGCCCAGGAGTTTCGCGGGGCGGTCGGCGACGGCTCGAACGCGGCGCTGATCCGCTTCATCGCGCGGCATCCGAGAACTGCCCTGGCGGATGAAGCGTGGCGCCGGCTGGAGCAGCGGCCCGTGCCGGACGCGCGCCCCCTGGCCAACGATCCGGACGCCGCGGTCTATGCCGCGTTCGACGCCGCCCGCCGCACCGGCACGGCCGAGGCCTATCGCGACTTCGCCCGGGCCTACGCCAACCATCCGCTCGCCGCCGAGGCGACCCGGCTGGCGTCGCCGTAGCGGGCCCGGCACGCTCGGCTGTAGAATGACAGGATGCCAGGCGTCTTCTGCGTAACCTCTCCCTCAAGCGGGAGAGGTTACGCGCGCGGCATGCAGGATCCGAGGCGTCATCCGCCTCGGATCCTGCGCTGAACCCGGCTCGCCCGGCCAGACATGTCCTTGCGGCAATCCGGTATGATCGCTAAGATATTAACAAAATTTCGTAGGTTCGTATTCTTTGGCGAATATTGGGTCGATCGAATATTACGCGAAGCATTTGTGTTTTCTTTCGGGGGCGTCGATGTATCGGAAAGCCTGCCCACTCTTTCGGGTTGTCGGGACAAAAAGGGCATTGGCCGCGCTGGTGCTGCTGGGGGCGCTTGCGGCAGGAATGCCTCTGGGGCGCGCCGCGATGCAGGACGATGTCGACACCGCCCTCAGCATCGCCGAATTCCTGCGCGGCGCCCGCACCGTGATCTCGGCCGGCCAGGCCCGGATCAACGACCCCGCTCTGGGGGACAAGGGGCTGAGCGGGGATGTCGTCGTCGACCAGGCGATCCAGAACGTGATCAAGGCGACCGGCGCCGACCCGCGCCAGGTCGATGCCGGGTCCGAGAAGGGCCGCCTGCTGGCCGCCATGGCGCTCGCGGTCAAGGAGGTCATGGATGCGAACCAGCCGCTGATCAACCAGCAGGGCACCGGGTTCAAGGGCTTCGTGCCCGCCGTGTTCGCCCGGCTGGTGACCGAGCAGTTCCGCCGCGATCAGAGCGGCCGGGCCGAGATCAAGGTGACGGCGCCGCCGGAGCTGGTGCGCAACCGCAGGGCCTCGCCCGACGCGTTCGAGACCGACATCATCCGCCGCAAGTTCCAGTCGCCCGACTGGGTCAAGGACAGCATCTACTCCGAGGCGACCACGGTGGCCGGCCGCCCGGCCACCCGCGTGCTGGTGCCGGAATACTACGGCGCCGGCTGCCTGGCCTGTCACGGGTCGCCCAAGGGCGAGATCGACATCACCGGCTATCCCAAGGAGGGCGCCAGCCAGGGCGACCTCGGCGGCGTCATCAGCATCACCCTGTTCGATTGATCTGAACCACCGGATCGACGCCGCCGTCGCACGCGACCCGGGTTTTGCAGGAGCGTCATGTCGCAGTTTTCGATCCGCGCGCGCCTCGTCTTCCTGGCGATCCTGCTGCTGGCGATCCTCACCGTCTCGACCCTCTATCTGACCCGCCAGGTGTCGACCGGGGCCGCGGCGCTGGCCGAGGAGGCGCGGCTGGTCACCGTGCTGAAGACCGCGAACAAGACAGCCAAGGACTTCGGCGACCTCAAATACTGGCTCACCGACCTCGCCGTCAGCCTGCTGGTGCGGTCGGAGCAGAACGCCAACGCCGCGCGCGACCTGCTGACGGCCGATCTCGCCGCCCTGGCACCCTATGATCCCGAGGGCGTGCGGGCGATCCAGGCCGAGATCGGGGCGCTGATGGACCAGGCGCTCAAGGCCGTCGACGCCTACACCAACGAACAGCGGGTGGTCGGCAACGCGCTGATGGCGCAGACCCGCAGCCACATCCAGGCCATCGACGCGACCCTGGCGCAGACCGTCGAGCGGCTGGAGGGCGAGGCGGTCGCCAAGCGCGACGCGGCGGCGCGCGACGCCGAGGCGGCGGTCCGGCTGTCGCTGATCACCGGCATCCTCGCCTTCCTCCTGGCCGCGGCGCTGACCGCGGTCATCCTGCGCTCGATCATCCGGCCGCTGCGCCGGCTCGAAGGCGCCATGGCGGCGATCACCGGCGGCCGGCTCGACGAGCCGCTGCCGCCCGCCGGGCGCGACGAGATCGGCGCCATGACCCGCACCCTCGGGCTGCTGCGCCAGAGCCTGATCGAGCGCGAGCAGCTGGAGCGGGAACGCCGGGATGCCGAAGCCGAGGCGCAGCGGGCGCAGCGCCGGCTCGGCGAGGCGATCGAGACCATCTCCGAAGGCTTCGCCCTCTACGATGCCGAGGACCGGCTGGTGATCTGCAACAGCCGCTACCGCGAGATGTACACCGGGCTCGATGTCGAAATCCGGCCGGGCGTGACCTATGAGGCGGTGATCCGCGCGGCGGCCCAGGCCGGGGTGATCCCGGACGCCGCCGACCGGCTCGACGCCTGGCTGGCGGCGCGGCTCGACCGCCACCACCATCCGGGCGGCGCCTATGAGCAGAAGCGGTCCGGCGGCCGCTGGCTGAAGATCAGCGAGCGCGCGACCGCCGATGGCGGCTGCGTCGGCGTGTTCACCGACATCACCGAGCTGAAGGCGCGGGAGGCGCAGCTCGGCGAGCTGGTCGACCGGCTGGCCGACGCCCGCGACCAGGCCACCCAGGCGACGGTGGCGAAGAGCAGCTTCCTGGCCAATATGAGCCATGAGCTGCGGACCCCGCTCAACGCCGTCATCGGCCTGGCCGAGATGCTCGCCGAGGACGCCGCCGACCAGGCGCTGGAGGAGTTCCGCGAGCCGCTCGACCGCATCCTGCGCGCCGGGCGGCACCTCCTGGCCCTGATCAACGACGTCCTCGACCTGTCGAAGATCGAGGCCGGCCGGCTCGACCTGCATGACGAGGAGGTCGACCTCGCCGGCCTGGTCGCCGACGCGGTCGGCGCGGCCCAGCCGCTGGCCGCCCGCAACGACAACCGCCTGCTGGTGGAGCGGCCGGCCGACCTTGGCGCCATGTGGGCCGACGCCACCCGGCTGCGGCAGATCATCCTCAACCTGCTCAGCAACGCCTGCAAGTTCACCAAGGCGGGGACGGTGACGCTGGCGGTGGCGCGCGAGCCGGCGGCGGAGGGCGACTGGATTCGCTTCCGCGTCTCCGACACCGGCATCGGCATGACCGCGGAGCAGCTCGGCCGGCTGTTCCAGGAGTTCATGCAGGCCGACAGCTCGACCACCCGGAAATACGGCGGCACCGGGCTGGGGCTGGCGATCAGCCAGCGGCTCGCGGCGCTGATGGGCGGCGCCATCACGGTCGAGAGCGAGCCGGGCGTCGGCACCAGCTTCACCGTCCGCCTGCCCGCCGGCGGCCCCGGATCGGCCGAGGCATCGGCGGTGTTCGCCCCGACCGGCGTCGCCGACGCCATACGGGCCTTGCCGCACCGCGGCGCCGACCGGGTCCTGGTGGTCGACGACGACGCCACGGTGCGCGACCTGATGCGCCGCTTCCTCAGCCGCGAGGGCTTCGACGTCATCACCGCCGAAAGCGGGGCCGAGGGGCTTGTGGCCGCCCGCACCCTACGCCCTTCGGTCATCACCCTCGACGTGCTGATGCCCGGAATGGACGGGTGGAGCATGCTGGAGGCGATGAAATCCGATCCGGAACTGGCGGCGATCCCGGTGATCATGGTCACGATCCTCGACGAGAAGCAGAAGGGCTTTGCCCTCGGGGCGTCCGGCTATCTCAACAAGCCGATCGACCGCGGCCGCCTCGCGGCGATCCTCGCCCGGTTCCGATCGACGGCGTCGACGCGCCGGGCGCTGGTGGTCGAGGACGATGTCGCGACCCGCGAGATGATGCGCCGCCTGCTGGTCGGCGAGGGCTGGGAGGTCGCCGAGGCGGGCAACGGCCGGGAGGCGCTGCAACGGCTGGGCCGCGAGCGGCCGGACCTCATCCTGCTCGACCTGATGATGCCGGAGATGGACGGCTTCGAATTCCTGGCCGAATGCCGCAAGGTGCCGGAATATAGCGGCATCCCGGTCATCATCGTCACCGCGGCCGACCTGACCGACCATGACCGGCGCCGGCTGAACGGCGGCGTCGAGCATGTGCTGCAGAAGGCCGCCTTCGAGCAGGAAGACCTGCTGGCGCAGATCCGCCAGCTCGTCGGCCGCTACGCCACCGCGACGGCCGCTCCGGAGCGACTGCCATGACCAGGATCCTCTATGTCGAGGACAATGAGGACAATGTCTACATGCTGGCCGCCCGCCTGAAGCGACGCGGCTTCGAGATCGTCGTGGCCGGCGACGGGCAGGCGGGGATCGAGGCGGCGCGGCGTGAGGCCCCGGCCCTGATCCTGATGGATCTCAGCCTGCCGGTGATCGACGGCTGGGAGGCGACCCGCCGGCTCAAAGCCGCGCCCGAGACCCGCGGCATCCCGGTGATCGCGCTGTCGGCCCACGCCATGGCGGGCGACCGCGAGAAGGCCCTCGCGGCGGGCTGCGACGACTACGACACCAAGCCGGTCGACCTGGCGCGGCTGCTGCAGAAGATCGAGGCCCTGCTGGGCAAGGCGCGGGACGATGGCTGACCCGGCGCCCGCCATCCTCATCGTCGACGACGACGAGACCAATCGCTACACCCTGGCCCGCCGCCTGCGGCGCCAGGGCTATGAGAACCTGACCGAGGCGGCGGACGGCGCCGCGGCGCTGGCGCTGCTGCGGACCCGGCCGTTCGACCTGGTGCTGCTCGACGTGATGATGCCGGGCATGGACGGCTACGAGGTGCTGCAGACGCTGAAATCCGACACGGCGCTGCGCGACATCCCGGTGGTGATGATCTCCGCGCTCGATGCCGTCGACAGCGTGGTGCGCTGCATCGAGCTGGGGGCGGAGGACTACCTGCCCAAGCCGTTCAACCCCGTCCTGCTGCGGGCCCGGGTCGGCGCGTCGCTGGACAAGAAGCGGCTGCGCGACCAGGAGGCGGCCCATCTCGGGCAGATCGAGCGCGAGAGGGAGCGCAGCGACCAGCTGCTCCGCGCCATCCTGCCGCCCGGCGCCATCAGCGAGCTGAAGGCGACCGACGAGGTCAAGCCGCGGCGCTACGAGGACGTGGCGGTGCTGTTCTGCGACATCGTCGGCTTCACCGCCTATTGCGACCGCAACCCGCCGGAACAGGTGGTGGCCGAGCTGCAGGCGCTGGTGGAGACCTTCGAACAGATCGTCGCCCGCCACGGGCTGGAGAAGATCAAGACCATCGGCGATGCGCTGCTGGCGACGGCGGGGTTGCTGCAGCAGGTCGAGGATCCGCTGCTGGCGGGCATCCGCTGCGGCCTCGACCTGGTGGCGACGGCCCGGCAGGCGAAGCCCGGCTGGGGCGTCCGCGTCGGCATCCACCACGGCCCGGTGGTCGCGGGCGTGATCGGCAAGCGGCAGTTCCTGTTCGATCTCTGGGGCGACACGGTGAACACGGCCGCGCGGGTCACCGCCTGCGCCGGCGTCAACGCGGTGTTCATCAGCGAGCCCCTGTGGTCCGGCATCCGCGACCGCTGCCGCGCCCGCAGCCAGGGCTTCTTCGAGCTCAAGGGCAAAGGCCGGCTCGAACTGGTCGAGTGCGACGGGGTCGATTGAGGCCCGCGGGGCGTGGTTCGGCCCGAGGCCGAGGCTCGATCCGATCGAGGGCGGCCGTCGACCCTGTGCCGGAGTTCGCGCCGCCGACCCGAACGGCCGGTTCGTCCCCTTTCCCGACGAGAGCCAGGTCCCAGTTCAGAGGACGCCCGCGCACAAACCAACGCCGACGGCAGCGCAGATGAGGCCGGCGAAGCGATTGAGTGCACCCGACGCCGAGCGCGACAATGTGAACCCCAAACCGACGCCAACTGCGAGCAAGGACGCAGTAGCGAGCGCAAACCCTGCCATGTACTCGAGTCCATCGGCGGTGTTCGGCACCTCGGATCCATGAGCATGACCATGCAGCAGCGCGAAGACACCGATAATCGCCGCGCCTCCCCATAGCGGCAGATCGATGGCGAGCGCTACCACGAGCCCGAGCACGACCACCGAAGCCAAAATGCCAGGCTCGACCAAAGGCAAGGCGATATGCGCCATGCCCAGCGCACCGCCACCCAGCACGACGGCGATGAAGGTCGCCGGCCAGACCCAAAGAGCGCGTTGGCCTTTGAGAGCGGCCCACAAACCGACTGCCGTCATGGCAGTGACGTGATCGAGGCCAGTGAAGGGATGGGCGACACCGGCAGTAAAGGAGGCTGCGGAGCCCAAATAGGGATGTGCCGCCGCCGGCATCGCGAAGGCAACAATCAGAATCGTGGAAATCAGGATCAAGCGCATCGCATGTTCCTCGCTGAACGAGAGAATGGAGCCAACAGGCTCGTCTTAAAAAGGGCAATGTTGGCGTAGGGAAAGATGCTCTCCGGCTGCTAAGCGCCGTGTGGCGGCCCCAAATAAGGGAATTCGGCGAGCAGATCGCCATGCGGTCCCACTGCGTCCCCCGCCACCTTGCCGTTTGTCAGGATGACCATGAAGACGTCAGCAGCGTCATCCGTAAGCGTCCTGCCATTTTCCGGGAAGGAGGCTGGCCGCGCCGGGTCATAAGGCATGATGTCCGGCAGCAAGGTTCTTGCCACACGCTCCGCTTCATCCGGCCTGTAGCCGCCGGTATGCTCGAGAGCGTGGGCAAAAACCGCGACGAAACGGCTATCGTCCGCCGGCTGCGCGGAGAGGTACGATTCCTTCTCCGGGCCGGGCAGGAAAACCGCTTGCTGGGGCCGCGCACCGCGCTCAACCTGTACCCAGCCGTCATCGCCCTCGACCAGAACACGGGCCCATAGGCCAACGGCGCCGGATCCCAACGCGGAGTTGGGCATTTCCAGCACGATGCTGCAGACATTCTTGTCGGCGAAGAAATCCGTACCGGTGAATTGCAGATTGTTCAGCGCACCCTGCGTATCGAAGAAAAAAGGTTCGCTTCGCCAGCCCGCGAAGAAGCGGTAGTCGCCCGTGTGTGTAATCTGTGCGTCCAGTCCTGTCGAAACCGGAGCTTCCTCGACGACGACTTGACCGCCGTCGTCTGCTCCGGCGGCCAGCGATCCTTCCACACGACGCACCGTTGCCATCTGCGACCCGGCCGGTGAGGACGAGACCTGAATGCGGAACGCGATATCGGCCACCGCATCGCCATTCGTGTCCACCTTGAGTTCGTACAGCCCGTTGGGCGCAAAGGGTTCGGCGGTGGTTGGCTCTGGATGGATCACCGTGGAGGATGGGTGCACATTCATGATCAGAATCGACTTGTCCGGATCCCCGGGTTTGGGGAAGGCATAGAGGTCGGTAAGGTCTAAACGCGCATCTCCCTTGGGGAAGCCGAAGTCGGGACCGGAATAGTGATGCGACACGATGAGATACTCCTTTGCCGCCTATTAAGATGTGGCCATGCCCGGACTCACGAACCTGTCAGGCGAAGACGCGGCCCGTTGCGTATGATGCATGACCCAAATGACTTCATCGGAGCGTCACCTCGACGATGGCGACGTCCTGTTCGGCGTTGCCG
Source organism: Inquilinus sp. 2KB_23 (assembly GCF_052115705.1). Taxonomy (NCBI): domain Bacteria; kingdom Pseudomonadati; phylum Pseudomonadota; class Alphaproteobacteria; order Rhodospirillales; family Rhodospirillaceae; genus Inquilinus; species Inquilinus sp. 2KB_23. Next base: position 22,602 of record NZ_JBFRHF010000040.1, on the reverse strand, counting down.
CCACTGACATCGACGCCGGCGAACGCCTGCCCCTCGTCGCCTATCGGCGTGTCTCCGCCCGCTGGACAAAAGCGGCCCCCGGCGACCGTGGGGAGCGGGTGGAGTGGCTAGCCGGACCGCACCTCCGCGGCAGGTCAATCGCAGGCATTCCTACCAGCGCAGAGGTGTGGGCTTTGCGCTCGTAGATCTGGAGCGAGAAGAGCGGCGCCCCATTCATCCGGTGCCGGAGGACGAGGTTGCCGTGAACGCCGACGATGCAGACCGCAACTGGTGTCTTCGCTTTGGCCGCCTCGCCTTCGACGCGCTCCGCAAGCGCCTCGGCTGTCGTGAACGCATGCAGTCCATTGCTTAGATATCGCATCGCATCCGTGGCCGCGATTGGACGATGGTATCGGAGACTTCATGGTTGCGACGTGGGAAACGCCGCCGCTATGACCGCTATTGGCGGATATCGTTGAAAAAGTCCCGAACGACTACTTGGAGTGCAAAATCGAGCGAGTTTGCTGCAGATCCGGCCGCCATCTAGCATCTTTTTGTGCTCTGGCTGCCTATTTTTAGTCTCTTTGTTGCGCGTGGAAATGGCGCTCCGACTTTTTCAACAGAATCGGCGCCCTCCGGTCAATGTAACCGAGATGCGCGATCGGCCGGTTCCCACCCGACGGCGGCGATTTCAGCCGCGGTCCCAATCGGCCTTTGTCCCTAGGCCTGCCCTCGCAGCACCGCCCCCACGTCCACCGGCCCCGCCTCGGCCGGCTCCAGGTCGAGGTCCTGCTCGATATGGGTCAGGTGGGCCAGCATGGCGGCGCCGGCGCGGTCGGCGTCGTGGCGGGCCAGGGCCTGCAGGATGGCCTCATGCTCGGTGTTGCCGCAGGCCGAGGCGCCGCTGCGGCCATAGAGGGCGATCACCAGCGAGGCGCGCGACACCAGTTCGCGCAGGAACCGCTCCATCACCCGCTGCCGGGCGATCTCGGCGATGCCGAGATGGAACAGGCCGGAGAGCTGGATGGCCCGCGGCCGGTCGCCCCGGCCCAGCGCCTCCGCCTCCTCGGCCAAATGCCGCTCCAGCCGCGCGATGTCGGCCGGCACCGTGCGCTCGGCGGCGCGGCGGGCGATCGCCGCCTCGAGGGTGCGGCGGGTCTCGAACACCTCGCGCGCCTCCTCGACCGTCGGCGCCGCGACGAAGGCGCCGCGGTTCTTCTCGATCACCACCATGTGCTGGTGCGCCAGCGCCTGCAGGGCCGAGCGGACGATGGTGCGGCTGACGCCGAAGGCGCCGCCGATCTCGTCCTCCGACAGCTTGGTGCGCGGCGGCAGCCGGTGCTCGACGATCGCGTCCAGGATCGACCGGTAGATCGCCGCCGCCCGCGCGCCGCGGTCGGGGATGTCGCGGCTTCCGGCCAGGGTGCCGACGGTCTCGAGCGTGTCCATTCCCAACTCCGGCGACGGCCTTGCGGCGGCTTTGCGGCCCCACCATCCCATGGCGGACATCGGGGCTCAAGATTGTATTCTTAAGACTTCAAGATTGTGCACAATCTTCGGGCCGCCTGTATGCGGCTGCCTAAAGCTTGGGCGAAGTCGATCCGCCGGCCGGGGCCGAAACCAGGGAATTCTGCGGCCCGGCCGGTTGGCACAGCGCTTGCAAACCTGTTCTCCCAACAAGGGAGAGCAGATGCGCGGCGCAGATCTCGAGCTGGTGAAGGTGACCAAGCGCTACGGCCGCACCGTGGCCGTGGACGGTGTCGACCTGAAGATCCCGGCCGGCACCTATTGCTGCCTGCTGGGCCCCTCCGGCTGCGGCAAGACCTCGACCCTGCGCATGGTCGCGGGGCATGAGGCGGTGTCGGACGGCGACGTCCTGCTCGGGCCGACCAACGTCACCGACCGGCCGCCGGCCAAGCGCGGCACGGCGATGATGTTCCAGTCCTACGCCCTGTTTCCGCATCTGTCGGTCACCGACAACGTCGCCTTCAGCCTGAAGATGCGCGGCGTGGCCAAGCCCGCGCGCCGGGCCAAGGCGGCGGAGCTGCTGGCCCTGGTGGCGATGGAGGCCTATGCCGAACGGCTGCCGGGGCAGCTGTCGGGCGGGCAGCAGCAGCGGGTGGCGCTGGCCCGCGCCCTGATCACCCAGCCGCAGATCCTGCTGCTGGACGAGCCGCTCTCGGCCCTCGACCCGTTCCTGCGGATCAAGATGCGGGCCGAGCTGAAGCGGCTGCAGGCCGAGCTCGGCATCAGCTTCATCCACGTCACCCACAGCCAGGAAGAGGCGATGGCCCTGGCCGACCTCGCCGTGGTGATGAATGGCGGGCGGATCGAGCAGGCCGGCCCGCCGCAGGAGCTGTTCGCCCGGCCGGCCACCGAATTCGTCGCCCGCTTCATCGGCGGCCACAACGTCGTCCGCCTCGGCGGCACCCTCGCCACCCTGCGCGCCGACCGGCTGCGGCTGTCGAAGGTCAATGGCGCCGGCCTGCCCGCGGGGGCGGTCGAGGCGGTGGTGCAGGGGGTCGAATACCAGGGCGCCACGGTCCACGTCGCCTTCGGCTGCGACCTGGGCCCCGACATGCTGGCCTGGCTGCCCGAGGCCGCGTTCTTCGCCGATCCGGTGGCGCCCGGCGACCGGGTCGCCGTGGCCTGGGCGGACGCCGACATCCATCCCCTGTCCAGCGATGCCGCGGGGCGCGGCGATCTTCGCCCCCAACCCTGAAGGAGGCTCACCATGGCGGATACCAAGCATCCCAAAAACCCGCGCGGCCTCTCGCGCCGCGCCCTGCTGAAGACCACGGCGGCGACGGCCGGCGCGCTGGTCGGCAGCCGCGCCATCACCGGCTTCCCCGCGATCATCGCGGCCGAGCCGGTGACGCTGCGCTATCTCGGCACCGCGGTGAACCAGAGCGCCGACATCGCCAGGAAGGCGAAGGAGGATCTGGGCATCATCATCGAATACGTGCCGGTGACGACCGATGAGGTGACCAAGCGCATCGTCACCCAGCCGAACTCCTTCGACCTGGTCGACAGCGAGTATTTCAGTCTGAAGAAGCTGCTGCCCGCCGGCAACCTGCAGGGCATGGACGCCAAGCGGATCAAGTATGTCGACCAGATCTCGACTGTGTTCACCAAGGGCGAGCTGAACGGCAAGAAAATCGGCGACCAGGGCACCGCGCCGAAGAAGGTGTTCTACCTCACCGACAAGACCTCGAAGACCTTCGCGACCGAGCCGACCGAGTGGATCACCCTGATCCCGACCACCTACAACGCCGACACGCTGGGCATCCGGCCCGATTTGATCGGCCGGCCGGTCGAGAGCTGGAAGGAGCTGCTGAACCCCGAGTTCAAGGGCAAGGCGTCGATCCTGAACATCCCGTCGATCGGGATCATGGACGCGGCGATGGTGGTGGAATCCAGCGGCCTGCACACCTATGCCGACAAGGGCAACATGACCAGGGAGGAGATCGACCTGACCATGAAGCTGCTGACCGAGGCCAAGCAGGCCGGCCAGTTCCGCGCCTTCTGGCAGGATTTCAACGAGAGCGTGAACCTGATGGCCTCAGGCGAGACGGTGATCCAGTCGATGTGGTCGCCGGCCGTGACCAAGGTGCGGTCGATGGGCATCGCCTGCACCTTCCAGCCGCTGAAGGAGGGCTATCGCGCCTGGGCCTCCGGCTTCGGCCTGCCCAAGACCCTGAAGGACCGGAAGCTCGACGCCGCCTACGACTTCATCAACTGGTTCCTGTCCGGCTGGGCCGGCGCCTATCTCAACCGCCAGGGCTACTACTCGGCGGTGCTGGAGACGGCCAAGGCCAATATGGAGCCCTATGAATGGGCCTATTGGATGGAGGGCAAGGCGGCCGCCCAGGACATCAAGGCGCCCGACGGCACGGTGATGGAGAAGGCCGGCGCGGTGCGCGACGGCGGCTCCTACGACGCGCGCATGGGCTCCGTCGCCTGCTGGAACGCGGTGATGGACGAGAACGACTACATGGTCCGCAAGTGGAACGCGTTCATCGCCGCGTGAGGCGCTGAAGCGAAGGCGTGCGCTCGTCTTTCTTGTCCCCCCTCCCCTTGCGGGAGGGGGGTAGGGGGAGGGGGGGCGGGCAGCACGAGCTGTTGTGGGTTCCCGGCCAGGACAACGACATGGTTCCAAATCCTTCGAAGTGGGGTCCTGCGATCGACAACCCCCTCCCCCTACCCCCCTCCCGCAAGGGGAGGGGGGACTCTCTGCTTTGCGACCTTTCGCTCGCGGTCATCGAAAGCCGCCGTCGATGACCGCCATTCCCGCCGAAGACATCGCACCGGCAGGCCGGGCCGCCGCGCCGCAGGCCGCCGCCCGGGGCCGCGCCGTCGCGTTCCTCCAGGCGGCGCCGATGATGCTGGTGTTCCTGCTGTTCTTCGTGCTGCCGCTGGCGGTCGTGGTGGTGGTCAGCTTCTGGGACTACACCGAATACTCGATCGTGCCGGACTTCACGCTGCGCAACTATATCGAGGCGTTCGACGGCTGCCTGACCTCGCTGCCGGACCTGTGCACCACCTTCAAGACCTATCTCTCGACCCTGAAGATCGGGGTGATGGTGTGGGGCATCACCCTGGGCCTGGGCTTCACCATCGCCTATTTCCTGGTGTTCCACGTCCGCACCATGGCGATGCAGGTGGTGCTGTGCCTGTTGTGCACCATCCCGTTCTGGACCTCGAACGTGATCCGGATGATCTCCTGGATCCCGCTGCTCGGCCGCAACGGGCTGGTGAACCAGAGCCTGCTGGGCCTCGGCGTGATCGACCAGCCGATCGACGGGCTGCTCTATTCCGAATTCTCGGTGGTGCTGGCCTTCGTCCACCTGTTCACCGTGTTCATGATCGTACCGATCCTTAACTCGATGCTGCGGATCGACCGGTCGCTGATCGAGGCCGCGACCGATGCCGGCGCCAGCGGCTGGCAGACGCTGTGGAACGTGATCGTGCCGCTGTCCAAGCCCGGCATCGTCATCGGCTCGATCTTCGTCATCACCATCGTGATGGGCGATTTCGTCACCGTCGGCGTCATGGGCGGGCAGCAGATCGCCTCGGTCGGCAAGGTGATCCAGGTCCAGCTCAGCTACCTGCAGTTCCCGGCCGCGGCGGCGAATGCGGTGATCCTGCTCGCGGTCGTGATCATGATCATCGTGGCGCTGACCCGGCTGGTCGACATCCGGAAGGAGCTGTGATGCGCGAGGGCCGCCCCGCCTCCTTCTACATCCTGGCCGCCGTGTTCGCGCTGTTCGTGCTGTTCCTGTACGGGCCGACGCTGACCATCTTCGTGCTGTCCTTCCAGGGGCCGCAGGGCGGGCTGACCTTCCCGATGAACGGCGTCTCGACCTTCTGGTTCGAGAAGCTGTGGGCCGGGATGGGCGTGGTCGACATCGGCGCCGCCTTCTGGCGCTCGCTCGAACTCGGCCTCGTGGTCATGGTGCTGACCATGGCGTTCTCGGTGCTGGCCGGCCTGGCCTTCCGCAAGCGCTTTCCGGGCCAGGGCCTCCTGTTCTACACCGCGATCGCCAGCCTGATCATGCCGTCGATCGTGGTGTCGCTCGGCATCGCCCTGGAATTCCGGCTGCTCGACGACGCCATCCGCGATTTCGGCGACAGCTGGGGCATCGCCTGGATCAGCGACGACTTCACCACCGCCATGGGCCTGTTCCGCTCCGGCCTCGGCGCGCATCTGACCTGGACGCTGCCCTTCGGCCTGCTGATCATGTTCGCGGTCTTCAACCGCTTCGACCGGCGCTACGAGGAGGCCGCGCGGGACCTCGGTGCCTCCGCCTGGCAGAGCTTCCGCCATGTCGTGCTGCCGATCATCGGCGCCAGCGTGGTCGGGGTCGGGCTGTTCGGCTTCACCCTATCCTGGGACGAGATCGCGCGCTCCTCCCAGGCGATCGGCGAGCAGAACACCCTGCCGCTGGAGCTGCAGGGCCTGACCACCACGGTGACGACGCCGGAGATCTATGCTTTGGGCACGGTGACCACGGCGGTGTCGCTGGCGGTGGTGCTGACCGCGCTCGGCCTGATGGCTCTGCTGCGCCGCCGCCGCACCCGCCACGGCACCGACGCCGGGCAGGGGCTGGTGTGATCTTGGACATCCTCGTCGTCAACCCGAACACCACCGCCGGCATGACCGCCAAGATCGGGGCCGCCGCCGCGGCCGCTGCGGCGCCGGGCACCCGCATCACGGCGGTGAATCCGGAGACCGGGCCGGCCTCGATCGAGGGCTGGGTCGACGGCGCCCTGGCGGTGCCCGGCCTGCTGCAGGAGATCGCCCGCGGCGAGGCGCGCGGCGTGGCCGGCCATGTCATCGCCTGCTTCGACGACACCGGGCTCGACGCCGCCCGCAGCCTCGCCGTGGCGCCGGTGGTCGGCATCGGCGAGGCCGGCTTCCATGTCGCCTCGCTGCTGGCCGGCCGGTTCTCGGTGGTGACGACCCTGGCGCGGTCGATCCCGGTGATCGAGGCCAACCTGCAGCGCTATGGCCTCGCCACCCGCTGTGCCCGGGTGCGGGCATCGGAGATCCCGGTGCTGGAGCTGGAGCGGCCGGGCTCGGACGCCGAGGCGCGGATCTCGGCCGAGATCGCCGCGGCGCTGGCCGAGGATAGGGCCGAGGCGATCGTGCTGGGCTGCGCCGGCATGGCCGACCTCGCCGCCCGGCTGTCGGCGCGGCACGGGGTGCCCGTGATCGACGGCGTCGCCGCCGCGGTCACGCTGGTCGAAGGGCTGGCCCGGCTGGGCCTGCGCACCGCCAAGACCGGCGGCTATGCCGCGCCCCGGCCGAAGCCCTATGCCGGCGCCGTCTTTGCCCCGACCTAGTCGCGCGTGATCCTCAGATGCGCGAACTGCGCCTCGTATCCCGCCGCCTTGGGGCTGCAGGCGTAGAGGCCGGCGGTGACCGGGCCGGTGCCGTCATCGGCGTGCAGCCGGGCGATGCGCAGCTGGACCCAGCGGTCCTCGCCCTCCGGCGCGGCCTCGACCGTGTAGTCGGCGCCGACGCGGCGGATGCGGAAGCCGATGCTGCCGCCCGGCCGGGTGGCGACGTCCTGGGTCGACCAGTCGGACCAGCCGGCATTGGTCACCACCGCGCCCAGCCGGCTGTGCTCCGCCGTCTCGAACTCGACCGAGGTCTTGATCCAGCTGGAAGGCCCCAGCCGCACCATCAGCCCGGCCTGGTCGTACTGGTGCACAGGGTTGCCGCGCACCACCGTCTCCATCGTGAAATCGCCCACGACCGGCAGGGCCAGGACATGGCCGTTGTCGACCCGGAAGCCGTAATGCGTGCCCTGCCAGAAATCGGTGCCGGCGGCGGTGGCCAGCTTCAGGCCCTCCTGCCCGATCGACCAGTCCGGCGGCGGGTTGGTCCAGGCCAGGCGCGGGTCGAGGGCAGGGGACAGGAAGGTCTCGTTCAGGATATCCATCAGCTCTCGCCCGGTGCCGTGATTGCGGCGCCATCAGACGCGAGGCCGCCCATTCCATCAAGACATGATGGTCCGGCAAGTCCGCGACAGGAGTTTCCATGCGCCTCGCCATCCTCGCCGACATCCACGGCAACCTCCTCGCCCTCGAAGCCGTGCTGGCCGATCTCGACCGCCGTGGCGCCGATGCCGTCGTCAATCTCGGCGACTGCGTCTCCAGCCCGCTATGGCCGCGCGAGACGCTCGACCTGCTGATGGAAAAGGGCTGGCCGACGGTGCGCGGCAACCACGACCGCTGGGTGTGGGAAGACCGGGACGAGTCGCCGCAGACCTCGGACGGCTATGCCCGCCATGCGCTCGACGCCGCCGGCCGCGCCTGGCTCGGCGCCCTGCCGGTGCGGCTGGAGCTGCCGGGCGGCATCCTCGCCTTCCACGCCCGGCCGGACGACGACAACGCCTATCTGCTCGAGGACATCGAGGCCGGCCGGCTGGTGCGGGCGCCGGTGGCCGCCATCGCCGACCGGTTGGGCGATGTGACGGCGCCGGTGGTGCTGTGCGGTCACAGCCACCTGCAGCATCTGCTTCGCCTGCCGGACGGGCGCTGGATCCTCAACCCCGGCAGCATCGGCGGCCCGGCCTATGACGACCCGACTCCGCCGGCCCATGTCTCCGAATCGGGGTCGCCCTCGGCCCGCTACGCCATGCTCGAGCTGGACGGCGACCGGGTGGCGGCCGAGCTGATCGCGATTCCCTACGACCACGACCGCGCGGTCCGCCGGGCCACCGAAAACGGGCGGCCGGACTGGGCCTATGCGCTGGCGACCGGCCATTCGCTCGGGGTGTCCGCGGCGGGGTCGTGACGCCGGGTGGGGCCTCAGCCGCCCCCTTCTCCGTCATTGCGAGGAGGCGAAGCCGACGAAGCTGCGCTCGCAATGACGGTGTCGGGGTGATGAGGGGGTGGCTCCGTCCCATCCAGCCCGTCACCCGGTATCCGGCGCCTTCGGCTTGAAGCCGAAGATCATCGGGCTGAGCCCGAGGGACCGGCAGAGGCGATGGGCCGCGGTGGCGATGGTCTCGGTGTCGAGCATCTCGATCCCATCGGGCTCCTGCAGCCGCACCGCCAGCCCGGCCCGCAGCGCCGGGATCCAGGCGGGATCGGCGCATTCCGCAAAGTCGCGCTCGACCGCGGCGGTCACCGCCTTCCGGCGCTTGGCCCGGATCGCCTGGATCTCCGCCGGGCTGCCCGCCGGCCGCCTGGGGCGCGGCGTGGCCGGCCATTCCTCGCCGCGCCAGCGCTGCCAGGTCTCGGACAGGCCGAGGCCGCAGGCCACCCCCGCCATCACCGACCCCACCGGCCGGTCCTCGACCTGGACGTCCTGGTCCTCGTAGAGCCCGTCGACCCGCTCCTCGAGATCGTCCTTCAGGGCGTTGAAGCGGCCCTCATCCTCGATCTCCTCGCAGATCATGTCCCGCAGGGTGTCCTGGACCTCGTCGCGGTGACGGTCGCGGCGGGCCTTGCGGGCGGCCAGGCGGTCGGGGGTCTCGGCCCGGTCCTGGGCGCACAGCTTCTCGGCGGCGCGGGCGCGCTGGGCCAGCGACTGATGCGCCGTGCGGGAGAAGCGGGCGAAGGCCAGCCCGGCCTCCCGCGCCTCGGCCCTGGCCGCCGCGGCCTCGTCGGATTTGGGCGCCGCTTCCCTCACCTGGGCCTGGGCGTCGAGGGCGCGGGCGCCCTCGCCCCTGACCAGCTGCAGGCTGATCTCGGCGATTTCGGTGAGCATCTCCATCTGCTGCAGCGCGAGGCTGCGGCAGTGGGCCTGGATGTCGAACCCTTCTGGTGGCGTTTTCATGGAACGTATCATGAACGAGTCGTTCCAGTTAACACAATGCACGTTTTGCTTACGCCGATTGCCTCTCCCGCCACGCGGGAGAGGCAATCTGAGCGGTTTTCTGGCTTCGCATCCCAGCCTCAAACATCGTCATTGCGAGCGCAGCGAAGCAATCCATGCCAGGCGGCGCCATGGATTGCTTCGTCGGCTTCGCCTCCTCGCAATGACGGAGAGGGGGCTCCGGAAGGCCTCCGCGCGGGATCGGATTGCCCGGTCCCCTGGCGCGGCGTGCCGTGCTATCCCGGTGCTGTCCTGATCACCGTTCGGAGCCGAGTGCCATGTCGCGTGCCAATGTCGTGTCGTTCCGCCGGGCGGCGCCGTGGTGGACCGCGGCCGCCGCGAGCCGGCTGGAGATCGAGGGCGGCGCGCGGCTGGCCGGCGAGATCGCCATCGCCGGGGCCAAGAACGCGGCGCTGCCGCTGATGGTCTGCGCCGCGCTGACCGACGACCGGCTGACCCTGTGCAACCTGCCGCGCATCCTCGATGTCGCCATCCTCGCCGGCATCCTGGCGGAGCTCGGCGTCGAGGTGTCGTGGGACGAATCAGGCCCGGCCCTGTCCGGCACCATGGCCGGCGCCGGCTTCGGCAGCGGCCGGGTCGACGGCGCCCTGGTCGCGCGGATGCGGGCCTCGTTCCTGATCGCCGGCGCGGCGCTGGCCCGGCTGGGCCGGATCGCGCTGCCGCTGCCGGGCGGCGACGCCATCGGGCTGCGGCCGGTCGACTTCCACCTCGCCGGCTTCCGCCAGATGGGCGCGACCGCCGAGATCATGGGCGGCGAGGTGGTGCTGTCCGCACCCGGCGGCCTGCACGGCGCCGCCATCGTGCTGCCCTTCCCCTCGGTCGGCGCCACCCAGAACCTGATGCTGGCCGCCGTCCTGGCCAAGGGCGAGACCAGCATCACCAACGCCGCCTGCGAGCCGGAGGTCACGGACCTCGCCCGCTGCCTCTCGGCGATGGGCGCGCGCATCGCCGGCATCGGCACCGACACGCTGCGGATCACCGGCGTCGACCGGCTGCATGGCGCGACCTACGACGTGCTGCCCGACCGGATCGAGCTGGGCACCCTGATCTGCGCCGCCGCGGCGACGGGCGGGGAGCTGCGGCTGACCGGGGCCTCGACCGATCTGCTCAGCGCCGCGCTGCCGGTGTTCGAAGGCGCCGGGATCGAGATCGAATCCGCCGCCGGCGGCATCGTCGCCCGGCGCGGGGCAGGGGGGCTGCAGGGCGTCGACATCATGACCCAGCCCTTCCCTGGCTTCGCCACCGACCTGCAGCCCCAGGCCATGGCCCTGCTGTCCTGCGCCGAGGGCGCGGCGATGATCACCGAGACCCTGTTCGAGAACCGCTTCCGCCATGTGCCGGAACTGCAGCGCATGGGCGCCAACATCCGGGTGGTGCGCAACCACGCGGTGATCCGGGGCGTGCCGGCGCTGGCCGGGGCCGAGGTGACCGCGACCGACATCCGCGCCGGCGCGGCGCTGCTGATCGCGGCGCTGGCGGCGCAGGGCACCAGCACGCTGCACGGGGTCGAGCATGTCGACCGCGGCTACGACAACCTGGTCGAGCGCCTGCGCCGCTGCGGCGCCCGGATCCGGCGCGTCGACCTCTAGCGGGGGCGACCTCTAGCGGCGGGACCCGGCTGGTTCGCGGCCCGATCCCGCCGCGGGCTCATGATGCCGCCGGACGGCGCTGGTGGACGAACACGCCGGCCGCGACATAGGCCGCCTCCTCGGCGGTGGACGGCCGCCCCAGCACGGCGTTGCGATGGGGGAAGCGCCCGAAGCGGGCGATGACGTCGCGGTGGCCCCTGGCCTGGCCCAGGGCGAAGTCGAAGATCCGCTTCTGATGGTCCGGCGCTGCGGCCAGCCGTCTTTCGGACTCCGCCACTGCCCGGTCCAACCGCTCCTGATGCCCCGGCCCTTCGGCATGGGTCAGGGGCATCAGGAAGAAGCCCTTCTCCCAAGGGAAGAGGGCGTCGTAGTCGCCCGTGCGAAGCCCCTCCTCGGCGAGGCGCAGCGCATCCGGGTCGGAGCCGTAGGCGGCGGGCGTTCCGGCGAACAGGCCGCGGGTGAACTGGTCGAGCACGATGATCAGGGACAGCCGCCCGGCCGGCGCCGCGCACCAATGCCCGAGCCGCCCGGCCCGGGCGGCTTCGACGGTCGGGAGAAAGCGGGGGAGTTCGGGCGTCGCACCCCCCGCCATCCACCATTGCAGCTGCTTCACCAGGCGCTCGTGGTCGGCGTCGGCCAGATCCGTGGGGAACCAGAAGCTGTAGACCTCACGCCAATCGCAGGGATCGGCCATGGCATTCTCCGGCAGCGGGACTCTGGGAAGGACGGACAGCTTCGCATGCGCTGCCGGCACCTCCGCACGGACCCGGTGTCGCGCCGGGTCCGAGGGCCGCACCCTACCGCCGGAACGCCGTCAGCGCGGCCAGGTCGGGGGCCGAGAAGGCGTCGCGGCACCAGTGGCCGGCGGCCTCGGCCAGGGCATCGTCCCAGCCGCCGTAGCGGAAATTGTCCAGCGCCTTGGCCTCCAGCTCCGCCGGGCTCAGCGGCTCGCGGGCGCCGCCGCGCATGTGCGGCTGGCGGATCTCGATCACGCGGCCATCGGCCAGCGTGGCGGCGAGATGGCCGGTGAAGTTCTTCGGGTATTCGTCCGCCGGGTCGATGCGGTAGGCGATCTTGGCTGCCAGGGCCAGCACGTCAGGGTCGTGGATGCGGGCCTCGGTGAACTGGCCGAAGCCGGCGCGGCCGTCGAAGAACCCGACCGCCATGCAGAAGGGGGTGCTGAACTTCGCGGCATAGGGGGTGCGCGGCCGGTGCTTCACCGCCAGGTCCTCCCACAGCCGGTGCACGGTGCCTTCGCCGACCTTGCAGGTGATCGAGACGATCTCGCCGGCCTGCACGCCGCGCTTGGCCAGGCCGATGGCGCAGTCGATGAAGGGCTGGGTCATGGTTCCGCAGGCATAGGGCTTGAAGGCGATGCTGGGCATCACCCAGTCCCGCCCGAGTCCGTCCAGCAGCGGCGCGAAATCCGGCGTGCGGGAGGGGGCGAAGGCCTTGTAGAAGCCGTGCACGCCCTCCAGCACGGTGCGCGGGCCGGCGAAGCCGCCGCGGGCCATCAGCGTCGCGCGCAGGCCCGACTGCGCCGCCCAGCCGGCATGCATGCGCTTGGTCGAGGTGCCCTCGGCCAGGTATTCGATGATGCCGGAGGCCGTGCTGCCGGCGATGCCCAGCGCGGCGGTGGCCTGGTCGGCGGTCAGGCCGAGGCTGGCCGAAACCGCCCCGGCGGCGGCCAGCGCGCCCAGCACCGCGGTCGGGTGGAAGCCGGCGGTGTGGATCGCCTTGGGCGCCACCAGGGCCAGGCGGCACATCAGCTCGGCCCCGACCGCGATGCCCTTCAGCAGCGCCTCGCCGTCGAGATGCTCGCGTTCGCAGGCGGCCAGCACCGCCGGCACGATCACCGCGCCGGAATGCACCGGGCCGCCCTCGAAGGTGTCGTCGTAATCCTCGCCATGGGCCGCGGTGCCGTTGACCAGCGCCGAATCATAGGCGGTCAGCGGCCGGGCATGGCCCAGGGCGGTGCACAGCCCGGTGCCGTCCGCGGCGGCCAGGGTGGCGGCGATGTAGTCCTCGCGCCGGCCGGCGACGCACAGGCCGGCGACGTCGAGCAGCAGCATGCGCGCGGTGTACACCGCCTCGTCCGGCAGGGTCCGGACCTCGACGCCCGCGATCCAGGCGCCCAGGCGCTCGGCAACGGCCTGGCCGGCCTTCGGCAAATCGGCACTCATGAATTCTGTCTCTTCCTGGCGGTGGTCCGGCGCAGCGGCACGGTGCCCGGCGGCCCCTCGGTCTCGGGGGCGCGGGCGATGATGTTGCGGGCATAGCCGCCGTCGACATGGCCGCGCATGGCGGCGCCGGCGGCGTCGGGGTCGCGGGTCTCCAGCGCCTCCAGGATCTGGCGGTGTTCCTCATGCGAGGCGGCGCTGCTGCCGATGGTGGCGAAGCTGCGGCGGCGCACCAGATGCATCCGGTTCACCACCTGGCGGTACAGGTCCAAGAGCGTCGCGTTGCCGGCCATCTCCACCAGCCGGTCGTGGAAGGCGATGTTCAGCGGGAAATAGCCGTTCACGCCGTCGCGGATCGAGGCGCTCTCCAGCGCCGCCAGCATGCGCTTCAGCTCCAGGATCTGGGCCTCGTCGATCTTCGGGGCCAGCAGCCGGCCGGCCATCTCGTCCAGGGTGGCGCGGACGGCGTAGTGCTCGGCGATCTCGGCATCCGTCAGCTCCCGCAGGAACATGCCGCGGTTCTTCTCCAGCCGCACCAGCCCGGCCTCCTGCAGCGCGCGCAGGGCCTCGCGCACCGGGGCGCGGCTGACCTGCAGGTGCTGCGACAGCTCGAGCTCGTTGAGCCGCGCGCCGACTTCGATCTCGCCCGCCTTGATGCGGCGCAGGATCTCGTCCTGCACCAGGCCGGAGAGGGTGACGGAGCGCAGGAGCTCCAGCGGATTGGGAAGCGAAGAGGTCATGGGCCGCAGCTTAAGGCACGCGATCGGGGTTCGAAAAGACATATTGTAGATTGCAAGATTGTCGACAATATGTAATTCACAGAAATGCGACAGAGCGACCCGCGACGGGCTCCGCCCCCACGAATGACCCAGGAATGAGGACCGCCATGGCCCCCGATCACGGCCAGCCGACCGAGCTTTCGCCCCCCGACCTCGCACCCCAGGTGACGCGCCTGCTGGCCCGCCACCTCGTCACGGCGGAGTTCGAGTCGCTGCCGGCGAATGTCCGCCACGAGGGGCTGCGCACCTTCCTCAACTGGCTCGGCTGCGCCGTCGGGTCCGCCCGGCACGAGGCGGTGTCGATCGCCATCGACGCGATGGCGCCGTTCAGCGGCCCGGCCCAGGCCAGCATCCTCGGCCGCTCGGAGCGGACCGACGTGCTGCATGCGGCGCTGATCAACGGCATCAGCTCGCATGTCTTCGACTTCGACGACACCCATCTCAAGACCGTGATCCACCCGGCTGGCCCGGTGGCCTCGGCGATCCTGGCGCTGGCCGAGTACAAGCCGGTCAGCGGCCGCGACTTCCTGCACGCCCTGATCCTGGGCGTCGACGTCGAATGCCGCATCGGCAACGCGGTCTATCCCGACCACTACCATGTCGGCTGGCACATCACCGGCACCACCGGCGTGTTCGGCGCGGCGGCGGCGGCGGGCAAGCTGCTGGGGCTGGACGAACAGCAGATGGTCTGGGCCCTGGGTCTGGCCGCGACCCAGCCGGTCGGCCTGCGCGAGATGTTCGGCACCATGACCAAGAGCTTCCATCCCGGCCGTGCGGCGCAGAACGGCCTGACCGCGGCCCTGCTGGCGCAGCGCGGCTACACCAGCTCGGAGCAGGGGATCGAGGCCAAGCGCGGCTGGGCCAACGTCACCAGCACCCATCGGAACTACGAGGAGATCACCGGCGGGCTGGGCGTGCGCAACGAGATCCTGCTGAACAGCTACAAGCCCTTCGCCTGCGGCATCGTCATCCACCCGGCGATCGACGGCTGCGTCCAGCTGCGCAACCAGCACGGGCTGGCGGCCGCCGACATCGTCAAGGTCGAGCTCAAGGTCCATCCGCTGGTGCTGGAGTTGACCGGCAAGAAGACGCCGAAGACCGGGCTGGACGGCAAGTTCAGCGTCTACCACTCCGCCGCCGTCGCGCTGATCGACGGCCGCGCCGGTGAGCCGCAATACAGCGACGAGAAGGTGCGGGACCCTGCGGTGATCGCCCTGCGCGACAAGGTCACCGCCGAGATCGACCCGGCGATGCCGCCGGATGCGGTGTCGGTCGCGGTGACGCTGAAGGACGGGCGGGTGCTGCATCTGCGCGTCGACCACGCCATCGGCAGCGTCGACCGGCCGATGACCGACGGGGATCTCGAGGCCAAGTTCACCGACCTGGTGCTGCCGGTGCATGGCGAGGCCGGGACGGCCGCGCTGCTCAAGGCGTGCTGGGACCTCCAAACCTTCGCCGATGCCGGCGAGATCGCCCGGATGGCCCGCGCCGGCTGACCCCGGAATCCGAACCGGGCCGCGGCACCCCCGCGGCCCGGGCCCATCTTTCCAGACCGGCCTTCAAGAACAACAACCGCCGGCGACCTCCACGGGAGGAAGAACCATGATTCTACGGGCATTCAAGGGCGCCACCGGCAGGGTCTTCATTCTGCTCTGCCTGATGTACTTCATCATGTATGTCGACCGGGTGAACCTGTCGATCGCCGCCCCCCTGATAAAGGGCGAGCTGCACCTGTCGAACACCGAGCTCGGCCTGGCGCTGGGCGCCTTCGGCTATTGCTACGCCCTGTTCCAGATCATCTCGGGCTATCTCGGCGACCGCATCGGCGCCCGCCGCATGCTGTCGATCAGCGGCCTGTTCTGGACCGGCGGCACGGTGCTGGCCGGCTTCGCCACCGGGCTGTGGACGCTGATCGGCGCGCGCCTGCTGGTCGGCATCGGCGAGGCCGGGACGATCCCGACCGCGACCGGCGCGATCAGCCGCTGGGTGCCGAAGGTCCGGCGCGGCTTCGCCCAGGGCTTCACCCACACCTCCGCCCGCCTCGCCGCCGCGGTGACGCCGCCGCTGGTGGTGGCACTGATCCCGCTGCTGGGCTGGCGCGGCTCCTTCGTGGTGCTGGGCGTGGTCAGCTTCCTCTGGGTCGCCGTGTGGTGGAACTACTTCCGCGACGATCCCCGCGAGCATGAGGGCATCACCGAGGCCGAGCTGGCGGAGCTGCCGGTGCTCGACCGCGAGGTCGGCAGCCGCGCCACGGTGCCCTGGGGCCGGCTGATCCTGCGGGTGGCGCCGGTCACCCTGGCCTTCTTCTGCCATGCCTGGACGCTGTGGCTGTACCTCAGCTGGCTGCCCAGCTTCTTCGTCGGCGAATACGGCTTCGACCTCAAGGACTCCGCCCTCCTCTCCAGCATCATCTTCGTCGCCGGCATGATCGGCGACACCGCGGGCGGCCTGCTGACCGACTGGATCTACCGCCGCACCGGCGACCTCAACCGGGCCCGCCGCAACGCCATGCTGCTCGGTTTCGGCTGCTCGCTGGTCTGCCTCAGCGGCGTCCTGTTCATCCACGACCAGATCCTGATCACCATCTGCCTCGCCCTCGGCCTGTTCTTCCTGGAGATGACCGAGGCGCCGATCTGGTCGGTGCCGCTCGACATCGCGCCGCGCTACGCCGGCATCGCCAGCGGCTTCGTCAGCACCGCGGCCGGGGTCGCCGCCCTGGTCTCGCCGATCGCCTTCGGATACATCCTGGATGTGACCGGCAGCTACCGCCCGCCTTTCCTGATCTCGATCGGGCTGCTCGGCCTCGGCATCGTGCTCGCCTTCTTCGTCCGCGCCGACCGGCCGGTGGAAGCGCCGGCCGAGGATGGCCGCCCCCATGCCGCCCTGTTGAGGACCTCGCCATGACCCAAGGGATCGCCGGACGGGAGCTGGAGGGCCGCGTCGCCATCGTCACCGGCGCCGCCCGCAACATCGGGCGGGCCATCGCGCTCGACCTCGCCGATGCCGGCGCCGCGGTGCTGGTCCACGCCCGGGGCTCCGCCGACCTCGCGGCCGAGGTGGTGCGCGAGATCGAGGCCAAGGGCGGCCGGGCCCGGATGCATCTGGCCGACATCACCGTGCCCGACCAGGCGGCCGGAACGGTGGCGGCGGCGGTCGACGCCTTCGGCCGGCTCGACATCCTGGTCAACAGCGCCGCGGTCCGGCACGAGACGGCGTTCGCGGCGATGACCCTGGCGGATTGGCACGAGGTGCTGGCCGTGATCCTGGACGGCGCCTTCCTGATGGCCCAGGCGGCGGTGCCGCATCTCAAAGGGTCGGACGGCGCCAGCATCGTCAACCTCGGCGGCATGTCGGCCCATAGCGGGTCGGCCGGGCGGGTGCATGTGACCACGGCCAAGGCCGGCATCGTCGGCTTCACCCATGGCCTGGCGCACGACCTGGGGCCGGACGGCATCACCGTGAACTGCGTCGTCCCGGGCCTGATCGGCACCCAGCGCACCCATCTGCGCGGCGGCGAACCGGCGCATCACGCCCAGCACACGACGCTGGTCGGCCGCCGCGGCAAGCCGGAGGAGGTGGCGAGCCTGGTGCGCTACCTCGCCGGCCCGTCGGCCCGCTACATCACCGGCCAGACCCTGCATATCAACGGCGGGGCCTTCCTCTCGTAACGACGCCTACGCCACCGGCTTGGCCCGGTCAGGCCGTGCGGCGTTGATCCGGCGCAGGGCCAGGTCGCGGTCCTCGCGCACCTGGATCTCGCGGCCGCGGGCCAGCAGGATGGTGCGGGCCTTGGGGTGGTGCCAGCTCTGCGGCGCCCGTACGGTCTCGACCCGGGCGGCCGCGACATGCACCACCGTGCCGCAGGGCGTGGTCAGTTTGGCGGTGGCGAGACCGGCGCCGAGCTGCTTCAGCACCGCGGTCAGCGAATCCACCAGATAGGCCTCCTGCTCGGTCGCGGCGGTGCCGAAATCGACCTTGGTGCGGCCGGGGATCTCACCCGACCGGTAGGATTCGCGGATGAAGACGATGTCGCCCTTGGGGATCGCGACGGCGCCGCCCTGGTCGTCCGTCCCGGTCAGCTGGGTCTTGACCATGGGGCCTCCCGGCTTGCTGCTGGTTCCCTCGCGGAACCGTTGCGGCAAGGATGGCGGCATCCGGTGGAAGGATGCAAGGGCAAGCGGCTGTGGTTCCAGAGCGACGTCGCTCCCCCTCCCGTGTCATGCCACGGCTTGATCGTGGCATCCAGGGGCGGCCAGAGCGGTTCTCGGTGGCCCCTGGATTGCCCGGTCGAGCCGGGCAATGACAGAAAACGAGTGGCTCTATGCCGGCGGCCTCAGGCGAAGCCGCGCACCGGCAGGTCCGGGCCGCGGCGCAGCCAGTTCCTCGGCGAATAGGCGGTGCGGCCGTCGGTGACGTGCAGCGTGTAGGCGTGGCGTGAGGCGGGCGACCGGTTCGGCGCGCTGTAATGCGGCAGCCGGCCGTGGAAGCAGACCAGGGCGCCGGCCTTGACTTCGACCGGCACCGCGGTGGCGTCGGTCGGCCAGGGCGTAGCGTCCAGCTTCTCCATCCGGGTGACGCCGTCCTCCAGCACGAAGCGCTCGCGCAGCGGGCCGCGGTGGCCGCCGGGCTCGACCCACAGGCAGCCGTTGGAGCGGTCGGCATCCTCCAGCGCGAACCAGAAGGTGGTGACGCTCAGCGGGGTGGTCTCGAAGAAGCTGGCGTCCTGGTGCCAGCGCACCTCGCCGCCGATGCCGGGCTGCTTGAAGATGTACATCGACTGCCAGATCTCCGGCTCGGCCAGCCCGACATCCGCGGCCAGGGCGGCGAGCTTCGGATCGCGCGAGAAGCGGTCGAACACCGGGTCCAGATCATGCAGGGCGTGGCCGATCTTGTTGATCGACAGCGCCTTGGCCTGCTTCAGCCGGCCGGCCTCGTCGAACGCCTCCTCCTCGAAGAAGCAGCGCACCTTGTCGCCCGAGGTCAGGAAGTATTCGTCGGTCTTCCGCACCTGGTCGTCGGTGGTGAAGATCGAGACGCTGTCGCCGGGATCGAAGGCGTCGACGATGGCCTCGGCCCGGGCCCGCACGGCGCGAATCTCGTCGATCGGCTTGAAGCCGTCCAGCACCAGATAGCCGTCGCGCACGAACTGCGCCTTCTGGGTCTCGCTCAGCATCCGTCTGTCCTCGCCGCGGGCAGGAATTGCTCCCGATCAGGGCAGTCTAGCGCGTCCGCCGCCGGCCGCCAGCGGGAGGCGGGACCGGGCGGGCATTCCTATGCGTGGCACCGGTCTTGCTTGCAATCGAACTGAAACAATGCTCGGACAGTCCGAGGGGCAGGCGGGGGACGGCGATGACCACATCCGATATCGGGATGGCAGTGGGATCCGGCGCGGCGGACCGGCCGGATGCGACGGCGCGGCGGGCGCTGGTGGCGTCCGCGGTCGGCTATGCCATGGACGGGTTCGACCTGCTGATCCTAGGCTTCATGCTGTCGGCGGTCGCCGCCGGGCTGGCCCTGACCCCGGCCGAATCGGGGTCGCTGGTGACCGCGACGCTGATCGGCGCGGTGGCCGGCGGCATCCTGTTCGGCATGCTCAGCGACCGCATCGGCCGGGTGCGGGTGCTGACCTGGACCATCCTGCTGTTCGCGGTCTTCACCGGCCTTTGCGCCCTGGCGCAGGGCTATTGGGACCTGCTGGCCTACCGCACCATCGCCGGCCTCGGCCTCGGCGGCGAATTCGGCATCGGCATGGCCCTGGTGGCCGAAACCTGGCCAGCCCGGCTGCGCGCCCGTGCCTCCTCCTATGTCGGGCTCGGCTGGCAAGCCGGCGTCCTGGCCGCGGCGCTGGCCACGCCGCTGCTGCTGCCCCTCATCGGCTGGCGCGGCATGTTCGCCATCGGCCTGCTGCCCGCCATCATCTCCTTCGTGGTGCGCCGGACGATCGGCGAGCCGGCGCTGTTCCTCGACCGCGCGGCCCAGGCGCGGCAGGGACATTCGCGCCAGGGCAATTCGCTGCGGCTGCTGGTCAAGGATACGCGCACCACCCGGATCAGCTTCGCCGTCTTCATCCTCTGCTCGGTCCAGAACTTCGGCTATTACGGGCTGATGATCTGGCTGCCGTCCTACCTGTCGACGGCGATGGGCTATTCCCTGACCAAATCGGCGCTGTGGACGGTGGTGACCATCCTCGGCATGTGCGTCGGCATCGGCGCCTTCGGCCATCTCGCCGACCGCATCGGCCGCCGCCCGACCTTCATCCTGTTCCAGGCCGGGGCGGCGATCATGGTGGTGGTCTACGCCCAGCTGACGGCGCCGATGGCGCTGCTGTTCGGCGGCGCGGTGATGGGGATGTTCGTCAACGGCATGATCGGCGGCTACGGCGCCCTGATCTCGGAGCTGTACCCGACCACGGCGCGGGCGACGGCGCAGAGCGTGCTGTTCAACCTCGGCCGCGGCGTCGGCGGCTTCGGCCCGCTGGTGGTCGGCGCGCTGGCCAACCAGTATTCCTTCAGCCTGGCGATCGCCCTGCTGGCGGTGATCTATGTCCTCGACATCGGCGCCACGCTGATGCTGCCGGAGACGCGGGGAGTCGAGTTGGAGTAGGGGGCGTGGGGTAGGGCAGGCCCACCCCTCCCTTGTCATGCCACCGCTTGACCGTGGCATGACAAGGGGCGGCCAGAGCGGCTCTTGGTGGCCCCTGGATTGCCCGGTCAAGCCGGGCAATGACAGAAAAAGGGCGAGGGCAGTCCATAGAGACCGTTTCGAAATGCGCTGGTGTGAGTCGGCTGGCGGTGGTTTCGAGAACCGGAGCGCAGCGCACGTTTGGTGCGTGAGCACCGGAAGCGCAGAAACCGCCGTCAGACGGCCACGCCAGTAGCATTTCCAAACGGTCTCAGCCCACCGGCCGCGTCGCCTGCTCCAGCCAGGCGCGGTCCTCGCCGTCCAGCTGCGGGCCGACGATCTCGCGCACCTGGGCGTGGTAGGCGTCCAGCCAGGCGCGCTCCTCCGCGGTCAGCAGCGCCGCGTCGACCAGGGCCAGGTCGATCGGGGCGAAGGTGATGGTCTCGAATTCGAGGAAGCTCCTGCTGTCGTCGCTCAGCGCCGCGCAGGGCTGCACCACCACCAGGGTCTCGGTGCGGATGCCGAAGCGGCCGGCGGCATAGTAGCCGGGCTCGTTCGACAGGATCATGCCGGGCTCCAGCGCGATGGTGTTGGGCGTCTTGGCGATCCGCGCCGGGCCCTCATGCACGCTGAGATAGCTGCCGACGCCGTGGCCGGTGCCGTGGTCGTAGTCCAGCCCGTGCTGCCAGAGCGGCCGGCGGGCGAAGGCGTCGATCTGCGATCCGGTGGTGCCCTTGGGGAAGCGCGCGGTCGAGATCGCGATATGGCCCTTCAGCACCAGGGTGAAGGCGCGCCGCATCTCCTCGGTCGGGGTGCCGACGATGATGGTGCGGGTGATGTCGGTGGTGCCGTCGCGGTACTGCCCGCCGCTGTCGACAAGGTAGACGTTGCCCGGCTCGATCGGCCGGTTGCTCTCGGCGCTGAAGCGGTAATGCGGCAGGGCGGCGTTCGGCCCGGCGGCGGAGATGGTGTCGAAGCTCTCGTCGCGCAGCCCCCCGGCGGCGACCCGGAAGTCGTGCAGCTTCGCGGCGGCACTGGCTTCGTCGAGCTTGCCCGACGGCGCCTCGCGCGCCAGCCAGGCCAGGAAGCGGGTGACGGCGGCGCCGTCGCGGCGATGGGCGGCGCGGGTGCCCTCCAGCTCGGTGGCGTTCTTGCGGGCGCGGGGCAGGGCGCAGGGGTCGGCGCCGACATCGACCTTGGCGCCCTTCAGCCGGTCCTGCACCCAGGCGCTGGCCGAGGCGGCGTCGATCCGCACCGCCTTGCCGGCGCGGCCCAGCCCTTCCAGCGCCTGGCCCAGGCTGGAAGGCGGCTGGATCGCGACCTCGTTGCCGAGATGGCGGTCGACGCCGGGCACCAGCTTGCGCCGGTCGATGAACAGATCGACCAGCCCGTCGGCATGCAGCACGGCGAAGGACAGCGGCAGCGGCGTGTGCGGCACGTCGGCGCCGCGCAGGTTCAACAGCCAGGCGACGCTTTCCGGCGCGGTCAGCACCACCGCGTCCAGCCGGTCGCGCCGCAGCGCCTCGGCGATCTCGGCCCGCTTGTCGCGCGCCTCCTGGCCGGCGACGTCGCTCTCCTGGACGATGGTCGGCGAGATCGGCGCCGGCGGCTGGTCGGTCCACAGCGTATCGATCGGGTTCTCCTCGACCGCGACCAGGGTGCCGCCCGCGGCCTCGACCGCCTTGCGGGTCTTCTCGACCCAGGCGACGGTGGCCAGGCGCGGGTCGTAGCCGGCCTTCCCGCCCTTGGGCAGCGCCCCGGCCAGCCACGCCTCGTGCGGGTCCTGGTGCAGGTGCCGGCGCTCCCACTGGGCCGCGTCGGTCTGCTGCTCGGCCTGGATGGTGTAGCGGCCGTCGACGAAGATGGCGGCGCGGTCGGTGGTCACTACCGCGACGCCGGCCGAGCCGGTGAAGCCGGTCAGCCAGGCCAGGCGTTCGGCCCGCGCCGGCAGGTATTCGCCCTGGTGCTCGTCGGCATGAGGCACGACATAGCCGTCGAGGCCGAGCCGGGCGAGCGCGCCGCGCAGCGCGGCCAGCCGCTCCGCCGGCTGCGGGCCGGCCGGGCGGCGGGCCGCGGCGACGGCGGCCTTGGCCGCGCGCAGG
>NZ_JBFRHF010000039.1:0-44577 GCF_052115705.1 Inquilinus sp. 2KB_23 | reverse complement strand
GCACCGGCACGGGCGGCGACGCCCAGGGCGACACGCTGACCAACATCGAGAACATCATCGGGTCGAGCTTCGCCGACCGGCTGTACGGCGACGGCAGCGTCAATGCGCTGAGCGGCGGCGGCGGCGACGACCAGCTTCGCGGCGGCGCGGGGGCCGACACCCTCGACGGCGGGGACGGGTCGGACATCGCCAACTACCAGGGCTCGGCCGCGGCGGTCACCGTCGACCTGCTGGCCCACACCGCCTCGGGCGGCGACGCCCAGGGCGATGTGCTGACCAGCATCGAGAACCTGTACGGCTCCAGCAACGACGACCACCTGACCGGCGACAATGGCGCCAACGCCATCGGTGGCGAGAACGGCAACGACACCCTGGTCGGGAATGGCGGTGACGACGCCATGAACGGCGAGAACGGCAACGACATCCTCGATGGCGGCGACGGCGCCGACCGCCTCGTCGGCGGCGACGGCATCGACGCCATCCATGGCGGCATCGGCGCCGACTCGATCGATGCCGGCGCCGACAACGACATGATCTTCGGCGATGCCGGCGATGACAGCCTCTATGGCGGCGCCGGCGACGACCAGATCGACGGCGGTGACGGCAACGACACGCTCGAGGGCGCGGCCGGGGCGGATGCCCTGACCGGCGGCGACGGCAGCGACACCGCCAGCTACGCCAGCTCGGCCGCCGGCGTGACGGTCAGCCTGGCGACCGGCACCGGCCTGGGCGGCGATGCCCAGGGCGACACCCTGGCCGGGATCGAGAACCTGACCGGCTCGGCCCAGAACGACACGCTGACCGGCAACGAGACTGCCAACGCCCTGTCGGGCGGGGCCGGCGACGATGTGTTGACGGGAGGCATCGGCGCCGACCTGCTGCAGGGCGGGGCCGGCAATGACATCTTCGCCTACACCGGCATCGCCGACAGCACGGTGGCGTCGGCGGGTAAGGATGTGATCCTCGACTTCTCGACGGGCGACCATATCGACCTGTCGGCGATCGATGCGGACGGCAATGCCAACAACGGCGACACCGCCTTCAGCTTCGGCACCGGGGCCTTCACCGGCCAGGCCGGCGAGCTGCGGATCGTGACGTCAGGGGCGGTCCAGGTGGTCTACGCCGACACCAATGGCGACCGCATCGCCGATCTCGCCATCAACGTCCACGCCGACCACGCCCTCACCGCGGCGGATTTCGTGCTGTAGTCGCTGCTGGCGTGGGCGATCTCGCGACCGATTTCCGCCCTTCGCGGATGTTCGTCAGCTCGGATGCGGAGGACCGGATTCGACTCCAAGCGGACAGCGGGAGCGGCTTTCTCGCCGTGCACCTGCCACGGTCCGGATTCGGCTCATTGCAGACGATCGCTGGCGCTGCTGGCTTCCGCGAAGCGGACATCTCCTGCGATCCGACCATGCCCGAAAGCGGACGCGGCACCCGGCGACTGGATCTCAATTGATCCCACCCCAGCGGCGTGTGTGCGAGTATCCGGAGAAGGCCAATCCGAGGCCGCTTCTGGCGCGATCCATCCGGCCAGACCGTCCGAGAAGGGCGGCAAGCGGCCATCCTTCCCAGATCCCCGAAGCGGACATGACGGGATTCGACCCCAAGCGGACTATCGAGCGGACGTAAGAAGCGTTAGTCTAGGCCGCCATTAGCAGACGAGGCACTCGATGCACATCTCGGCAGCCGCAAATGTAGCCGTGCCCGCGTATTTGGCGATTCTATCAAAGGGCTATAAAATTGAACCAGGTAGCGAACCTAGTCACCTCATTGCGACAAGAGGCGACGACGCGTTTCTAGCAGATGACCCGATAACCCTTCTTGGGTTAATTGCGATGGCCGAGCTTCGGGGCGAACATTGGCACGCCACCGACCAGGAGATCGACGACTACTTGTTGCGCTTTGGAGGATGAGAGGCCGAAGACAATGGCTTGCCGATCAATTGGCGAGCTTCCGCTTTCCGCCCAACCCGGTCGGCCAGACCGACCAGCGGCGCCCCAAAGCGGCCGTCCTGGTCGACTCCGCAGAGCGGACACGGCTCGATTCGAGCCTATGCGGACGACCAGAGAAGATGGCATCTTGTGAGATATCCACTCTCGCGCAGCAGGGGGATCATGACGGCCGTCCGTGTCCAGATCATTCGTTGGGTGGATGACCACCAGCCCGGTTTCGTCGAATGCAGGTTCATCGACCGATCCGGCCGAGAACGGATGATCATCGATAAGCTTCCGATCGTTTCCGAGGCGCAGCTCGATCAAGGCAGTAGCTATCCGCAACCGGGGAGCATTCCTTGCACCGTCGTCTCCAGGACCCGAGATCAATCGGGACGAGAGATCGCCGAGGTCGACATCACGGTTCCCATATTCATCGAGGCTGTCGATGGCGAAACGCGCTTCCAGGTATTCGCCGACGATCTGATCGAGGCGTGAGAACAGGCCTGGTTCGAGAACGACCAAACAGTCGTTGACCGTTTCCGCCCCATGCGTCGGCGCGACGAGTGTGATCGCGCCGAAAGCCGCCAGGGGCTTGGCTTCGCTCGATGCTCGAACACGCTGCAACCGGGGAATCGCCGATGGACCCTTGCAGTCGGCGGGTCATCTGTCGGGCCTAGATGGGTCGCTGGAGATGTCCGCTTCGGAGCAGCCGATCGGGGCTCGAACCGTCCGCTTGGGGTCGCATGCGGTCATGTCCGCTTTCCAGAGCCTATCTCGATGGCCGGTTCCGGGCGCCTGCGATTCGGCCGGGCCGACGGCAAAGGGCGGCTAGCGGACCTTTTGATCCGACAACTTTCTCCGCCTACTTTGGGATCGCTGCTCCCCAACCGTCAAAGACGCACCCGTTACCACGCTTGCCGGCAAGGATCATCCAGATTACCCATTGATCAAGGATCTCATGAGAAATTTTGGTCACCTGAGTCGAACCAAGGACGAGCCAATTCCCTTCCCGGGATGATCCCGCCGGCTGAGACTCGAGGTTATAATCTGTCTCTTCTTTCAGCAGCGACATCAACCCGTCGGCTGTTTCCTTATTTGGCGCCACGAAAGTGAAATCTAGCTTGAGGTTTGTTTGCTCCGTCACTCCTTTTGCAAGCAATAGCTTCCATGTTTGAGCATTCATCGCGAGTTGCTTAGCGGCGATCGCGTCGTAGTCCGGTTTATCCATTTGCGAGTGCACCTCCTTCAATTCTCCTGAATATGTTGTCGATGGATCGGATAAGGAACCGCCCCGGCTGGGGGCCGCCACGATCAGAATTGCAACGCAAGACCAAACCAAAAGACAACTTTTGTCATGACACCCCATAACGACGACTCCTTAGGGTGGAGAGCGGTCGTTTCTCATTTTGCCGCGGCGATATCTAAAGAAGATCATGCAACATCTCGCCACGATCATCGTTAAGTATAATATCCTCAGAATCTAGAAAGTAGTGAAGTTGGAGAGTGCCTTTCGTTGAACCATTTTCGATTTCTCTAGTTCCATCCAACACACATAAAAAGCCAAATACTGTCAAATTGGCTGCTAGATCAATGACCTGCTCCAGATTATTCCGATCTTGAGAAGCAAGTTGATTGAACCAAGCGGATAGTGCAAGAAGACTCTCATCTGGTTTCCGGCCGGGCGGCCGTGCCAGCTGTGAAACAGTACCTGTCACAGCAGCATCTTTAACTGCCAGCCGGACCGCATCGACAAAACCCTGCCTATCCAAGAATCGTCTCCGAACCTCATCAGGAAGCCATCCTGGCACGACCAACCTGTCTCATCATAGCCACTGACGTTTCCAGGGTTCGTCCTAATACCGCTAGGGGTCGAATCCGGCCTTGTCCGCTCTCGGGTTCCCGGCGCGATGACCGCTGTTCACCCTTAGCGGTCGCTACAGGGAGAGGCTGCGCATGTGCAGGAATTATCCCAAAAAAATGAGCGTCAGACCCTCTTGAAGCCAAAATCGGCTTTCCTAAATCGATTTGCGGCGGGGCCCGGAATGGGGTCGCCACATCCGCAAGCGACGGCGCGGCCATTGGTGCGCCGTCCTGGTATCGCTCAATGGAGGATATCTATGCCCACGTTTGACCTGTCTCCGCTGTTCCGTTCGACGATCGGCATCGACCGCGTGTCGCGGCTCTTCGATTCCGCACTGCAGTTCGACACGGCAGCGCAGTCGTATCCGCCCTATAACATCGAGAGGACGGGCGAGGACGCCTATCGCATCACGATGGCGGTTGCCGGTTTCGATGAAGATGACCTCGAAATCGTGACCTCTGAGGCCACGCTCATCGTCCGCGCGAAAGCGACTTCGGACGACGAGGAAAAGGACCGGGTGTTCCTGCATCGCGGCATCGCCGGGCGGGCCTTCGAGCGCCGGTTCCAGCTGTCCGACTACATCAAGGTCAGCGGCGCGTCGCTCGTTAAGGGGCTTCTGAACATCGATCTGGTGCGTGAGGTGCCGGAGGCTCAGAAACCTCGCACCGTGAGGATCACCAGCGGCGCTCAGAAGCAGCTCGCGGCTTAAGGCGACTTGATCGAAGCCCTACTTGGCTGAGTAAACTGGGGAGGGCCGCCGTCGCTGGCGGCCCTCGTTCGAACGCGACACGGGTTCCATCCTGACCGCTCCGTGACTCGATTTTGCAGATTTGTTCTGCTAATGTTCTCGTCCGCACTTGCCATGAGGCGGGCTGATGAGCAATCTGATCTTCCCCGATTTCGGCAACACCTGCGCCGCTCATTCCGGCAGCGACAGGTGAGGCGGCTACCCTGTCGGAAATCACCTGTTTCCGAAGCACCATGGTCTGACCTACAGGGGAGTTCGACACGCAGGAAATGCAACAGAATCCGGGTGGCGACTGCGGCAACTCGTCTGAACGCCGACCGGTCAACGCCGCATTGCATTGACCCGAACAACCGCCCCCCGTGCCGCAGGAGCCGCCATGGCCGATCCCATCTACCAAGCTCCCAACCTGGCCAGCCCAGGCTGGGTGCACTATTGCGAGTACCCTGGCTGTGACCAATGGGGTGGGTTCGGGCACACGAAGGGCAGCGGCATCGAATGGTTCTGCAAGAAGCATGACCCCTACGATGGCATCGGGTCGCAGTCGCCGAAGTGGCGGGCCGCCCAATCGCACGACCCGACACCACCGCCGCTGTCGCCGCGCCTCAGGTTCTGACGTCCTTGTGTCTTCGACCCAGGCGAGGCGTCGCCCCTGAGTGCGGGGTGAAACCGAAACTCGACACGGATCCCGATCTCAGGCGGTTGCCACCTTCTTCGCCACGGCCGGCTTGCGGCCGCGCGGAGCCTTGGCCGGAGCAGGCATCGGGACCGGTGCGGTCCGGCGTGTGCCGAGGCCGATCGCCTTTGCAAGGGTGCTGCGCTGCAGGGCATAGGCCGGTGCCACCATGGGGTATTCCGCCGGGAGACCCCAGCGCTCGCGGTACTGGTCCGGCGTCATTCCGTAAGCTGAAGACAGATGCCGCTTCAGCATCTTTAGCTTCTTGCCGTCCTCGAGGCAGATGAGAAATTCCGGCGTCACCGACTTGCGGATGGAAACCGCCGGCTCTGGCCGGGAGGGTGCCTCCGGCTCTGCCGCCCGGCCGAGGCCGGTCAGGGCGCCATAGACCTGGGCGATCAGCGCCGGCAGATCTGTCTGCGCGACATTGTTGTGCGCGACATGCGCCGAGACGATCTGCGCGGTAAGACGGCGCGCTTCATCGGTGTTTGCATTTTGGGCTATTGATCCCAGTTCGCTCATCAAACGACTCCGGTGTTGAGGTAAATTCGTTCTATTGCAAAAATGCCGGCCGCGCCGGTTAAATATGGTTAAAGCCTGGGAAAAGCGATCCTTATTCTTTCGCTCCTGAATATCGCTGGGGGTCTACGGCCTGAGACCACGATTTCGTCGTTGGCTGACCTGGTTCCGGAAGAAACCCTAGCCCAACGATCCTTGCAGCTTCCGAAGGTCCTGCGATCGGTGACAATCTGACGTCTCGGCCTATGTGGATCGTCATGGCTTCATCCAAGAGCACGACATCGGAGCGTCTCGCCGAGTTGATGCGGCTGCAGGAGCAGCGCGCCCGTGCCAACGGCCACAAGCCTGGCGAGATGGTGGCCGGTGCCGATATCATCGTCGTCCGCCGGAATCCGGAGACCAAACGCCGGCAGTTCGACCTGCTGAAGTGGGGGCTGATCCCCAACTGGGCGCCGGATCAAGCAAGCCCTCATCTCCACGCCAGGGCCGAGACCGTGGCCGAGCTCCGGACCTTCGCGAAGTCGTTCGCCAGCCGGCGCTGCATCATCTCGACCCACCTCTTCACCCAGCGCCGCACGATCGGCGAGCCCAAAGGGCGAGAGTTCGCTTTCGGCAATGCCGACGAGTCCGATCTGTTCGTCGCCGGGATCTGGGACGCCTGGCGCGTGCCGGGCACCGAGACCTGGATCCGGACCTTCGCCACCATCACGACCGAGGCCAACGATCTGGTCGGACAGATCCACGACCGCATGCCGGCGATCCTGACCATCGACCAGCTGCCGTTCTGGTTCGGCGAGGTCGAGATGCCGCTGCAGGAGGTGCAGGCGCTGCTGCGCCCCTTCCCGTCCAAGGGGATGATTCGCTGGCCCGCCAAATCCAAGCGTCCGCCTAGGGTCGTCGAGGAGCAGCAACCGGATCCCGAGCCGGATCTGTTCGGACCGCGGCCCTGACCCACCGATGGCAGTTCCCACATCTTGTGGCGGGTCGCACAGCCGACCCCTATAGATAGCATTTTATGAATCGACTCGACAGCAAGCCGATTTGTTCTATCTTTGTTCTCATTCTCCTCATCGCCGCTAGAGCCCGCCTCGGCGGCCACCATGGAGGTATCGATGGACATGCAAATCACCACCAGGCCCAAGGCCGACGAGATCGAGTTCGACGCCGAACAGATTCGGGCTGAACTTCACCGAGCCGCCGAACTAGCCGCTTCGAGCCCCGCCAGCCAGGCCGCTTGCGACATCATGCGGCTCGTGAGGCATAGATCTCCTGCGATCCAGTCCCTCCTGCGGACCCGTTTCGAGCCGGGCGGCGCCGAGAACGATGGCTCGGATTGGTGGTGGGCAGGCTGGGGCTGCAATGGCCAGACATTCTCGTTGAGCCTCTTGATGTATGGGCCGTTCACCAGCGAGAAGGCCGACGGCACGACGGACGTGCAGATCCACGGGGAGGGCTTCCTCTCCCTCGAGGTCGACAGCACGCTGGTGATGTCGTTGCGCGTCGAGCTCCGCTGCGACGACCCTCAGGGGCGGATCGTCGTGGTCGGCGCGATGGAATTTGAGCCCGGAAGTTGGGCAGACGTCGTTCTCGATTTGGCCCGACGACTGGCCGACGCTGACGGCCAGCCGGCAAGCCGGAAGGCCGCCTGACATGGTCGGTCGACCGATCCTAGCCATCCCCCGGGACCTGGCTGATGTCAGCGACGGCCAGGCCTATGCGCCCGGCCATGTCGAGATCTTCGAGGAAGAAACCGGCGAGGTCCTCGGCCACTATGACCCGCAAACCCAACCGATTACCGTGTTGATGGATTTGGTCCATCGGGCTTATGCCGAGCGGCGGCGGCCCGATTGGGCGACGCTGCCGACCTGCCCGATCCCGGAGGACCTGCAGGCCCATGTCTATGCCATCGACTATCGAGGCTGGACCTGGTCGGACGAGCTCGAGTTTCCGGAGGGGGTGCATGTCGACCAGCTGCGTTCCTATCTCGCCGCGCTGCGCCCCGAGGACAACGACGAGCCGCCGAGGCTGACGCTGGACGAAGCGATCGCACTGCCCGAGGCCGAACTCCGCCGACGCTACCAGCATGTCGTAACCGAGCTGACAGACTACCCGACGAAGAAGGAGTTTCCGGCGGACTTCCCGTGGGATGGCTCCAGCCTCAGTCGGGCCGAGATCCTCGATGTCGTCCATCTCTATGCCTACTGGTTCGATCCGGACCGCGGCCATCCCCGTCCATCCCGTCAGCGGCTGCGCACCCATGAATCCCGACAGCGCGAATTCTGGGCCGCCACCGGAACCGTTCCCCGCCTCGACAGCTGACGGGCCTGCGCCGGCGCAGGCCGCGCGCATCGCCCGGATCCGCGCCGCCATCCGCGGCCTGGATCCGGGCAGCGATCCCGACCTGCCGGCCCTGCAGATCGGCGTGCCGGCGATCGACGGCCATCTACCGTGGGGCGGTCTGGCACTCCCCGGGCTGCACGAGATCGTCGGCTCGCCGGGTGACGGGGCCACGATCGCCTTCATCGCCGCCATCCTGGGGCGCCTCGGCCGCGGCCGTCCGGTCCTCTGGTCCAGCATCCGGCGGCCCGGGCTCTATGGCTACGGTCTCGCCGCCCTCGGCTGGGATCCGGCAGACCTCGTGCTGGCCCGCGGGCGCCGGCCGGAGGACGTGCTGTGGCAGATCGAGGAGGGGTTGCGCAGCGGCGCCGTGGCCGCGGCGGTCGGTGATGGCGTCGTGCCGGACCTGACCGCCAGCCGGCGCCTGCAGCTCGCTGCCGAGGCTGCCGGGACGCCGGCGATCATTCTGCTGCCGCCGACGGCGCCGGCGCCACAGTCGGTGGCGCTGACCCGCTGGCGGATTACGTCCCGGCCCAGCCCCGGAGGTCGGCCGATATGGAATCTGGATCTGCAGCGGTGTCGTGGTGGCACCCCTGCCCGTTGGTGTGTGGAATGGGACGATGAGACGGTGGCTCTCAGTCTGGCTGCCGAGATGGCCGACGGATCGATGGCGGCGGCAGCGGAATGAGCCGGCTTTGGGCCCTGTGGTGCTCTATGTCGAACTGCACCAGGCGCTTCGGATCCATGCCGTCGACGCCGCGGCCGCCGCTGAAGGCCTGGGCCCCGGCCAGGCGCTGGCCGACGCCCGGGCCCTCGTCCCCAACCTGATCGCTGCTGCAGCCGACCTGGACGGCGATGCCGCGGACCTCGGACACCTGGTCGACTGGGCGCGGCGCTATTCGCCCCTCGTCGCTGGTGACGGTGCCGATGGCATCCTCGTCGACATCTCCGGTGCTGCCCATCTCGCCGGCGGCGAGGCCTCGCTGCTGGACGATGCGGTCCGGCGGCTGATCCGCGCCCGGCTCGAGGCCCGCGGAGCGATTGCCGACACCGCAGCGCAGGCCTGGGCCTGGTCGCGCTTCGCCGGCGGCGGTGTGGTTGCGGCCGGCGCCGGCATCGACACCTTCGCCGCCCTTCCCGTCGCCGCGCTGCGGTTGCCGCCCCCTTTGCTTGGCGGCCTGCAGCAATTGGGTCTGCGCCGCGTTGGGGACGTCTCTCCCCTGCCCCGCGCTCCACTGGTTCGCCGCTTCGGGCCCGAGTTGGTGGCGGCGATCGACGCCCTCGCCGGCCGGCAGGCAACGCCCGTGGCCTTCCAGGCCGAGGCCTGCGCCTGGCGCAGCCGCGCCTCGCTGGTCGAGCCCATCGCGACGGCCGAGGCGATCGAGATCGCCCTTCGTGCCCTCCTCGAGCCGCTGTGCAGCCAGCTTGCCGCCGCCGGCCGGGGCGCCCGCTCGCTGGTTCTCACCGTCTGCCGGGTCGACGCCACGGCACAGAGGGTGGCAATCGGCACCAGCCGGCCACTGGCCAACGCGGCCGCTCTGCTCCGCCTGTTCCGCGACCGGATCGCCGACATCGATCCGGGCTTCGGGATCGAAGCCATGGTGCTGGAGGCGACGGAGACCGATCGCGCGACACCGACGCAGAGGGACCTCACCGGCGCCCGGGATGTCGGCGCCGGCTTGGCCGATCTGGTCGACCGGATCGAGATCCGCATGGGCCCCGGAAGCATCCGCAGGCTGATCGCCGCCGACCGGCATTGGCCCGAGGCCGCGGCCGCCGAGGTGCCGGCGACGCTGCCGATATCTGTGTCGGGGAACTGGGCGCTTCCCGTGCCGCGCCCGGTGGTGCTGCTCGACCATCCCGAGGCGATCGGCACCGAGACCGAAGGCCCGGCGCTGCGCGCCTTCTCCTGGCGCGGCCGCCGGCGGCTCCTCCATCGTGTCATTGGGCCCGAGCGGATCGAGCCGGAATGGGGCTGGGACAGGCCGGAGCGGACCCGCGACTACTACCAGGTCGAGGACGACTCCGGCCGCCGATACTGGATCTTCCTGACCTCCGACGGCACGACGCTCGCCTGGTTCATGCATGGTCTCTTCGCATGAGCTACGCCGAGCTCCAGGTGGCGACCAACTTCAGCTTTCTGCGCGGCGCCAGCCACGCCCACGAGCTCGCTCTCCAGGCGGCCACGCTCGGCCATCACGCGATCGCCGTCACCGACCGGAACACCCTCGCCGGCGCGGTCCGGCTCCACCAGGCAGCCAAGAATGCCGGGCTCCGGCCGGTCATTGGCGCTCGCCTCGATCTGGTCGACGCGCCCAGCCTCCTGGTCTATCCGACCGACCGGGCCGCCTATGGCCGCCTGTCTCGGATGCTCACCACCGGCAAGCGCCGGACCATCAAGGGCGAATGCTCCCTGCAACTGGCCGACGTCCTCGACCATGCCGAAGGCCTGCTGGCCGTGGCACCGCCGCCGGACGGCCGGATCACCCGGGCATCGGCCGAGCAGCAGTTGCAGCATCTCGGCGTTCTCCGCACCGCCTTCGGCGACCGGCTCTATCTTGGTGTCCAAAATCTGCTGCGCGGGGACGACGCCAGGCGGCTGGCCTGGGCGATCGACACTGGCGGGGAGCTGGGCATCCCGCTGGTCGCGACCAATGACGTGCACGCCCACGCCCGCGGCCGCCGCGCGCTGCAGGACGTCATGACCTGCATCCGGGAGCGGACCACCCTCCGGGCGATCGGCCGCCGGCTGCACGCCAATGGGGAGCGCTACCTGAAGGACGAGGCGACGATGCGCGAGCTGTTCGCTGCATGCCCCAGCGCCGTGGACCGCACGGCCGAGATCGTGGAGCGCTGCCGCTTCGATCTCGACACGCTGCGCTACGAGTACCCGATCGACACCATCCCGGCCGGCGTCGCCGCCCAGCAGCACCTGGTGCGGCTGACCTGGGAGGGCGTCGCCCGGATGTATCCGGACGGGGTGCCCGACAAGGTGCGAGGGATCATCGAGCATGAGCTCGCGCTGGTCGACCAGCTCGCCTATGCGCCCTACTTCCTCACGGTCCACGACATCGTGACCTTCGCCCGGGGCGAGGGGATTCTCTGCCAGGGCCGCGGTTCGGCCGCCAACTCCGCGGTCTGCTATGTCCTCGGCATCACCGCGGTCGACCCGGCGCGCTCGGACATGCTGTTTGAGCGCTTCATCTCGCCCGAGCGGAAGGAGCCGCCGGACATCGACGTCGACTTCGAGAACGAGCGACGGGAGGAGGTCTACCAGTACATCTATCGGCGCTACGGCCGCGAGCGCGCCGGCCTGGCGGCGACCGTCATCACCTATCGCAGCAAGAGCGCCATCCGCGACGTTGGCAAGGCCCTCGGCCTGTCTTCCGACACCATCGACCGCCTCGCCCGCTCGGCACCCGGCTGGGACCAGGACCTGACCGCCGAACGGCTGCGCGAAGCCGGCATCGATCCGCGCGACCGCACCGCCCGGCGCACCCTGGCCCTGGCCGGGCAGCTCTACGGCTTCCCGCGCCACCTCAGCCAACATGTCGGCGGCTTCGTCATCACCCGCGGCCGCCTCGACGAGAGCGTCCCGATCGAGAATGCGGCGATGGTCGACCGGACCTGCATCGAGTGGGACAAGGACGATCTCGACGCCCTCGGCATGCTCAAAATCGACATCCTGGCGCTCGGCATGCTGACTTGCGTCCGCAAGGCCTTCGAGTTCCTCGAGGCGCGAACGGGCCATCCCTTCCGTTGGCATGACGTGCCGCCGGAGGATCCGGCCGTCTACGACATGCTCTGCCAGGCTGACAGCGTCGGCGTCTTTCAGGTGGAGAGCCGGGCGCAGATGTCGATGCTGCCGCGGCTGAAGCCGCGATGCTTCTACGACCTGGTGATCGAGGTCGCGATCGTCCGGCCCGGTCCGATCCAGGGTGACATGGTCCATCCCTACCTGAAGCGCCGGCAGGGGCTGGAGCGGGTGCAGTACCCCAAGGAGGAGCTTCGCCAGGTGCTCGGCAAGACCCTCGGGGTGCCGCTGTTTCAGGAGCAGGCGATGGCGATTTCGATTGTCGCCGCCGGCTTCAGCCCGGGCGAGGCCGACCAGCTCCGCCGCTCGATGTCCGCCTACCGCCGGACCGGCCGGGTCGCCGAGTACCGCGACCGCATGGTGAGCGGCATGGTTGCTCGCGGCTACGACCAGGCCTTCGCCGAGCACTGCTTCAGCCAGATCGAGGGCTTCGGCGAATATGGGTTCCCAGAATCACATGCCGCGAGCTTCGCGCTGATCGTCTATGTCAGCGCCTGGCTCAAGCGCCACCATCCGGCAATCTTCGCGGCTGCCATCCTCAACTCCCAGCCGATGGGCTTCTATGCGCCGGCGCAGCTGGTGCGCGATGCCAAGGAGCATGGCGTCGAGGTCCGTCCGGTCGACGTCAACCACAGCGATTGGGACTGCAGCCTGGAATCGGGCACCCGCGGCATCGCCGTCCGGCTCGGCATGCGCCAGGTGAAGGGCCTGCGCGAGGTCGAGGCGGCGCGGATCGCGGCCGCACGCGACGACGGCTACCGAGAGCTCCGCGATGTCTGGCGCCGCGCCGAGATCACCGTGGCGTCGCTGGAGCGCCTGGCCGAGGCCGATGCCTGGCGTTCCATGGGCCTCGGCCGCAGGGAAGCCCTATGGGCGATCCGCGGCCTCGGAGACATCCCCCTGCCGCTCTTCGAGGCGGCCGATCGCCTCCGCGGCCCCGGTGACAACCGCCCGTCGATCGAGCTCGCCGGCGAGGCGCAGGTCCTGCTGCCGGCGATGACCCTCGGCGAGGAGGTGGTGCAGGACTACCAGTCGCTGAGGCTTAGCCTGAAGGCGCACCCGATGTCGCTGCTGCGCCGGCACGTCGCCGGCGACGGCATCCTCTCCACCGCCGAGATGCGCGCCGCCAAGAACGGCACCTGGGTGGCCACTGCCGGCCAGGTGCTGATCCGCCAGCGCCCAGGGACATCGAGCGGGGTGATCTTCGCGACGCTGGAGGACGAGACCGGCATCGCCAACATCATCGTCTGGCCCCACGTCTACGAGCGCTACCGCCGCGCTGTGATCGGCGGCCGTCTCCTGGAAGTCCGTGGGCGCCTGCAGAAGGAGGGGCTGGTCATCCACCTGATCGCCCGGCATGTGATCGACCGTTCCGAACTGCTGCGCGAGCTGGGGCGGATCGATGGCCCCGGCGAGACCGAGCCGGAGCTGACCGAGCGTGAGGCGTACGACGCCATCCCGGCGCCGAGGGATTTTCGGTAGCGGATCGTGCCTACGAGTTCGGCAGCGTGGTCGGCAATCAGCTCTGGTCGACGTGCCAAACGCCTGGCCCAGCCACGATCAATTGGCTGGGCGGAGGGGGCACGGTCGACGTCACGGTCAGCGTTGCCGTCGACCCATCGTCGAGGTCGAAAACGATCTTGCCCTCGCCGTTGCTCCACAAACGACCGTCGCACATCGTATTGTGACTGCCGTTCTTCGGGATCGCGCTGAAGAGCAGGCTTCCCCTGATCGTCATGGCACCGGGTGGAATGCCTGGCAGGTCACCCTTGCACTGCAGCTTAAGCCCACCGGCGTTGTAGGACAGGCCGTACGCGGCCTCCACGACATGAATCGTCACGTCGATGGGACTGATCGAGGTCATACTCTCCTCCCCAGGAAAAATCAGATGAGCCGGGCTGCCGCGGAGCTCCGACCGGCCGCCAGTTGCTGGTACTCCAGATCATAGGCCGCTTGCAGTTCATCGCTGTCGCCCTTCGGGCCGACGCGAGCGACATGGAGCTGGTCGTCGGGCAGCGGTTGCTGCATGGCAATCGCCTCCTCGACCGGTGCCGTCAGCCAGGCCTGCCACCGATCCGGCGACAGGATCACCGGCATCGCCTTTTCATGGATCGGCCTGACGATGCTGTTCGGCTCCGTCGTCAGGAAGGAGAACAGCTTGTGCTCGCCCTCGACTGGGTCCTTCTTGGTGCCGCGGGTCCCCGCCCAGGGGCGCCAGATCCCCGCGAATCCGAAAGTCGGCCGCGGCTCCGCGGCCCCGTCCTTTACCGCGAACCACGCCACGGGCTTCTTCTTGGTCACCGGGTCGGGCTCGGGCATGTACTCGCTGAACGCGGTGGCCGGCACAACGACGCGCCACTCTGGTTTGAGCCACCCCTTCCAGAAGTTGCTCGACAGATTCCGGACGTTCGTGACGTAGGAGGGGTTGGGCCCGACCGGTGGGAAACCCCAGCGCATCATTTCGAGCCGACGATTGCCGCCCTCATCCATGCGCACCACCGGAGCCAGATAGTCCGGGAAGACCGCGGACATCCCAGAGAAGTTTCCCAGGTCGACATCCAGGGCTTCCGCCAGCCTGCGCAGTTCGTCCTGCGTCGAGTTCACGGCATAAAGGTTGCACATCGGTTGCCTCCCATACTGCCGCCATTCTGCCTCGCGAAAGGTGCTCGCGGAAGCCATCGCAGGCCGGCCCGCACTCACCCAGGCGGGTGTCGGTCTCGCCCCTTGCCTCCCGAACTTTCCGGGCACAGATTCTCATGGATTTTGCATCCCCGCCGACGCCGCGGCAGGATCCACCCCGGCCTTGGCAGGACAGCCGTGCCGATGCTGGTCGGGAGCGGCAGCGGTCGCTCGATCTTGCCCAGGAGCGGCAACAGGATCAGGAATGGACGAAGTAGTAGAGCGTCGCCGCACGGCCGACGAGGACGTAGATGCCCACCGGCGGATTGGCGCCGACCCAGCCCCAAGCGATCGCGTCGGTGACCAGGAGCCAGAAGACCCGCTTGTAGATCGAGGCTGCGGCGTCAGGAATGAGGGCCGTCGCGCGCCCCGACATCCCGGCCATTACAAGCAAAATCCGCATCCCGAATGTCTTCGAGCGCAACATCGATGGAATGTCTTTCGCTTCCCCGCGTTCCTGCACGCTGCTGCTACGTCTTTGGCTGCAACATCCGCAATACGGCGCGCCCGTCGACGTTGCGGAGCGGCAGAAATATATGGTGTGAGTTCGGATCAACGCCTATCGAATGCGCGTTTTCGGCGAAGGGGAACGTGGCAATTACCAATGGCGAGGCCGCATCCTTGATGTCGAGCACCGATAGCGCACCGGATTCGGAAGCAATGTAGAGACGGTGCAGGGCCGGGTCGATCGCGAGAACGTCAGGCTTGTGCGCGATCGGCAGATTGTTGACGACGCGTCCGGTGTCGAGGGCAACCACCAATAGCCGATCGTCCTCGTCGCAGGCGACAAACCCAATTGCTGATCCGGGCGCGATCGCTACCCCGTGCGGATGTCTGCCGCCTTGCAGCCGATAGCGCGCCGCGACCACGTGCGATTTGGGATCGATTGCGACAAGCTCGTTGGTGCTTTTTACCGCCGCGTAGACCCGTTTCGTCGTCGGATCGTATTGCACGTTGCCGACGAGACCGCCCAGTTCGACCCGACCGATCGTTTGATCCGCCTCGCCATCGATGATGGTCACGCCTTTGCCGAACTCATCAGTGACAAAGATCGTACGATCGTCTGGATCATAGGTGATTCCGTTGGGAAACACGCCACCGGGGACGCGCCCAATTTCATGCAAGGTGCGGCTGTCGAGGATGACAACTTGACCACTGCCGCTGCCGATGCCGACCATACCCGACGCGGCGGATACGAGGGCACCGACGCCGTCGCCCGGGACGCTGGCGTAGACCTTATGCAACTCCGGTACAGCGAGCACGCCGGTGACCTTGGGATACCCGTCCAGCTCCGTGAGCAGCTTGTTGGCGCTGGTGTCGAATACCAGCAATCGGCCGATGCTCATGCCTGAGATGAACAGGCGGCTGGTGCTGGGGTCTAGGCTTTGATAGTCGAGCCGGTCGATCTTCGGTCCGAGCGGCACATCGCGCTCCGGCGTGAACAGCTGGTACGCGGAAAGAGGAGGTGCCGCGGGCGCCGGCACAGAAGCCATGCCTCCACCCGCGACCACCAATCCAGCTAGCAGGGCGCGCCGTCCACGTGCGGTCTTCCGATGCATCATGGGTGACATGCCTTCCGTGCTTCGTGCCATTACCTGAAGATCACGCCTCGCCGCTGTAGCGCTCATAGAGCTTCACGGCATTGTCCCAGCGGATTGCCTCCATATAGGCATCGACATAGGTGGCCGCCTTGGCCCCGTAATCCATGTGATAGGCGTGTTCGTACATGTCGAGGACGAGCACGGGCCGCCCGCCAGCCAGGGTCGTCGTGTGATCGGCGGCCCATTGGGGTAACGACACGAAAGTGATCAGATTGTCCGGTTCGTTGGAACGGACCAGAAACTAGGCCGCGAGCACGGATAGTGGCCGGCGGAGCGGCCGCAGACCATCAGCCGGCACGGGATCGGCACCCCAGACATAGTCACCGGTGAGGCCGATGTGCTCCCAGCCGAGCGGCGCGACATGGCGGGCCAGGTCCAGGCGCACGTCGGTCCCGCGCTGGCTGAGATCCTCCAGGGCAGCCTGCAGATACCGCGTGTTCCAGAGGATGATCGCCGACACGAGCAGATTCAGTCCGGAGGCGCGGTAGGCCTGGTTTTCGAAGCTGCGGTCGCGCATCTCCCCGAGCCGGTTGAAAAAGATGGCCCGCGCCAGGGCGTTGCGTGCCTCGCCCTTGTTCAGCCCCGCGTTGGCCCGCCGGCGCAGTGCCGGATCGCGCAGCCAATCCAGAGTGAACATAGTGCGCTCGATGCGGCCGAGTTCGCGTAGCGCCAAGGCCAGGCCGTTCTGCCGCGGATAGGCCGCCAAACGCCGCAGCATTGCCGAGGCGGTCACCGTGCCGACGCGGATTGAGGTGGCCAGGCGCAGCAGTTCCTCCCAGTGCGCCGCCAAGTGGTCGACATCGATCGCGCCGCCGATCAGATGTTGGAGCGCCGGCGGGGCGTCGTCGCCAGGCAACAGGTAGAGGCGGCGGTCCTTGAGGTCGCGGATGCGGGGTGCGAACCGGAAGCCCAGCAGATGACACAGCCCGAACACGTGGTCGGTGACGCCGCCCGTGTCGGTGTAGTGCTCCTCGATGGACAGGCCCGTCTGATGGTATAGCAGGCCATCGAGGACGTGCGGTGCTTCGCTGGCCGTGGCGGCGATCACCTTGGTGTGGAACGGGCCGTACTGGTCGGACACATGGGTGTAGAAGGCCACGCCCGGCTCGTTGCCGTGGCGGGCGTTGACCTCGCCGACCGCCTCGCCGCGGCCGCCGGCACGATAGAACTGGCCGTCCGAGGATGAGGTGCTTCCGTCGCCCCAGACTCCAGCCAGCGGCAGGGCCCGATGGGCGTCAATGATCCTGGCCAGCGCGGCGGCATAGGTCTCCTCACGGACATGCCAGTCGTGCACCCAGGCGAGCTGCCGCATCGAGACGCCGCGGCAGGCCTCTGCCATGCGGGTCAGCCCGAGATTGATGCCGTCGGCGAGGATGGCCGTGAGCAGCGCCGCCGGGTCGTCCGGCGACCGCCCGCTGCGCTGGTGGGTGAAGCACGCGCTGAAGCCGATCCAGCCATCCACCTCCAGCAGCAGATCGGTGATCTTGATCCGGGGCAGCGCCTCGTACGCGCTGCGACCAAGCTCTGCGGCCGCCTCCGGCGTCCGATCCCGGATGGGGGACACCTTCAACTCGCCCGACGACAGGTCGACGTCCTCGAGCTTGCCGCCGGCGGCGAGGCCGGCAACCTCCGCAAGCCGGTTCGTCAGCGCCTGCCGGCGCTTGGTCAGGTACGCGGCTCCGTCCGTCTCGACGGCGACGGGGAGGGCGTCCTCATCGCGCAGGGCGTCGAAGGTCGGTCGCGGCACCAGGCAGGACTCGAAGTCGCGGAACTGGCGGCTGCCCTCGACCCACACATCTCCAGCTCGCAGCCGGTCGCGCAGCTCCGAGAGAGCGCAGATCTCGTAGGCCTTCCGATCGATCACCCCACCGGGCATGACGAGGCGGCGCCAGGACCGGCGGATGAAGCCGGTCGGTGGCTGGGTCGGCAGGCCGCGCTTACCCGAGGCATGCATGGTCCGTAGCAGCTCGAGCGCCCGCAGCAGCGACGCGACCGAGGGGCCGCCCTTGAGCTGGAACGCGCTCAGCATAGTCGGCGCGAAGGCACGGATGGTGGCGTACCGCCCCAGCAGCTCGGCCCGCGGGTCCGTGGTGTCCGGCCGCGCCAGTGCCTCGGCGTCGCTGACGCTGGCCACGAACTTGTACCAGCCGACGCTCTTGTCCAGCGCCTCGAACGGATCATGGCCGCCCTCGCGTGCATCGATCAGCATGCGGCAGGCGGAGACCAGAGTC
Organism: Inquilinus sp. 2KB_23; assembly: GCF_052115705.1. Lineage (NCBI taxonomy): Bacteria > Pseudomonadati > Pseudomonadota > Alphaproteobacteria > Rhodospirillales > Rhodospirillaceae > Inquilinus > Inquilinus sp. 2KB_23. Next base: position 26,177 of record NZ_JBFRHF010000039.1, on the reverse strand, counting down.
CGAAGCTGGCCCTGCGTCTCCCGAACCGATTTCAGGGTCTTCTCCGCAGTGCGATTCTCCGCCCGACGGGCGAGCGAGCCCATGAGCTTGTCGAACATGCCGAGCGCCGCATCGGTCAGAGTCGCCTCCATGCGGATCGCCGTCGCTGCCAGCAGCGCATGCCGGCGGACCTGGGACAGGTCACGGAGGTGCTGCACGGTCGCGCGCACGCCCTCGGCTGCTAGCCGCTCGAAGGCCGCCTCGGGCACTTGGTTCTGCAGGCTTCGATCGACGGCGAGGCCGCGCAGCGCTACGAGGCGGTCCACAACCCCGACCAGGTTGCGCGGCGCCGGCGACTGGGACGCTTGACGGAGCCAGGTCAGCATAGCAACGCCGGTGTCGGCCCAAGGCGCCAGCTGTGCCTCGACCCGACCACGCCCGTCCGATCCGAGCGCGTCCACCAGGATGCGATGGATCAGCCGCTCGGCCCGGCTGCGCGCCTGGTGCAGGATCAGCTCCAGCACGCCTGCTGACGGGAGCAGGATCCGCCGGCGGCGCAGCTCGTCGACCAGGGCGGTCGCAAGCGCCATCGGATCCCGGTTCACCTGCGCGATCGACAGGAGCCACGATGCCAACTCGGTGAACGTCGCGCGATCGAAGCTCCGGTGGCCCGTCCGCTCCATGATGTCGGCCATCTGCTCACGTCGGGTTTGGCTCCTGCGCCGATAATCGGTGTAGTCGTCAGGATCGGCACCCACCTGGTGGGCGACGAACGCCAACAGCGCTGGTGGCGGCATCTCGTCGGGATCGGGCATCCGGCCGGGATGACGCAGATAACAGAGGAGCACCGCATAGCCGAGGCGGCTGCGCGTGGTGCGCTTGGTGGCGATGGCGTCCAGATCGTCGCGGCCGAGTGTGCAATATCGAATCAGGTCGCGCTCGTCGGTCGGAACAGTCAGGAACTTCGCCCATTGTTCCCCGGTCAGGAGCCGCCGTCGCGCCATCGCCCTCTCCGATCGTTCGGGCCATCATAGCGGCAGCGGGCGCGTGGTCTCCCTTTCCTTCAGCGGTTGGTGCGGCACTGTCCGGATCAGGTCCGTTTGACGGATCGCGACCCGACTGGCCGCTCCTGGCACCCGTCGGTCCGGCCGGCTAGAAGGGGTGAGCAGCGGCCATGGCGCCGGGCTCCCGAAACCGGACAAGGCTGGATTCGACCCTGAGCGGCCATTGACCTGCCGGTCTGATGCCGTGATCCTTGCCCCATGAAATATCGCTCCTCCCACTCGGCGTGGATCACGAGCGACGGGGCGGTGAATTCCGCGGGAGCGGCATCTTCCGTGTTCCCTTGGTGGAGCTTCACCAAGACCGTGCTGGCGATCTGTGCGCTCCGCTTGGTCGAGCAGGGCCGGCTCGACTTGGACGCGCTTCCGCATGAGAGGGCCTACACCCTCCGACAACTCCTGCAGCATCGATCTGGAGTCCCGGACTACAACCGACTGAAGGCCTATCAAGACGCCGTCGCCCGGAACGATGCTGCATGGTCTCGCGATCGCCTTCTGAGCACTGTCGGCGCGGATCGCCTCAGCTTTCAGCCCGGGGCAGGCTGGGCCTACAGCAATGTTGGCTACATGTTCGTCCGCGAGATAATCGAGGGCGCAACGGGCCTTCCCTTGGGAGCGGCCCTTGAGGAGCTGTTGTTCGGTCCGTTGGAGGTGCGGTCGGTTCGGCTTGCGGCGACGCCCTCGGACTTCGCCGACGTGTTCTGGCCAGATCTCAGGACTTACGACCCGAGATGGGTTTACCACGGCTGTCTCACCGGCACTCCGGTCGATGCGGTCAAGGTGCTTCATGCCCTTCTCCTTGGGCAGATCCTGAGACCAGCCACCCTGCACACGATGCTGGAACGGCACGAACTGGGTGGCGCCATTCCGGGTCGGCCCTGGACCGCCTGCGGCTATGGCCTTGGGCTCATGTCTGGACGAATGGGCGAAGCGGGCAGAGCCATTGGCCACTCCGGCGGCGGCCCTCACAGCTCGAACGCCGTCTACCATTTTCCTGACCTGGCTTCTCCGATCACGGTTGCGACCTACACGGACAGCGAGGATGAGGGATTGGCGGAGGCCGATGCTATGACCATTGCGTTGCGAGCGGGTCGGTGATCGACTCCGACCCGAAGCTGCCGCCTTAAGTTACCACGAAAGTACTTAGATTGTGCGGCTCGTGGAATCGCAACCCTGTCCGTTACTGGTCACCGTTCCATGATATATGATCTCATTACGAAGAGAATCTGGCATCATACCGACAAGATCGGAAGCAATATATACTGCGTTCATGTACCAAATGGGCGAAGATTCGCTGAGGAATTTAACGATAGCCACGCAGATAGAATCAACTTTGCATACCCCGGATCCGACTACGACTCGATTTATGTTTCTTATGGACACGTGTTGGGCACCAAAATGAATGGTGAGGACTATGACCTCGTTGTGCGAGCATACCCTGAAATGGACCCCTGACGACGCGCACTTGCGCGCCTGCATCGGCCCGCGCGGGACTTCCGCTTTCCGCCCAATGCCGTCGGCCCAGCCGAATCACGGGCGCCCGGAAGCGGCCGTGGCGCTCGGCTCCGGAAAGCGGACCTGACCGCACGCGACCCGAAACGGACAAGGCTATTGGACCGACGTCAGGATTCAAGCGCACTCATAATCGACTGAAAAAACGGCACCCCCATCGGCTGTGGTCCCGACAATTGCAATCCAATCGAATAGGTCGGCAGGCGCAACCTCGGCCTCAGCCGCCATTTCATGGAGTTCATGCACATCTTCTGGCTCAACATTATAAGTCAGCGATACCCTGAGCTTGAGTTCGGCGGGAAAGCGGGCCTTTCCGTCGAGGCCGCTCTCGTACGCACATCCTCCATTGAGGACCCCATCCAAACCGTCCGTCCGGGCGTCAAAGATGCTGGCATGGTGACCGCACCGTACGCACTCAGCGCTATGCGGGGGTCGATAAAGTGTCTCGCCAGGATTTACGAGATGGTACGGCGAGGGGTTAGGTACGACCAGGGGGTGCGAGTATAGTTCAAATATCGCCCCCCCACACTTTGGACAACTGAGTTGGAAGTCGGCCGTGATCTCGGCAGCCGGACCGGCCTGTCCCGGCAAGAGCGAAAGAGCAAAGTCCTTCAGCGCGCGCGGATGGCTCCGAGCAGCAAGAGCGGCCATTGGACTGCGCTCGACCATGTAACCTCCTGATGCCGAAAGCCCAAGGTAGGGTTACACAGAACTCGGAGGCTGCACTACCACGACATTCCCACACGGCTATGCAAGCCTTGTGACGTTCGTCTGCTTTCCGCCCTTCCCGGACGGACTGCCTGGACGGATCGCGTCGAAAGCCGCCGCAGGAGGAGCCCTCCCTTGATGCTCGCACAGGCGCCGTCAGAACGGGATCAATGGCGATCCGTCCTCAGGGTGCCGAGTCCGCTTTCGGGCACGATTCGATGCCGGAGATGTCCGCTCCGGAGAGGCCTGCAGCGCCTGCGGTGGTCCGCTATGGGCCGGAGCGCACCCCGGTGGAAGGTCAGCATGGTGAAAGCGTTAGTGCCCGTCCGTTCAACGGCCGTTTGACGGCCGGCTCGCAACCTGTCCGCCAACCCAGGTTGACGGTGGCTTTCCGGACAGATAGTTTGCCGGACGGGTTTTCGGACAAGGGCCGGTGCGGGATGGCGGAGATCGGCTACGCGCGGGTATCGACGGCCGACCAGGATCCGGCATTGCAGCTCGACGCACTTGCCAAGGTCGGCTGCGCCCGGGTGTTCCAGGACAAGGCATCCGGAGGGAAAGCCGACCGGCCGGGTCTGACGGCGGCCCTGGCCTTCGTGCGGGAGGGCGACGTTCTGGTGGTGTGGAAGCTGGACCGCCTCGGCCGCTCGCTGGTAAGCGTCAGCCGGAGACCGCAGCGCGCTTAAGTCAAGTTCTGGTGGAACCAGTTCAGACGCTCTTGCTCTTCCTCTGGGGTCCGCTTTGCCACCAGCACGAAGCCGATGAGCTGGTTGTTCTGATCTGACCAGAAGACACCGAGCCATCCAGTCCCGTCGAACGCTGCCATAGTGAGCGGTTGCGACGGCGGCAACTTCTCCAGCGCAGTCAGCAACGAGGGAAAGCCGTACGTGGTGACACCGGCCTTGGCTGTGCTGTCGTGCCTGATGCGATAAATCCGGAGCCAGTGGCTGGCCGGATGGTAGTCCGTTCGGTCCCCTGACGGGGCGACCTGGGCCAGACCGGGCTGCTTCAGAAAGGCGAGAGCTGCCTGTGCCTCATCGCTTGGCGGGAGGGCCGCAATAAACTGTTCGATTGATTTTAAGACACTGCCCACAGCGCGGCTCCAGAATCCCAAGTGCGCACCAAGTCAGGCTGCCTCGCGCACTCTGCCCTGAAGGCTCTTCCAGTTCCAGGGCAGAAGTTCTTCCAGCCGATTGATCGGATGCCCCTTGGCCATGAGATCGATCACGTCGGCCAGATAAGCCTCTGGATCGAGGCCATTCAACTTCGCCGTCTCCAGCACGCTGTAGAGGATGGCGGCTCGATCGCCACCGGCCTCGGAGCCCAGGAACAGGAAATTCTTTCTGGTGAGCGCGATCCCGCGCAGGGACCGTTCGGCCGGATTGTTGTCGATGCCGATGCGCCCGTCGGCGACGTAGAGGGTGAGCGAATCCCAGCGCGTCACCGCGTATCCAATCGCCTTGTAGAGCGTATTCTTCGAGGAGAGGCGTCGCCGCTGCACCTCGAACCATTGCTTGAGATCGTTGAGGATCGGGGCGGCGTGTTCCTGCCGCGCGGCGACACGCTGTTCGGCCGTCTGGCCGGTGATCGCGGCCTCGACCTCATAGAGCTGCCCGATGCGGCGCAGCGCCTCCTCGGCTATCGGCGACTTGGTCTTCTCGAACTCGTCGTAGATGTGCCGCCGGGCGTGCGCCCAGCAGGCCGCATGGGCGATGCCGGGTTGGACGAGGCCGGAGGGTCGCGTCAGCGCCTCATAGCCCTTGTAGGCGTCCGCCTGGATCACCCCGCTGAATCCGGCGAGATGGTCGCGCGGCCGCTCGCCTTTGCGGTCCGGGCTGAAGCGATAGAATGCGGCTGGCGCCCGTTCGCCGCACCAAGGTCGCTCATCGACCAGATAGGTCCAGAGCCGACCGAGCCTGGTCTGGCCGTTGCCGGGCGCCAGAACCTTGATCTGCGTGTCGTCGGTATGAATGACCGGCGCCGCCATCACGTGCGCACCGATCAACGCGGCGAGCGGTGCCGCCCACCAGGCGGCATGGCCGCCCCAATCTGCGAGCGTCGCGCGCTCGATCTCGATGCCTTCGCGCGCCAGGATCGCCGATTGCCGATAGAGCGGCAGCCCGTCCAGATACTTCGATACGACGACATTGGCGAGGAGGCCTGGGCCGGGGCGACCCTTCTCGACCGGCAGGTTCGGCAATGGCGCCTGGATGATCGTCTCGCAGGCTCGGCAGGAGAGCTTCGGCCGGATATGACGGATCACTTTGAGTCGGGCCGGGATCTTCTCCAGCACCTCGGTCACGTCTTCGCCCAGCTTCGAGAAATGCGTCCCGCCGCAGCCGGGGCAGACCTCGCCCACCGCATGGACGATCTCCTCGCGCGGTAGATGTTCCGGCAGCGGCCGACGCACCGGCTGACGCCGGTCCCGCTTGCGCCGTTCGGGTGTCTCGCCCTCGGCGTTCAGCGACGGGGCGGTCCGGGCCGCTTCACCTTCCTCCAGATCTTCGAGCATCAGTTCGAGCTGCGCGATCTGTCGGTCGAGCTTCTCGGACGAACGGCCGAACTGAATCCGGCGCAGCGTGGCGAGCTGGGCTTTGTACTGCTCGATCAGGATGCGGGCACCGGTCAGTTCCGCCCGCGCCGTGGCCAGTTCGGCCTCGCGTTCGGCAAGCCGGGCGCGAAGCTCGGCGATCTCTCCGGCGGCATCGATCATGGGGAAGATTTTACCCGAAAACGGCGCCATCGGCACGTCGGCGGGCTCACCCCGAGTCACTTTGCCGCGCCGATTCAGCAGGCCGTTTCCGGCCGCCAGGTTCGCACCGGCGCCCGCCAATCGATCCCTTCCAGCAGCATCGAAATCTGGGCGGCGGAAAGCGCTACCGAACCTTCCCTGGCCTGGGGCCACACGAAGCGGCCGCGCTCCAGCCGCTTCGAGAACAGGCAGAGGCCTTGCCCGTCCCACCATAAAATCTTGATCAAATCACCGCGTCGTCCGCGAAAGGCGTAAAGCGCGCCGTCATGCGGATCGAGCTTCAGCATCGTCTGGACCTGGGCGGCCAAGCTGTCGAACCCGCGCCGCATATCGGTGACGCCGCACGCCAGATAGATGCGGACGTTGCCGGGAATGCCAATCACGACAGTGCCGACAGGACTCGCCGCAAGACCGCTTCGCCGACATCGCCGGTGACGCGCAGCTTCACGCCGCTCGGTAGCTCGACCTCAATGGCGCCGACGGCGGTGGGCACACCATCGGCCAAGTCCGGCACGGCAGTCGGTTCGGGCAGCGCCGCGTCGGCCATCACCGAGACCGGCACGAACCCGGTCAGCTCTCCCGACCGGAATTGCTTGCGCCAGGTCGAAAGCTGGCCGGTGCCGATGCCATGCATCCGGCACGCGAGGCTCGGCGACGACCCCGGCGCCATGCTCTGCGCCAGAACCCGCAGCTTCTCTTCGGTGCTCCAACGCCGCCGCCGTTCCGGGCCGTTTAGAACCTCACCGCGCAGCTCCGGAGCGCTCGTATGAGCACTTCGAAGCGCCTCCTTATCGATACCCGACACGCCGTCCATTCGCCCACCGCTCAAGCTGAGCGGACAGCATGCCGATCAAAAGCGTCATGAGAAGGCGTGGGTCGGCTGACGCTTACGCTCGCTGCCGCACCTGATCGAGACCGTCACTGCGTTGGAGACCCGGGGCGTCGGCTTCCGCTCCCTGACGGAAGCGATCGACACCACCACATCTGGCGGCCGGCTGATCTTCCACATCTTCGGCGCCCTCGGGCAGTTCGAGCGTGACCTCATCCAAGAACGGACCCGCGCCGGTCTTGACGCCGCCGCCGCCCGCGGCCGCCGGGGCGGACGGAAGCCGGTGGTGACGGAGGAGAGGCTCCGCCGGGCTAGGACGCTCATCGCCCAGGGCCTCACGGTCCGCGAGGCTGCGGCACGGGTCAGGGTAGGCAAGACCGCGCTGTATGCGGCGCTTGGCGCGCAGACCGTGAACGCCTCTGATCACTCGACCTGACGGGTTCCGCGTGTGTTCTCACGAACCGGACAATCTGATCACTTTCGTGTCATGACCCCATTCAGGGATGATCTGCCGATCTCGCCATTTGTCTTCTCTGAGATAGAGCAAACTAAATCGCGCCAGGTCGCGGGCCGTCATGTCGGCATGGTAAGCCGGAAAAGCCGATCCCTTCCGGTATTGGTATCGGTAGTCGCCAACGTCGAAGTCCTGCATTCCCGTCGGCCGGGCAATTCGTTCGATGAAGGCACTATATACGTCCCTGCGGGTCAAAGCAGCGAAGATCATACAAAGTGCATTGAAATCCCAATTGTTATAGTACCAGAATGCTCCGGAAGGATGGCTGCCGCGCCTTGGGCGCGCCCGTTTCATCCTCTCTGTTTCCGCGGCTTCGGGCAGATAAATACTAGGTCGTGACATGAGTAGATCAAGAACCGTCGCCTTCATCTCCGATTCGGTCAGATGAGTAATGTCATCCAGCCCGATTGATCCCAGATCCTCTTCTAAATTGATCGTTCCATCAGCGATGTAGGTTCCGATCAGAGCGCTTAAGAGGCTCTTGCGAACAGAGGCAATGCGAAGTTTTGCGTCAACCTTTCCCCACTCGTCGACGATCGCACCGCATTGGACAATGACCACAGCTGCGGTATCGAGGATCTCCGAATACTGACGCGATTCGCGCAGTCGGTCGGGGTTCCTTTTTGCCTTTTCGGTCGGCGGCAACATATCCCAAGTTGCTGTCGGGAAGGTTTCGGTCGGGCAGAGATGGTCCCCTCCGGCGGCCAGAGCGCAACCGAGCAGCAGAGAGCAAACAGCAGCATCGCCTTCATGCGTCATCCTAAACGGTCCTGGGGTCGTCCTTCCACTCCCTCTGGCCATGCGCGAATTCCGCTCTCCGCCCTTCCCTGCCCGGCGCCACCGGCGCCATAGCCATAACCCGCGGGGTCTGGGCGGTCTCAATCAGCCTCGGTCTCGCAGCGCGCTCAGATCCAAACCGCAAACAAACATTTGCAAAGATATATATGCGAACTTAAGCTGAGCGGATGAAATCGCCTCGCCCTTCGGCTCCCGCGACCGCGCCCCGCAACCTCCGGCGGGTCGTCCCCGACGCAACGGCCCTCAAGGCGCTGGCGCATCCGGTTCGATTGCGGATGCTAGGCCTGCTCAGGGTCGACGGCCCCGCCACCGCGACGCAGCTGGCGGCGCGGCTGGGCCTCAACAGCGGCGCCACGAGCTATCACCTCCGTCAGCTGGCCCAGTATGGCTTCATCGAGGACAAGCCGAGGCCGTCGCGCCGCGACCGCTGGTGGCAGGCCAGTCACGAACTGACCTCCGTGCTCGAGACGGATGCCGAAGGCGCGGAGCTGGATGCGGGCGTCGCCTTCACCCAGGCGTCGCTGTCCCTGCAGGTCGGCCAGATGCAGCAGGCCGTCGAGGAATATGCCGAGCTGCCGGCCCGATGGCGCAAGGCCAGCACGGCCAGCGACATCACCGTCCCGCTGACGGCGCAACAGGCCGAGGCCCTGACCCGGCGGCTGACCGACATCATGCTGGAGGCGATGCGGGACGCCCCGCCTTTGGGGGAACCGATGCCCCCGGACATGGCGCCCTTCACGATCATGCTGCGCGCCTTTCCCTATCCGGGCCGCATCCCGCACCGCGAGGAGGATGACGAGCCATGAGCGCACGCGCGCCCTTTCTCGCCCTGGCGGTCGCCGAGACCTTCTCGATTTCCGGCACGAGGCTGTCGACGATCGCCATCCCCTGGCTGGTGCTGAGCACGACGGGCAGCCCGGTGTCGACCGGGCTGGTGGCGATGACGGAGACGCTGCCCTATGTCGTCGCCAAAGCGCTGGGCGGTCCGCTGATCGACCGGATCGGCCCGAAGCGGATCGCCATCTTCTGCGATGCGGCCTCGGTGGCCGTGGTCGGGCTGGTGCCCCTGCTGCATCTGCTGGGCATGCTGACCATCCCGGTCCTGCTTCCGATCGTCTTTGTCATCGGCGTGCTGCGCGGTCCGTCCGATGCGGCCAAGCAAGCGATGGTTCCGGACATCGCCGAGTTGGCGGCGGTGCCGCTGGAACGGGTGACCGGCGTCGTCGGCACCATCGAGAGGCTGGCATCGACAGTGGGGGCGGCCGGCGCCGGCGCGCTGATCGCCATGATCGGTCCGGCCCAGGCCCTTGTCTTCAACGCCGTCACCTTTGCCGTCGCCGCCCTGATCGTCGGGGTGGGCATTCCCGCACTGCGCCACATCCCGGTCGCGGCGACGGCGTCCTATGGCCGAGATCTGCTGGAGGGCCGGACCCTTCTGCGCCGGGATGCGGTGCTGATGGGCATCGCCGTCATGGTGGCGGTCACCAATCTCCTGGACCAGGCCTTTCATGCCGTGCTGCTGCCGGTCTGGACATTGGATGCGGGCCACGGCCCCGAACTGCTGGGGGCGATGCTGGCGGTGTTCTCCGGCTGCTCCATGGTGGGTGCGGCCATTGCCGCGTCCATCGGCGAACGGATGCCGCGCCTCATCGTCTATACGGCCGCGTTCCTCCTGACCGGGTTTCCGCGCTTCCTCGTCCTCGCGGTGGATGTGCCACTCGCCCTGGTCTTCGCCACCCTGGCGATCGGCGGGTTTGCCTCCGGTTTCCTCAACCCGATCCTGTCGGCCGTGATGTTCGAGCGGATCCCCAGGCCCCTGATCGGCCGCGTCTCGTCGATGGCCATGGCCTTCTGCTGGACCCTGATCCCCTTCGGCGGGCTGTTCGGCGGCGCGCTGGTCAGCGGCCTCGGCCTTCCCGCCGCCCTGCTGCTGACCGGGCTAGCCTATCTGGCGGCAACGCTGCTGCCGCTGGCGCGCAAGAGCTTCCGCGGCTTCGAGAAGAGACGGATCGCCGGCGCCAATCCATCCTGAGCTACCGTGTGGATGTGCGCTGTTGGGCCACCGGAGTCGTTTAGCTAGGCCGCACCACACGGTAGATTTCGCTTCTGCTGTCGATGGGGCCGACTTAACCGCGCCATAAGCGAAAGCTCTGAAGCTCGCTCCGGACCGGACATTGCCGGAGCACGCAGCAGTCCGGTCTATTGCCCACCTGGCGATGCCGGCGGGCGCCCTGACCCGAATCAGCCATTCCCTTGAATACTGCGCTCGCCTACCCTTGCTAATCCATTGATCGGGCGAAGCTCGGTCCAAGCAGCCACTGGGAGTGATGCAACCGTGAGTGTTGTTCCGATCCAGGCTCTCTATGAGACGCATCTGACCGTCAGCGATCTCGAACGCTCCATCGCGTTCTATCGAGACATCCTTGGTCTCGAACTCGCCCACAGAGTTCCGGCCCGGCACGCCGCGTTCTTCTGGGTTGGCGTCCGGGAGCGGAGTATGCTGGGCCTCTGGTCGATCCACTCGTCTCCTCTCCGACTCAGGCTGCATATTTCGTTCAGGGTCGATCTGGACGCTGTGAACCGCTCAATCGCAGCCCTCCGTCAGGCCGGGATCGAGCCCAGGCCGGCATTTGGCCAGCCCGCTCACGAACCGATCGTCTTCTCCTGGATGCCCGCTGCTAGCGTCTTCTTCGACGATCCGGACGGGCACTCGCTGGAGTTCATAGCACTGCTCCCGGACGAACCTCGTCCGGAGCATGGTGTCATGTCACTCAGCGAGTGGCGGGCGCTCAACAGAGCTGTTGCGCCGACATCCTGATCAGGCCTGAACAGCCTGAGTGGCTGCGTCCCATTTCTCAAAGCGGCCGATCGCTACCGACTGAAGGCGCCATATGCGTACTCTCCGCCGGCACCTCCAAACTGGACTTGGCCCCGGCCGACCTGCATGGTCATCATGGCAAGTCGATCGATTGAACCAGCTACGCAGGCCTGCGTAAGCAGCTCTGTAGTATAATCTGCATGCTGACCTTGCGATACGCTGGGGTATCAGGTGGAAGCAGTTATGGACGATATCGGGCCGACAAAAATATTGCCGCCGCCTCGGACGCTGTTTTGGCAGGATCCGCTTCGGTTCGTGATGATAATCGGGATGACGATCGGACTCATCGGATCGGTGCTGGACAGGCAGTACTGGATCGCCGGTGACATCGGCATGATCGGATGGACGCTGGGAATCGCCGCAGGGATTGCAGCGACGATTCGAAAGCGAAGTGGCCGGAACTGAAGGGGCCAGCTCACCGTCGCTTCTCGATCGGCCCGGTCCGGCTCAGATGCGCCAATAGGAGACGTCGCGCCGCCTTCTCAAGAGCAGACGTATGCCGGGTCGGCTGCACCCGCCAAAATGCACACTGAACCAGCTCAGCGATTCTGAGCAGTTGGCAGACTGGCTCCAGGGCACAGTCGGAGATCATCCCAGGCGTAGGCGATCTCGGTCACCCTTGCTGGTCCGAGGGTAATCGGCCGCCCTGCAACTGACTGCCCGCCGAGCTTCTCGTAGAAGGCACGGTTCGGATTCTCCGAGAGGACCCACACAAACATACTCTGCCGGTCGTGACGCTGGTGCTCGGTAACGATCGCGCGAAACAACCGGGTGCCAACGCCTCGGCGCTGCCAGCCATCCCGGACGTAGAGCGCATACAGTTCGCCGGCTTGCGACAGCGTTTGCTGTCGGTTGGGCCCGCCATTCGCGAATCCGATGATCTCCTGTTGCGGCTGAACAACGGCAACAGCGTACGAAGTTCCGGGCAGGCTCATCGTTCGCCGGTGCCGGCTCTCCTGATGCGGGTAGGACATGCTGTCCAAAAAATCATCTGAAAGCCGGCCGCGAAAGGTTGTGCACCACGTGTCAATTAGGACCCTCGCAATCGCGCCTAGGTCCGTCTCAATTGCCGGTCGGATCACTATTTGCTTCGCGTCCATGGGCCTAGACTAACAGATCACGGCCAAGGCCTTGGCCGTCATTCCTCGGACCGCTACGAATGGGTCGGAGACGCGCCATCACCGACCCGTCGCGATTATGCCTCCAGCGCGGACATGACCGCATTCGACGCTCTTGTGGCCTTCCGAGCAGCCATGCTGCATCGATGGCTCCATCCTAAGCAGTCAGTGCGTCAGCGGCACAATAGCTGCACAATGGAAGTGTTGATCGGGAAGGCCTGATGAACCTGAAGCGTATTGCCAAAGGGCTGATCGTCCTGAACCTCGTCGCTCTCGCCCTAACGGCGGCCGCGGCCCTCATCCGCGGACTCCACCGGGTTTTCGGCAAGCGCAGCAGATCAGCCGAGCAGCTTCATGGGAGATCTTTGGTCCGAGAGGAACGCGGGCATCTCAGCTGGTGTCCTGCTGATATCAGGTGCGGTCGTCTGGTTTGGAATCGTCTGGGTGCTGGCCAAGATCTCCCGTTTAGTCTGAAGTCGAAAGTGTCGCCGGGGCCGCTTTCCGCCCTTCGCTGTCGGCCTGACGTGGCTCGGCTGCGTAAAATGCGTCATCTCGCCCGCCTCGCGAAAGCGGACGCCTCTAGCCGATAGCGCCAGGCCGTTCCCAAGTCTTTCAGATCGACACAGCGTTCCAGGGCGTTTCGTCTCCGCGATGCCTAGGCGTCGATCCGGGATCAGAGGGTGCTTGTGAAACCTATCCCAACCGGGAATGCCGGAGTCGGAGGGAACGGAAACCGAGGCATGTCGAGGACACCGCCTCGAGCGGAGAGCGGCGCGCGGAGCGACCTGACCACACTGGCCCGGGTCATGCCCTTCCTGTGGCAGGGCGAAGGCTGGGGCGCCCGGCTGCGCATCATGGCCTGCATCGGGCTGACATTCCTGTCCTCCTTCGCCGTGGCATTCGTGCCCCTCCTGTTTTCAGTGGCGATCGATACCTATGCTGGCCACGGCAACCCCTGGGCGATCGGAGCGCTAGGCGTCATCTCCGCCTATGCCGCCGCGACCTGGGCCGCACGCCTCCTAGGCATGCTGCAGATGCGGCTGTACGTGCCGATCGAACATCGCCTGGAGAGGAGGCTGAGCCGCACCTTCTTCAGGCATCTGCACGGGCTGTCGCTGCGGTTTCACCTCACCCGCCATACCGGCGCAATCAGCGACGACCTGGCACGCGGCCTGACCGGCATCCGCGAGCTGATCTACAGCGCCGCCTTCAGCGTCCTGCCCCTGGCGTTCGAGATTGCCGTCACCTGCATCATCCTATTGGCGCATCTGCCGCCCTTCTATGCCCTGGTCACCGCTGGCACCCTGGCCGCCTTCGTGTGGGCGATGAGAATAGGCGCCGAAAACCTGCGCACCGCCCTGAAAGCAATGCAGCAGGAGCGCCGCGGCGCCCAGGCGGTCGCCATCGACAGTCTGCTCAACTACGAGACGGTGAAGTGCTTCGGTGCCGAAGATGCGATCGGCCGCCGCCACGATGAGCGGCTGGAGGCGGTGGAGCTCCTGGCGGCGCGCAGCTTGGCGCTGCATAACCTGAACGCCGTCGTCCAGGGGATGGTGCTAAGCGTCGGTCTCGCCATCCTCGTCATCCTCGGCGGCCGGGAGGTCGAAGCCGGCACCATGACGGTCGGCGACCTGGTGCTGCTAAACACTTATTTCCTACGCCTAGCCCGACCGCTGGAGCAGCTGAGCCGGCTGTACCGGACGATCCGAAACTCCCTCACTTCGGTCGAGCAAATGCTCGCCATGCTCGACGAAAGACCCGAGGTCACGGACGCGCCGGGTGCGGGGCCGCTGCCGCCCGGCCGCGGCGAGTTGGTCTTCGAGCACGTCTCCTTCGCCTACGACCCGCGCCGGCCGATCCTGTGCGACGTGTCCTTCACCCTGCCGGCCGGTCGGACCGTGGCGGTGGTCGGCGCCTCGGGCGCGGGCAAATCGACCATTGCCCGGCTGCTGTTCCGATTCTACGACCCGTCCGACGGCCGGATTCTGATGGACGGCCAGGACCTGCGCGACCTTACCCAGGCGTCGCTGCGGGCCGGCATCGCCGTGGTGCCGCAGGACACGGTGCTGCTGAACGAGACGCTGTTTGACAACTTGGTCTTCGGCCGGCCCGAGGCGACGCGCGAAGAAGTCGAGGCGGCGGCGCGGATTGCCCAGTTAGATCGTTTCGTCGCCGGGCTGCCGGATGGCTGGGACACCCGGGTCGGCGAGCGCGGGCTGAAACTGTCGGGCGGCGAGAAGCAGCGCGTCGCGATCGCCCGCGCCGTACTGAAGCAGCCGCGACTTTTCATCTTCGACGAGGCGACCTCATCGCTCGACAGCACCACCGAGCAGGCGATCCAGGAACGGCTGGCCGAGGCGTCGCGCGGCACCTCGACCCTGATCATCGCCCACCGGCTGTCGACCATGGTCAACGCCGACGAGATCCTGGTGCTGGAGCGCGGCCGGATCGCCGAGCGCGGCAGCCACGCTGCGCTGGTCGCCCGGGGCGAAGTCTACGCCGGTTTGTGGCAGCGCCAGCATCGGGTGGCAGAGCCGGCAGTAGAGTAGCTTCGTTGAGCTTCCGTACCAATTCCGACCGGCTAAACGCCGACTGGACTGCGCCATAAGCGGTCAGTGCGGATGCGGCTTGATACCGGACATTGACCGAAGCCGAGGAAGCCGGCCCATCTCCCGCCCAACCGGCCGGCGAGCCGTAGCCTAAACCGGCCCTTTCACGCGGTTCCCCGAACCGGACACCGCCCTTGCCGAACCAAGTTGTTCGGACAACAGACGCTGACACTATCTGTCCTTCCATGCTCAATGCGTCAGACGGTGCCATTCCAGAAAATAGAAGCGGTGGCGAAGGCGTCCGCCCGGAGCGCGGGCTGGGCTGTCACCGCTTTACCGGCTTGAGGCCAAGAGCGATCGAGTAGACGGTCACGGGCCGCCAGACGGCATCCTGGCCGTGGTTGAGGCCTGGAGTGCGGTTAAGCTGCGCGGCGGGCAGCCACAGCTTGCCGTCATCACTGATCCACATGGCATCCACCCAGGCAAGTCGAGGATCGGCGAGTAAGATCGAAATCCGGCCATCCGGCGAAATGGCCAGGATCCGAGACCGATCCGTATCGCTGACATAGATCGTCCCGGCGGCATCGATTGCGGTGCCGCCGGTCGAAGGCGTGTCTGCGAAAGGTTCGACATGACTGACCAGCGCCGCTTCGGCGAGTGACGGGTCATCGAGATAGCGCGTCTCGATCCGCGACATTGGACCGGAACAGGGCTGGTAGTAGAGCCAGCGCCCGTCATTCGAAACTTCCAGCTGATCAGCATGGATGACGATTGCCTTTCCCGCGGCGTCCACGAGCGCCCGGCCCTCCGCCACCAGTGGCCGGGCCGCCACCGTCGAAGGATGGCCGTCCAGGACCCGGCGGGCCCGGCCCGTCGCCAAGTCCAGCACGATCAGGCCCGGACGGCCGGCGTCGGTGAAGTAGGCATGGCCGCCGTTGAACCGAACGTCGTCGACGAAGCTCTCACCCTGGGCGACCGAGGAGAGATCGTAGATGCGGGTCACCTGGTCAGTGCCAGGATCGATGCGGACCAGCTTAGGGCCGCCCGCAACCAGCGTCCCTTCGATGCCGGGCTTACCGCGATCAACGGCCCATAACCCGCCGTCGGGGCCGACCCGCAACGAGTTCACGCCGACGAAGGCGGCATGCCCGTCCTGGCCGTCCCGCCAACCATTCCAACGCGAGTCTGGATAGGGCCTGGCCGAGCCCGTGGTGATTTCGACGACCTCGGGCTGACCGGCCTGTTGCGGCTGGACGACCGCAAAGCGCCGTCCGTCGGCTGTCGTCGCGACGCCGTTGACGATCAGCGTGTCCGATTCGAATTCCGGCATCAGGTCAGGCACTTGGTCCGCCATTGCGGGCCACGCCGCAAGCAGGAGAACGAGGAACATCGAGCGTGGTGGACATGGCATGCCGGCCTACCGAAAGCCAGCGGCGGCTTCGATCACCTTGGCCACCGCCTCCGGCTGGGCCAGCATCGCCACGTGGCTGCTCTTCAGCGTCGTCATACTGGCCTTGATCTTCCGGGCCATCGCCTCCTCGAGCGCCGGCGGGATCATGCGGTCGTCGGCGGCGACGACAAACCAGCTCGGCTTGGTGGCCCAGGCCGCAGCGGTCGTCTTCTCGCCGAAATTCGCGGCCCGGATAGGTCCCTGCGTGGCGGCAATGAGCCGCCGCTCGCTGGCAGGAAGATCCGGCGCGAAATCCTTTGTCACGCCGTCATCTGAGAGATGGGCGAAGCCCGACGGGTCGACCTGGATGGCGGCCCCGCCCGGCGCGTCCGGATACCCCTTGAGAAGATCCTGGTCGCTTTCGCCCGGATCATTGGCGAAGGCGGCCACATAGACCAGCGACCTGACCTTCTCGGCGGTGCCGGCTTCGGTGATGACGGTGCCGCCCCAACTGTGCCCGACCAGCGTCACCGGCCCCGAGGCGCGATCGATGGCGCGCGTCGTCACGGCAACATCGTCGGCCAGCGACGTCATCGGCAGCTGGACGGCGATCACACGCAGGCCCTTCGCCTCGAGCAGCGGGATGACCTTGCTCCAGCTGAAGCCGTCGGCGAAGGCGCCATGCACCAGAACCACGGTGCCGTCGGCAGCGACGGCAAGCGGTGCCGCGAGGGCAAGCATCGCGGCGAAAGACAGTGCAATCGGACGCCCGAACCAAGACTGCATCGAAAACCTCCGGAAGGATTGGTGGAACGTGAAGCCTTGGGTCACTTGAGGAGCACAGGGCCGGCGTCGATCTTCACCCGGAACAGCGTGTAGGGCTTCTCGCGCAGATCGCGGCCCTCGTGGAACTGGGCCTGCCGGTGCAGCTGGTTGGCCGTGAAGTACATGTAGCCGTCGGACGCCACCGACAGCGTGTCGGGCCACAGGATCCTCGGGTCATGGGCTATGGTCGTCCACTCGCCGTCGGTCTCGCGCCGGCGAACGCTGTTGCGCTCATAGTCGCCGGCGTAGATCCGGCCCTTGTCGTCCGCTTCCAGGCCGTCCGATGCGCCCTTTTCGCCCAGGTCGACAACGGCCGCAGCGACCGTGGCTTCGGGGGCCGAGCGATCCAGCAACAGGGCGGTCGGAATGGAATACAGGTGCCGGCTCGACAACGGGCAGTAGTAGAGGGTCGCACCGTCCGCCGAGATGGCAATCCCGTCGGAGGCGACGTTGAACGGCGCCGGTGGCTTGCCCGTTTGCCGGACCGCAAGCCGTTCGCCTTCCACGACCGGGATGAATGCCGGGTCCGGGGAGGTCGACGGGTGTCCGGTGAGCTTCCGCCAGCTCTCGCCACTGTCGAGATCGACCACAATGATGCCGCCCGGGCCACTGACCGAGGAATCGGTGATGTAGGCGACGCCCGCCTTGCCCTGGCGGAGGTCGAAGCGCACGTCGTTGATGTAGGTCGTCGACAGGACGGTCGAGGCGGACAGGACGATGGTCTTCACCACCTTGTCGGTCGCGAGGTCGACCGCCACCAGCTTCGCGCCGCCGGCGACTGGCGCCGAGAAGTCGGGTGCCGCCGTGTCGAGGATCCAGAGCCGGTTGGCCGGGTCGACCACCACGCTTTGCACGCTGCCGAGGGTTTCGCCAGGCCTGCCCGGATCAAACCGGTTGATGGCCGCGTCCGGATACGGGACCACGCGGCCGGCTCGGATCTCGCCGACCGTAAAGGGAACCTCGTCGCCCCAACGGGGAAAATTGACGAAGATGCGGCCACCGGCGGCGACCGTGACGCCGGTCGGCATCGCCTCGTGGAACTCGAAGACCGGCTCGATCCGGCCGATCGGGCGGTCGCTGGCGAGGCGCTCGGTCGCGCCGGATGCCGATGATGTGGTGGACGGCAATTGCGGCTCTCCCTGTTTCTGCGCGACGGCCGCTGCCGGCTCGAAGGCGGCGGCTGTGGCAATGATGATGACTATTCTGCTCCAGGCCACTGTCCGGGCAAAGCGGGCGGACCGGCGCCTGCCGGCGATCCGGGGCGTCATGCTGACGAGGCGCCGAGCGCCGCTAGGACGGCGTCGCGCCCTGCCTCGGCCACCGCGACGTCTTGCTCGGTGCTTCCGGAACCGACGCCGATCGCCCCGAGGACAGCGCCCTGGAAGACGATCGGCAGCCCACCGCCGAGGTTGACGATGCCGCCATGGCTGGCAAGGCCGAGATTGGCCCCGAACTCGAACGGGATTCCGCCGGTGGGCGCGCCCAGGGATGCGCTGGTGGCGGCCTTGGCGATCGCGGGATCTCGGGCCAGGACGGCCGCGCCATCCACCCGCGCGAATGCCAAGAGATTGCCGCCGGCATCGACCATGGCGATGCATTCGGGAGCTGCCAGCTCCCGGGATTTCGCAACCGCGGCTTCGATAGCGATGGCGGCGGCAGCGTAGGTCAGCTGCCGGCTGTTCCGAATAAGGGAGGGTGTGGACATATCTGGTCCCCGTGCGTGATGGGCTAGAGGTCTGTGGCGGTGTCGGCCGGCCGGCCTGGCGCCGGCGGTTGCGCGTCGAGGCCGTACGCACTGCGGAGGGCATCGTCCAGCGCACTCAGACGATCATTGCCGAGATGAAGCATCGCCAGCTCCGCGAGCGCGGCTTGGCCTATATTGGCTTCGGCGTCCCGCCGAACAATCAGCGTGGCCTTGTCCACGCCGCCGAGGAGCCCTTTCGGTTCTTCCAGCGCCCGGATCCGATGACGGTGATGCAGCGCCTGCGGATGCCAGAGAGGGATGACCACCCAGCGCGATGCGGCGACCGCGTCCCCGAACCGGCCGAAGCAATCCTGCTCCGTGCCGGTCCGGAAATGGTATCCGGCGGCTGCCAGGCCGTACTCCACGATCATGGCTTCGGAGAAGCGGCTGATGCCCGCCCCGGGGTTGATTCCTTGGATCAGCCTCTCCATTCGGTCGAGTGCAGGCGGCATCAGCAGGTCCGCCACGCCTGCAATCGACGCTGGCACGTAGTCGGGTACACCCCAGATGCAGTACGGCTCATAGAGAACCGTGATCTCGCGCACCTCGCTACGGAATGGCGCGAGATAGCGGCCATGGCTGGCCGGAAGCCAAGCGGAGACGAGAACGTCGATCTCACCGCGTCCCATCCGCCGGAACGTCTCTTCGTGGGGCGCCGCGGAGCGTTCGATGGCATGGCCGTGTCGTTGAAGGACCGCCTCGACCTCGAGGGCGCTGGCATCATGGAACGAGAGGTCGATGTGCCCCACGCGAATTCTGGTCATTCGGCTGTCTCCGGTGGATGGCTGTCAGCCCGCTCCCGACCCGTCATTTGGAAGCAGCCGCCACCGAAGGCGCCCCGTCGATCCAGTCCTGACGCTGCGGCGAGAAGAAATCGATGTCGACGGTGTCTTCGGTGCAGACGAATTCGTGCGGCGTGTTCGGCGGGATGACCAGGACGGTCCCCGCCGTCATCACGAACTCTTTGCCCTGCGAATAGACCTCGCACCGGCCCTGGGTGATCCAGGTGATCTGTTCGTTCGAATGATGGTGCAGCGGGAAGACACCACCCTTCTTCACGATCCAGCGGACGAGCGTGGATTGCGTGCCATGCAGCATCTGCCGCTGAACCAGCGGGGAGATCTGTTCGATCGGCTGGGCATCGAGTTGGTAGAGCGTCGGCAGGATAGCTGAATGCCCGCTGGCGCTGCCCTGGATTCCCCGCCCTGGGGCGTCGAGAACCGCCGGCGGCCCCGAGAGTGCGGGCGCGACGGCGTCCGCAGCGCCGGCGGATGACGCCAGCAGGGCGAGTGCAACGGGGAGGCAGAGACGGGCCAGGCCCCGGCAATGGACCCTTGTGGCCCGGCGCAGTGCCGGGCCGCGGGATTGGAACTTTTGTCTCTTGGACATCGGACTTTCTCTAATACGCGCGGGCGGCTCTCGGCAGGCCGTCCGGCATCGTGCTGCGGAGGCCATTGTCGAGGACTCAGATCAGCGGCGGAACGGTCGGGTCGATCTCGACCTCAACCAGGTGTGGAACGTTGGAGGCAATTCCGCGCCGAAGTGCAGCCGGAAGGTCGGCCGCGGCCGACACGCGTTCGGCCGTGAGGCCGTAACCAGCCGCCAGCGACACGAAGTCCAGCCCGGGCAGATCCAGGCCCGGCACATTCGGTGTGTCGAGCTGGCGGGCAAACGCCTTCAGGATGTTGTAGGCACCGTTGCGCGGAATGATGAAGAGGATGGGCAGCTTGTGCTGGACTGCCGTCCACAGTGCCTGGATCACATAGTTGGCCGCACCGTCGCCGACGATGTCGATCACCTTGCGGTTGGTGCCGCGGTCGCGCTCCGCCAGGGCAACGCCGACAGCAGCCGGCAGCCCGTAGCCCAGCACCCCGCTCGACATCGAGAAGAAGGACCGCGACCGGCTGGTCGGCAGCCGTTGCCGCAGCCACTTGAGGGTCGACAGCGACTCCTGGACGATCACGCTGTCCGCAGGACGCAATTCGTCGATGGCATGGTAGAGGTGCTCGGCCGTGATGACGGGCCCGGCCGCAGGCGGGCTGAGCTTCGCCCGGATGGGCGGCCCCGAGCGATCGGAGGTCGGGACATGCTCCGCGAGCACCGCGCAGGCCCTGCCGGGATCGGCCAGCACGCTTTCCCCCACCGGCGCGCGCCCGGCCTCGTTGGGGTCGTCGGTGATGTGGAACAGGCGTGAGCCTGCCGGGAGGTAGCTACCGGCGACATAAGGATAGTAACGGAAGACCGGCGCTCCGATGACGACGATCACGTCGTGCCCCTCCAACTCGTTGCAGAGCGGGCCGATGGCACTCGTCAACATGCCCTGGTAAAGGGGGTGTGTCTCGGGAAAGCCTGGCCGTCCCTCGGCCGGGGCCGCCCAGACCTTGCAGCGCAGCCGCTCGGCCAGCCGGACAGCATCATCCCAGCCCCCGCTCTGATCGACAGCACCACCAATGACAAGGACGGGCGATCTCGCGGCGGCGAGAGCGCTGATCACTGGTGCGAGATAGAGCGGGTCGGCACCCAGCCGGCGGCCGATCGTCCGAATCTCCGGTAGAGCCGGGCAAGGCTTATCAACGTCGTCCATGGGGATGGAGAGGAAGACAGGGCCGGCCGGCGGCTGGACCGCCATCGCATAAGCCCGCATGAGCGCGCCGGGGACGTCCTCCGCACGAGCCGGCTCATACGCCCACTTCACGAAGGGCTTCGGGATCTCCAGCGGCTGCGTGTTCGTCAGGTAGGGCTCGATCAGCAGCATCTCGCGCGTCTGCTGCCCGGCCGTGATGATCAGGGGCGCGCGGTTGTACCAAGCGCTCTCGATGTTGCCCAAGGCGTTGCCCATGCCCGCGGCGGTGTGCAGGTTCACCAGCACCGCTTCACCGGTCGCCTGGGCATAGCCATCGGCCATCGCCACCGCCGGCGCTTCCTGCAGCGCGAGCACGTAGCGGAAATCCTTGGGAAAGTTTTTGAGCAGCGTCTCCTCGGTCGAACCGGGATTGCCAAAGATCGTGGTCAACTTCAGACGCCGAGCGACGTCGAAGAAGGCATCCTGAACCGTCTTCATGGGGGTCTCCAGGTGGATGTGGGTCAGCCGGCCTGATCGACGCTGGGGGGCGGCGCGCCGACGGGCGAAACGCTCAGCAGGCGTCGGTTGACGAATTCGCCGAACCCGAGGTCCGAGAGTTCGCGGCCATATCCGGAATTCTTGATGCCGCCAAAGGGCAGAGCGGGGGCGGTCCAGGTGGGATGGTTGACGAAGACCATGCCGCTGTCGATCCGGGCCGCGACCCTGCGGCCCCGGTCGAGGTCCCCTGTGAAGACCGAGCCGCCGAGCCCGAACGGGGTCGCGTTCGCCAGGGCCACCGCCTCATCCTCGGTGTCGACGACGTAGAAGCTCGCGACCGGGCCGAACAGCTCTTGGGTGTAGACAGGGTTGTTGCTGGAAATGTCGGCCAGGATCGTCGCGTCGACATAGAAGCCGGGGCGGTCGACGCGGCCTCCGCCGATCACGACCCGCGCCCCGGCCGCCTTCGCGGCCAAGATCTGCCGCAGCAGCCCGTTCATGGCGCTCTCCGAGGAGACCGGTCCCAGGGTCGTGGCCGGATCGCCGGGATCGCCGGTCCTGAGGGCACTCATCCGCTCCGACAGGCCCTTCAGGAAGACCGCTCCGCGCTCCTTCCCGATGACGATGAAGCGCTTGGCCGCGACGCAGCTCTGGCCGGTGTTGTTCATCCGACCCCACAGCGCATTGTCGAGAGTTGGTTCGAGCGGCGCGTCCTCGAGCACGATGAACGGGTCGCTCCCCCCTAGTTCCATGACGGACTTCTTCAGGTTGCGCCCGGCCCGCTCGGCGACGGCGGCACCCGCCCGCTCGCTGCCCGTGACAGTCACGCCTCGGACGCGCGGGTCGTCGATCAGGCGCGCGACCTGGTCGATGCTGGCGAAGACGTTCGTGTAGGCGCCGGCAGGGGCACCAACCGTCTCAAACAGGCGAGCGAAGGCAAGGGCAGATTGCGGCACGTTCCCGGCGTGCTTGATCATCACGACATTGCCGACCATCAGCTGTGGGCCGGCGACCCGCGCGAGCTGGTAGTATGGGAAGTTCCAGGGCTCCACACCGAGAATGAGCCCGAGCGGGAGGGTTTCCACGATGCTGCCGGGGGCTTCCGCAATCGGCTGCGGCGTCAGGTACCGTTCCGCCCTCTCGGCGTAATAGTCGAGGATATCCGCGGATAGCGAGACCTCAGCACGAGCCTCGGCGATCAGCTTGCCCATCTCGAGCGTCAGGTAGCCGGCATATTCCTCCGCATGCTCGCGGAGCGTCGCTGCGGCTGCGGCAACGATGCGCGCCCGGTCGACGACGGCGCGGTGCCGCCAATCGGTCTCATAGGTGGCCTGGGCCTGCCCGACCGCTGCCTCAAGCTCGGCATCGGAAATGTCGGGAAAGGTGCGGACCATCTCTCCCGTGGCCGGACTGATTGTCTGGTACGCCATCTCGGTCTCCGTGTTCTCGGATCTGGCGGCCGGGCCTGAGTCAGCTCCACCGCCTCGCTGCAGCCGGCGCGACCGGCGCTACGTCGCGACCGCGTATTTGCTGACGGCCGTCTCGTCCCACGCGATGCCGGTGCCGGGTCGGTCCGGCGCCGTCAGATGCCCGTCCACCGGCTGCATCGGCTCCGCCAGGATCGGGCTGGCCCAGTCGACCCATTCCAGCCAATGCGCAGTCGGCGTCACCCGCATCAGGTGCGCGCAGATTTCGGGATAGAGGTGATTGCTGAGCTGAACGCCCGCGGCCCCGGCCAGGCTTGCCGCCCGCAGCCAGCCGGTGACGCCGCCGATCCGCATCAGGTCGGCCATGGCGTAGTGCACGGCGCCGGCGGCGAGGAACGTGAACAGGTCCCGCGCGCCGTAGTAGTTCTCGCCCATCTGCAGTGGCGTGCGGACCTGATGCGCCAGTTGCGCGTAGCCACGGACGTTGTCGTAGGCGATGGGTTCCTCGAACCAGTACAGGCCCTGGTCATCCAGTTCATGGCAGCGACGGATGGCATCTCCCAGCCCGAGCGCCTGGTTGAAGTCCACCATCAGATCGACGCTCTCCCCGACCCCTTCGCGAACCGCTCGGATTGCGGCGAGATCGTCGGCGAGATGGGTGTTGCCCAGGCGCAGCTTCATCGCCGAGAAGCCGCCCTCCGCCCGGAGATCCCTGGCCTCTGAAGCGAGTGTCGAGACCGCGTGCCGCCAGAGGCCGTTGCTGTTGTAGGCGCGGATCGGCCCGAGCGAGCCGCCCAGATACACCGCCAGGGGCAGCCCGGCGGATTTTGCCAAAGCGTCCCACAGCGCCATGTCGATGGCGGAGGTGGCAATGGTCGACACGCCGGAGACGCCGATGACGTTGAGGCCCTTCATGGCCGTTTCGAAGGCATCGAACGGGCCGGTCGCCGTGCTCTTCAGCGCGGTGGCGAGGTCCCGGATCTCGGCGATGACGGATGGAACGGCGGCAGCACGATATGGCGCGACATAACTGCTGCCGACGACGCCCCCGACTGTTTCCACATCGACGAGGACGAGAGGCCAGAGATCGAATCGGCCGATGCCGGCGATGACCGGCCGTCGCAGCGGAACGAGGACGGCGCGGCTTCGTACGGCCTTCAGCTTCAACGGGACGTTGGTTGACGACATGAACGCTCCTTCCGCCGAAACGGCGTCGACGCGAGTGGTCTGGTCGGCAGGACGCCGATCATGGGAATGTCAGTTCGAGGTGGCCGTTGCCGGTCCGATGCGAAGCCTGGCGCAGCCGTCAGACGACGGGGCGTCCTTCGGCATTTGACGTAGAGGTCAAGAACCCAGTCATCGAGCTGCCGCGATCCAGGAGATGGACTGATACTCCCTTCCAAAGATGGAGCTGCATGGCGTTCGATTCCGACTGATGACGTGTCTCCCTGAGGATCCGTGTGCCTGGCCAGAGCAGGCGACACCGATCCATCGGGTCGGCGGAACTATCGATGCTTGGCCAAATGAAGAAAAACGCATAGTTTGAATGGACCCAGTAGCAAGCCTTCTAGATCTCCCATGCCCGATCTCGACATCGACCTGTTACGGGCTTTCGTCGCGGTGGCGGACGCCGGGAGCTTCACCGGCGCCGCCGATGTGGTGGGCCGATCTCAATCCGCCGTGAGCCAGAAGATCCGGCGGCTCGAAGACCTAATCGGATATCCTGTCTTCGATCGAACGAGTCGCTCCCTGTCCCTGACCGGTGCGGGCGGGCAGCTTCTTGTTGGGGCGCGACGCCTGCTGGACCTCAACGACGACGTCGTTCGGTCGCTGCAGGCGCCTCGGACCGCCGGCCGGCTGCGCGTGGGCATCTGCGAGGACTTCGTCCCGCTGCAGCTCTCACGGCTGCTGGCCCGGTTCCTGCGGCTGCATCCGGCCGTCCATCTGGACGTCAACACGAGCCTCACCCACGATCTGCTGCAGGAGTTCGACGAAGGCAACCTCGACCTTGTCATCGCGACGAGGCAGTCCTCCGATCGAGGACGTGTCATCTGGCGCGAGCCCATGGTCTGGTTTGCTGCGTCCGACTTCCGCTTTGATCTGAAACGGCCGTTGCCTCTGGTCATGCTCAGGCCCCCCTGCAGCTACAGGGAGCTGATGTTCACCACGCTCGACACGGCGCGGCAGGACTGGGTCACGGCCTGCACCGTTAGCAGCTTGATGGGCGTGCAGGCCGCCGTCGCAGGGGGGCTCGGGATTACACTGCTCGGCCGCTCCTTCATTCAGGATGGCATGCAGGTGGTGAAGGTGCCGGACTATTGGCCGCCCCTGCCGATGACCGAAATCATTGTGCTCGGGGATGACAATGCTGAGAAGTCGCTGGTACAACCTCTTCTGCAGTTCCTCGTAGAAGGGATGCAGGTTCCGGCGGCCGCGTGACGCGAGTCGCGTCAGCCTTGGCACTCTTAGAAATTTGCCCTCTGAAATGGCTCGGGGTTTGCCGGATTGCGCCAAATGCGGTCATCGCACCCGGCTCTCCAAAGCGGACACCGCCCTAACCCAATGGATCCGGTGGCCTCCGGCCAGCCCGGCCGAAGGAAGATGCACCAAGACCGGTCACCCCTACCCGACGAGCGAATAAAAAGACCGTGCCGCCAGAGCCAGGAGCGCGCCAGCGGCGAGGAAGCGGATCGGCCGGTGCCAAGACCGCGCCGCGCGCCTGGCCCGGGAGCTGCCGAGTAGCGATACCGCCAGCAGGGCGACGCCGAGCGCCTCCAGCGGCACCATCAGCAGCACGCAAGTCTGCGCCGGCCCGGGCAGCTGTGTCGCCATGACCAGGAATTGCGACAGGAAGAACGCGCCGGTCAACGGGTTGGTGGCAGCGATGCAGAGCCCTGCCCCGAAAGCGACGAACACCGGACCTTCGCCGCGTCCCAGCCCGACCTCGCCGACAGGCACACGCTGCCGCAGCAGCTGCAGCGCCATAAGCGCCAGAAGAAGCGCGCCGACGGCCCGTCCGGACAACGCGATCC
>NZ_JBFRHF010000038.1:0-45094 GCF_052115705.1 Inquilinus sp. 2KB_23 | reverse complement strand
ATCCCGTTGGACAAGCTGCAGGCATCGACGCCCGCCGAGCGCAAGCATGGCGTCATCGTGGTCCACGAGCGGCCGGACGGCAGCTACGGCGTCGTCATCGGCAAGCGCTGCCTCAGGCTGCTACAAGAGCTTCACGGACGCGACCTGATCCCAGCCGACACCCCGGTTCAGTGCCTGGTCCTGGACGAAGGCGGGGATCGGTGACCGGTGTCCGGCCAGAAGTCCGCCACTCCGAGCTGTCGTTCGGACGTGGCCGGAGCGCGCCGATTCTCTTGAAAAAGTCGGAGCGCCATTTCCGCGCGCAACAAAGAGACTAAAAGTAGGCGGCCGAAGCACTAAAAGATGCTATATGGCGGCCGGATCTGCAGCAAACTTGCTCGATTTTGCACTCCAAATAGTCGTTCGGGACTTTTTCAACGATATCCGCCATATCCGGACAAGGCCCAGACGTCCCAACACCGGACATTGCCCATCGCGGCGGAATCCACTGCTTTCCGGCTGCGTTGCGCGGGCTTAGGTTTCCATAGGCGGCCACCGCACTCGGCTCCTATCGGTGGACGGGAGCTCTGTGGCCGCTCTTTCCGTCGCGCCCCGGCCCGTCCTGTCGGGATCGCGTGCGGACCTGCCCCGAATTCCAAGCGGAGGCCCTTGATGGAAGTCAAATGGCTGGAGGATTTCCTCAGCCTGTCCGCGACATCGAGCTTCTCCCGCTCCGCGGAGGAGCGACGGGTCACGCAATCGGGCCTGAGCCGCCGCATCCGGCAGCTCGAGACCTGGATCGGCGTGCCGCTGTTCGATCGCACCAGCTATCCCGTCCGGCTGACCGCCGAGGGACAGGAGTTCCTGCCGCGGGCGCGGAAGATCCTGGACCTCGTGCTGCAGACCCGGGCCGACCTGCGCGATCGCCACGCGGCCACTGCCGACGTGGTGACCTTCGCGACGCTGAACACCCTGTCACTGACCTTCTTCCCGAACTGGATCCGGCGCATGGAGGAGTTGGTCGGGCCCACGCGGACCCGCTTTTGCGAGACCCGGTCGACCTTCGCAGGCATCATCGCAACGCTGATCGACGGGCATAGCGACTTCTTGCTGACTTATGCCCATGACTCGGTGCCGCTGATGAGCGAGCTGGCCTATTGCGAGCACTTTCACCTGGGCGAAGAGCGGGTCATCCCGGTCTCCGCACCCGATGCACGGGGCTCGCCGCGGCATGCGATCGAGGCCGGCAATGGGCCCATCCAATATCTCAGCTACGGCAGCGGCTCCTTCTTCGGCCATGGCCTGGTCAAGCTGTTCATCGAGCGCCCGCTGCCGCTCGCGGTGGTCTACGAGAACGCCATGTCGGCCGCGCTCAAGGCCATGGCCCTGGCCGGGCGCGGCCTGGCCTGGATCCCGGAGAGCCTGATCGCAGAGGAACTGCGCTCCGGCGCCCTGGTCCGGGCCGGCAGCCCGTCCTGGACACTCGACGTGGAGATCCGCCTCTATCGCACCTCCGCCGCCAGCCGCCCCTGCGCCGAGCGGTTCTGGTCCGCCGTGCCCGACTCGCGCGAGACGACGCCCCCGCCCCGCCGGGCCTCGGTCGCCTGACCGGCCAGCGCCAGCGCCGGTTCGAGGAAGGAGAGATCGGCCTGCGCGTCCAGCCGGTCGAGGCGGTCGTGGAGGCGGGTGGTTCCGGACGCGTCCAGCACACCGCGGCAGCAATCGGCGAATTTGGCGCGGCGGTCGGCGTCGTCGAAAGGATCGGTGATGGTGCCCTTGGCCGCGGCGCGCTCGCCCGGCAGCACCCGGCCATCGGCGAGACGGATGGTGACCCGGTGCGGCAACGGCCGCCCGGCCGCCCGTTCCGCCTCCGCCGAATGGGCGGTCATGGTGATGCGCGGCAGCAGGGCGCGCGCCGCCTCCGCCCCCACAGCCGCGGCCGTGAAGTCCGACAGCTCCAGCCGGTCCTTCAGCAGCGCCAGGGCGACGCAGTACTGCATCGAGAAGCGCGCCTGCATCTCGTCCGCGGGATCCGGATAGGCCAGGTTGCGCTGGTTGACGAGGCCGACCAGGGTCTCGACCGCCACCACCTCGGCCGCCGCGAAACCGTGCTGCGCCTTGAGGTCTAGGACGATGTCGACCGCGTTGTGGGTCGAGCCGCAGCAGGGATGGCGCTTCGGCATCAGCCCCTCGCTCTCGATCACATGCGGTGCGCCGATCGCGACCCCGTCCCAGCCGGCGGCGTCGGGCCCGCCGAACAGCTCGCGGAAGCCCTGCGGTGCCTCCAGGATGTCGGTCCGGCCGGTCATGCCGCAAGCCGCCAGCGCCGCCGCCTCGACCGCGTTGCGCGCGGCCAGCCCGGCATGCAGCGGCTTCGCCGGCGTGCCGAACTGCCCCTTCACGCCGGAGGCCATGCTGACCGCCAGGCTCATCGCCCGGGCGATGCCGGCTTGGTCCAGGCCGCACAGCCAGGCGACGCCCGCGGCGGTGCCGATGCAGCCGACGGTCGAGGTGGCATGCCAGCCGGCCGTGTAGTGCGACGGGTTGACCCCGCGCCCGACCGCGGCCTGCGCCTCCAGCCCGACCAGATAGGCGTCGACCAGCGCCCACCCCGACGCGCCGCGGGCCAGTGCCGGGCCCAGCAGCGCCGGCACCAGCACGGCCGAGGCGTGGCTGCAGCCCGGGCGGAAATTGTCGTCGTAGTCGAGCGCATGCGCCGCGGTGCCGTTGACCAGGGCCGACAGCGCCTCCGCCGCCTGCCCGCCGCCGACCACGGTGCAGCGCGGCCCGTCCGCGATCGAGCCGGCGAAGGCGGTGCGGACTGCCCGCACCGCCGGATCCCCTGCCCCGGCCAGCATGCAGCCGATGGTGTCGGCGATGGCGTGGTGGGCGCGCTGGCGGGCGAGATCGCCGAATCCGACCCCGGATCGGCTCCAGCGCGCGATCGCCTCGATGATGCCGGCCATGCGGGCCCTCCGGTCTAAGCGGCCATGCCCGCCCTGCGGGCGTCGAGGATCAGGGCGAGCAGCCGGCCGAACTGGAACCGGTCGATCTCCGGTCCCCTCGCCGCCCCGTCGATCTTTTCAGTGTCGGCGCGATGGACGATGACGAGGTCCAGCGGCGGGATGACGACGCAGACATGGCCGCCGGCGCCCTGGGCGCTGTAGGTGCCCTCGGGCACGATCGCGCCGGGGAAGGCAATGCCCTGCCGTGCCACCCACCACATATAGCCATAGGCGCCCCGTGCCCCCGCGTCGGAATAGGGCAGCACGCTGGCCGCCGCCCAGCTCTGCGGCACCACCTCGCGCTCGCCCCAGCGGCCGTCGCGCAGGAACAGCAGACCGAAGCGCGCCAGGTCGCGGCTCGACATCCGGAACGGATAGGCCGGATGGACCGAGCACGGGTCGGGCTGCAGCCAGCCATCTTCCCGCTCCGCATCGAAGCGGAAATCCTGCATGCCCAGCGGCGCGGCGATCCGGTCGCGAAAGGCGGCGTGGATGCCGAGGCCGGTCCGCTGCGTGTAGATCGTGCCGAGCGCGTTGAAGTCCCAGTTGCTGTAGCACCACACCGTGCCCGGCGCGTGGGCGTGGCGCGGCGGCTTCAGTGATTTCATCCACGCCGTCTCGTAGCCCGCCGGGTGGAAGATGCCGGACCGGGCGGTCAGCAGGTCGTAGACCGTCGCCTGCTTCTCGCGCTCGCTCAGCCCCTCGCGGTCGTCGATGCCGAGCGCCGCCAGGGTCAGCGACAGGTCGATGGTTCCGTCGCCCTCATGCGTGCCGATCAAGGCGCTGAGGAAGCTCTTGCGCATCGAATGGCACGGATAGTGCCGGGTGACGTCGCCACGGCTGGCGATCACCCGCCCGCCCTGCACCAGCATCAGGGCGGCGCTGCCGATGCGGTCGGCATAGGCCCAGACCCGGTCCAGATGGTCGAGCGACCAGCCGGCTGCCCGGATGTCCTCGACCATCTCCCACTCGGCGCCGGGCCAGGGGTCCGCTTCGTCGGTCGTGGCGACGCCCGCATCCCACATCATGCCACCGCCCCCTCTTCCACCTCCGGCGCCGGCCGGTAGCCGGTGCTCGCCTCCAGGAAGCCGCGGGTGTAGTCGTCCTGCGCCTGGCGGGCGCGGAC
Source organism: Inquilinus sp. 2KB_23 (assembly GCF_052115705.1). Classification (NCBI taxonomy): domain Bacteria; kingdom Pseudomonadati; phylum Pseudomonadota; class Alphaproteobacteria; order Rhodospirillales; family Rhodospirillaceae; genus Inquilinus; species Inquilinus sp. 2KB_23. Next base: position 40,984 of record NZ_JBFRHF010000038.1, on the reverse strand, counting down.
GCCCTGTTCCGTCATTTCCTCGACGATGCGGCCGCCATTCATCATGGCGATGCGGTCGCACAGATGGGCGATCACCGGCAGGTCGTGGGTCACCATCAGATAGGTCAGGCCGCGCTCGCGCCGCAGCGCCTTGAGCAGGTTCAGGATCTCGGCCTGGACCGAGACGTCCAGCGCCGAGGTCGGCTCGTCCAGCAGCAGGATCTCCGGCTCGATGATCAGGCTGCGCGCGATGGCGACGCGCTGGCGCTGCCCGCCCGACAGCTCATGCGGATAGCGGTAGCGGAAGGCACGGCCGAGGCCGACCGCGTCGAGCGCCGCGTCGATCCGCTGCTCCTGCCGGTCGAAGCCGTGGATCCTGAGCGGCTCGGACAGCACGGCCCGCACCATCTTGCGCGGATGCAACGAGGCATAGGGGTCCTGGAACACCATCTGCACCCGGCGGAAGAACGCCTTGTCGCGCTTGCGCGGCACCTCGCGGCCGCGGAACAGGATCGACCCCTGATAGCCGGTGTTGAGCCCGGCCAGGGCGCGCAGCACGGTCGACTTGCCGCAGCCGGATTCGCCGATCAGGCCGAAGGATTCACCCTGCTTCAGGACGAAGGACACGTCGTCGACCGCGGTCATCGCCGCGGCGCCGGAGCCGAAGGTGACGCGCAGGCCGATCGCCTCGAGGATCGCGTCGGTCATGCCGCGGCCCCCGCCTGGAAGGTCGGGCCGTCGAGCCAGGCCGGGTCGCGGCTGGGCACCTGCAGCGTGTCGACCGGCCGGTCGAGCTGCGGCAGGCTGTCGAGCAGCGCCCGGGTGTAGGGATGCTGCGCCCGGTGCAGCTCCTTCGCCGGCAGATCCTCCATGATCCGGCCGGCATACATCACCAGCACCCGGTCGCAGAAATCGGCCACCAAGTTGAGGTCGTGGCTGATGAACATCAGCCCGGTGCCGCGCCGGGTCACCAGCTCGTCGAGGATGGTCAGCACCTGCCGCCGCACCGTGACGTCGAGCGCCGAGGTCGGCTCGTCGGCGATGATCAGGTCCGGCTCCGGGATCAGCATCATCGCGATCATGATGCGCTGGCCCATGCCGCCCGAGACCTCGTGCGGGAACAGGCGGAAGACGCGCTCGGGGTCGCGGATATGGACGGCGTCCAGCATCTCCAGCGCCCTTGCCTGCGCCACGCGCGCGCCGACCCGGTGGTGCAGCCGGTAGGCCTCGGTGATCTGCCGGCCCACCCGCATCAGCGGGTTCAGCGAGAATTTCGGGTCCTGCAGGATCATCGAGATGCGGTTGCCGCGGATCGCCCGCATCCGCCGCTCCGAGGTCGTGAGCAGGTCGATGCCGTCAAAGGCGAGCCGTTTCGCCGTCACCCGCGCCGCCTTCGGCGTCAGCTTCAAGACCGCCCGGCCGGTCAGCGATTTGCCGGAGCCGGATTCGCCGACGATGCCGACCTTCTCGCGCCCGACGGCGAAGGAGATGCCGCGCACCGCCTGGATGGTGCCGCGGCCGCCGGAGAAGTCGATGCGCAGGTCCTCGACTGTGAGCAGCGGGTCAGCCATGGCGGGGATCCAGGATGTCGCGCAGCCCGTCGCCGAACAGGTTGAAGGCCAGGCTGGTGAGCAGGATGGCACAGCCGGGGATCGCCGCGATCCACCAGCTGGTCAGCACGAATTCGCGGCCGCTGGACAGCATCGCTCCCCATTCCGGGCTGGGCGGCTGCGCTCCGAGGCCGAGGAAGCCGAGCCCGGCGGCGGTGAGGATGATCGCCGCCATGTTGAGCGTGACCCGCACCACCACCGAGGGCAGGCACATCGGCACCACATGGGACAGGATGATCCGCAGCGAAGACGCGCCCTGCAGCCGGACCGCGGCGATGTAGTCGGAGGACCGGATCGACAGCGTCTCGGCCCGGGCCAGCCGCGCGATCGGCGGCCAGGCGGCCAGCGAGATGGCGATGATCGCGTTCTGGATGCCGGGCCCCAGCGCGGCGACGAAGGCCAGCGCCAGCACCAGGCTTGGGAAGGCCAGGAAGATGTCGACCACGCGCATCAGCACGATGTCGACCCAGCCGCCGAGATAGCCCGAGGTGGTGCCGATCAAAAGGCCGATCGGCGCCACGATCAGCGCCGTCAGCACGGCGATGTAGAGCGTGATACGGGCGCCGAAGACGATGCGGCTGAACACGTCACGGCCGAGCTCGTCGGTGCCGAGGAAATGCGCGGCCGAGGGCGGCTGCAGCCGGGTGGCGAGATCCTGGGCATTGATATCGTGCGTCGCGATCAGCGGCGCGAACACCGCCATGAACGCGATCACCAGCAAGATGACCAGCCCCAGCAGCGCCGGGGGGTTGCCGACCAGCCGCAGCAGCTTGAGCCAGAGCTGCTGGGCGCGGGCCTGCATCGGCGAGGCCGGGACCGGGGCGTGCAGCCAGGCCCTGATCGAGCTGGTGCGAAGGGCGGTGTCGCTGGGCATGTCCGCGCTCATCGGGTGCGAGGGTCGAAGATGCGGTACAGCAGGTCGCACACCAGGTTCAGCGTCACGAAGATGACGCCGATCAGCAGCGTGCAGCCCACCACCGCGTTCATGTCGCCGGCCAGCAGCGTGTTGGTCAGGTAGCGGCCGAAGCCGGGCCAGGCGAAGACCGTCTCGGTCAGCACCGCGCCTTCCAGCAGGAAGGCGTAGGACAGCGCGACCACCGTCACCACCTGCACCGCGATGTTGCGGAAGGCGTGGATCCAGACGGTGCGGGCCCAGGACAGGCCCTTGACCCGCGCCGCCACCACATATTCCTGGTCCAGCTGCTCGATCATGAAGCTGCGGGTCATCCGGCTGATATAGGCCAGCGCGCTGAAGCCGAGGATCGAGGCCGGCAGGATGACGTGGCTGAAGACATTGCCGAACACCTCCCACTGGCCGCGCAGCGCCGTGTCGACCAGCAGGAAGCCGGTCATCGGCTCGATGTCGAACTCGTACAGCACGTCGATCCGGCCAGGCCCGCCGACCCAGCCCAGCGTGGCGTAGAACAGCACCAGCCCCATCAGCCCGAGCCAGAAGGTCGGCGCCGAATAGCCCAGCAGGCCGACGACGCGGACGATGTGGTCGACCGCGCTGTCGCGGTACATCGCCGCCAGCACGCCGAGCGGGATGCCGAGGCCGGTGCCGATGATGATGGCGACCGTGGCCAGCTCCAGCGTCGCCGGGAACACCCGGGCGATGTCCTCGACCACCGGCTTGCCGGTGGTCAGCGCCGTGCCGAGGTCGAGGCTGGCGATGTCGCGCAGGTAGCGCAGGAACTGGACCCAGATCGGCTGGTCCAGCCCGAGCTGCCGGTACACCGCGTCATAGGCGGCCTGGGTGGCGTTGTCGCCGAGGATGGCCGCGACCGGGTCGAGCGGCAGCATCCGCCCGATGAAGAAGGTCAGCGCCGCCAGCCCGAACAGGGTGACGGCGACCGACAGCACGGTCCGGCCGGCGGCCAGTGCCCAGGACGACAGCGGGTTCCGTCCTGGGGGGGCAAGCCGGCGGGGCGCGGCGATGGGGGTGTCGACCATGGCGCTACTTGGCGACGGTTTCGTAATAGGTCCGGAAGCCGTTCCAGCGCCAGTTCTTCAATGTCTTGCGGATCCCGGCGACATTGTAGGTCTGGAACATGACGGCGAAGGGCCCCTCCTGCATCATCTTCAGCTGCAGGTCGCGATAGAGCGCGTTCCGCTTCTCCGGATCCGGCTCCAGCAGCGCCGCCTCGACCGTCCGGTTGGCGTCCTCGGAGGCGTAGGAGGCGTTCCAGCTCGGGTTCTGGGTCAGCTTGGCCTCGGCCCGGTTGTCCGGGTTGTAGACCAGCCGCGAGGCGTTGCCATGCGCATCGGCAACACTGGTCTGCCACGACGACATCGAGGTCTCGAAATCCCGGCCGCGCACCCGGCTGAACAGCTGGGCATTGGCCATCCGCTCGACGGTCAACTCGACGCCGATCCGGGCGGCGTTCTGCTGCACGCTCTGCGCCACCGGCGCGGCATGCGGCAGGGTGCCGATGAAGACGCTGGCCTTGAAGCCGTTGGGGTAGCCGGCCTCGGCCAGCAGCGCCTTGGCCTTGTCGAGGTCGAGCGAGAAGGGTTGCCCTTCCGTCTCATCCAGCGCACCGACCGCGCCGATCTGGGCGAAGCTGGCCCGCGGCACGCCGATATTCGACATCACGGTCTTGGCCAAGCCGTCATAGTCGATGAGGTAGCGCATCGCCAGGCGGACCTTCGGGTTGGCGAAGATCGGGTTGGCGTTGTTGAACGACCAGTAGAACAGCTGCGGCCGGAGGACCCGGACGATCGACACGTCCGGCGAGGTCTCCAGATCCTTCAGATCCTCCGGCGTCAGGTCGCGGGCGACATCGACATCGCCCTGGGTCAGCAGCAGGCGCTGGGTTCCGGCCTCCGCCACATGGCGGATCAGGATGCGCTTCAGCGCCGGCGCCTGGCCCCAATAGGTGTCGTTCGCCTGCAACACCACAGCCTCGCCGGCGTTCCACTGCGCCAGCCGGTAGGGGCCGACGCATTCGGTGCGGGTCGTCAGGTATTTGTTGCCGAGGTCGCCATTCACCTCATTGGCCAGGATGGTCTTGCGGTCATGGGTGAAGGAGACGCGGTTCGCGGCGATCCCCTGCAGCACCAGGTTGGTCGGATAGGGCTTGTCGAGCTTGAGGACCAGCGTGCTGTCGTCCGGCGCGGTGATCTGGGCGTCGACCTTGTCCTTGGTGAAGCCGTACTCGTTCAGCGTCGCCGCATTGCCGAAGCCGAGCTTGACAACGCGCTGCATCGACCAGGCCGTATCGGCCGCCGTCGCCGGGTTGCCGGAGGGGAACACCGCCCCCTTGCGCAGATGGAAGGTGATCTGCTGGCGGTCGTCGGACACGTCCCAGCTCTCGGCGAACAGCGGCACCGCCTTGGCCTCGTCCGCCGGATCGACATCGACCAGCGGATCGCAGGTGGTCTGCACGATCTCGTTGGTCACCACCTCGCCGATCTGGGCGGGATCGAAGGTGCTGATCGCGTCGACGTTCCAGGCCATGACCAGCGCGTTCGACGGCGTGGCCGCCCCGGCGGCGAACGGCGCCGCGCCGAGGACGGCACCGCAGACCGCGCCGAGGATGAGACGAAGCGGACGGGATCCGGGCGGCGCCGGACTCGAAGCAGCGAGCATCGTGGAGCCTCCGTGCTGTGCGGAAATCGGTGTCCGGCGCCGCTACTTGCTGGCCAGGGCGTAGTAGGTGCGGAAGCCGTTCCAGGTCCAGGTCTTCAGCGATTTGCGGATTGCGGCGGGGTCGTACATCTGGAACATGATCGCCATCGGCCCCTGCTGCAGGATCTGCTTCTGCAGGTCGTGATAGATCGCGTTCCGCTTCTCCGGATCGCTCTCCAGCAACGCCGCATCGACCTTCCTGTTCGCGTCCTCGGAATAGAAGGCGGCCCGCCAGGCCGGGTACTGGGTCAGCTTGGCCTCGGCCCGGTTGTCCGGGTTGTAGACCAGCCGCGAGGCGTTGCCGTGCGCGTCGGGCACGCCGGTCTGCCAGGCCTGCATCGCGGTCTGGAACTCGCGGCCGCGGACCTTGCTGAACAGCTGGGCGTTGGCCATCCGCTCCAGCGTCAGCTCGACGCCGACCTTGGCGGCGTTCTGCTGCACGCTCTGCGCGATCGGGGCGGAATGCGGCAGGGTGCCGATGAAGACGGTGGCCTTGAAACCGTTCGGGTAGCCGGCCTCGGCCAGCAGCGCCTTGGCCTTGTCGAGGTCGAGCGAGAAGGGCTGCCCCTCCTTCTCGTCCAGCGCGCCGACGGCGCCGATCTGGACAAAGCTGGCCCGCGGCACGCCGGTATAGGCCATCACCGTCTTGCCGAGGCCGTCATAGTCGATCAGGTAGCGCATCGCCAGGCGCACCTTCTCGTTCGAGAAGATCGGGTCGGCGTTGTTGAAGGTCCAGAAGAACAGCTGCGGCTTCAGCACCCTGACGACCGACACGTCGGCCGAGGTCTCCAGGTCCTTCAGATCCTCCGGCGTCAGGTCACGGGCGATGTCGACATCACCCTGGGCCACCAGCAGGCGCTGCGTCCCCGCCTCCGCCACATGGCGGATCAGCACGCGCTTCAGCTTCGGCGCCTCGCCCCAGTATTTGTCGTTCGCCTGCAGCACCACGGCCTCGCCGGCGTTCCACTGCGCCAGCTTGTACGGGCCGACGCACTCGGTGTGGGTGGCGAGGTACTTGTTGCCAAGGTCGCCGTTCACCTCATTGGCCATGATGGCCTGCTTGTCCATCGTGGCGGCGACGCGGTTCGCGGCGATCGACTGCAGGATCAGGTTGGTCGGATAGGGCTTGTCCAGCTTGATCACGAGGGTGGCGTCGTCCGGCGCGGTGATCTGGGCCTCGACCTTGTCCTTGGTGAAGCCGAATTCGGTCAGCGTCGCCGCGTTGCCGAGGCCGAGCTTGACCACGCGCTGCATCGACCAGGCGGTGTCGGCCGCGGTGACCGGGTTGCCGGACGGGAAGGTGGCGCCCTTGCGCAGATGGAAGGTGATCTGCAGCCGGTCGTCGGAAACCTCCCAGCTCTCGGCGAAGAGCGGGACCACCTTGGCCTCGTCCGCCGGGTCGAAATCGACCAGCGTGTCGCAGATGTTCTTGATGATCTCGTCGGTCACCACCTCACCGATCTGGGCCGGATCGAAGGTGCTGATCGCGTCGATGTTCCTGGCCATCACCAGCGCGTTCGACGGCGTGGCCGCCCCGGCGGCGAACGGCGCCGCGAGGATGGCGGCGCCGCAGGCCGCGCCGAGGAGATGGCGGAGCGGGCGGGATCGGGGTGACGCCGGGATCGGACGGGCGAACATGGATCGAGCCTCCGTGCTTGTTCTGTTGGTGTCGTCCGGCGCCCTCCGCGACCTTGTTCCGGGTGGCCGGCCTCGTTCGTCGGGCCGGCCTGTCCCGCAGAGTCAGTCCACCTTGTCAGGCCGCCTTCGGCCGCGGCTGCAGCGGCGGCTGCACCTCCGCCGGGATCGGGCAGACATAGGGCGTCGCCGCGACCCGCTCCTGGTGGTCCTGCTTGGCCCGGGCCATCAGCAGCTCGTCATTCATCACGTCGAGCGCCGTGCCGGCCATGACCTTGGCGGCATGGACCATGCCCTTGTGCGCGGCCGGCGCCATGCCTTGGGCGGTGATCTGCCAGGAATGGCCGGGCGTGCCGATGGCGTGGGTGGCGACCCGCGCCTGCACCGTCGGCACCACCCAGCTGACATCGGCGACGTCGGTCGACCCGATCATCGGCTCACCCCGGGAGTCCTTCGGCACGATGAAGTCGCACAGCGGCAGGTCCTTGCGCGGCGGCACGCCGACGCGGCGGTAGTCGGTGAGGATGTCCTCCTCGCTCAGCGTCGCCTGGATCTGGGCGGCATAGTCGCGGTCGGCCGCGTCGAACGGCACCGGGCCGAGGCGCAGCAGATGCTGGTGCATCGCCTCCTCCAGCGGCGTGTTGCCGAGCATGTTGGAGACGGCGCTCATGATCGAGATCGCGACCGAGGTCTCGGTCATCATCGCGGCGCCGTGGGCGATCTTCTTGACCCGCTCGTTCAGCGCCAGCATGCCGGCCAGGTCGCGCGCCCGGATGGCGTAGCGCACCTTGGCCGAGGCCTGGACGACATTGGGCGCGATGCCGCCGGAATCGATCATGGCGTAGTGGATGCGCGCGTCGGACGGCATGTGCTCGCGCATGTAGTTGACGCCGACATTCATCAGCTCGACCGCATCCAGCGCGCTGCGGCCGAGATGCGGCGCCGCGGCGGCGTGCGAGGCGCGGCCGGTGAAGTGGAAGTCCATCCGGGTGTTGGCCAGCGACAGCGCCTCATCGACCCGGGTCAGCGACGCCGGATGCCAGGTGATGGCGATGTCGACATCCTCGAAGGCGCCGGCGCGCACCATGAAGGCCTTGGCCGCCCCGCCCTCCTCCGCCGGGCAACCATAGTAGCGCACACGGCCCGGCCGGCCGGTCGCGGCCAGGAAGTCCTTGACCGCGGTGGCCGCCAGCAGGGCGGCGGAGCCGAGCATGTTGTGGCCGCAGCCATGGCCGTAGCCGTTGCCGGGGATCGGCCTGGGCTCGGCGATGTTGGCCTCCTGGCTCAGCCCCGGCAGGGCGTCGTATTCGCCGAGGATGGCGATCACAGGCCCGCCCTCGCCCGCCTCGCCCATCACCGCGGTCGGGATCCCGGCGAGGCTCTCGGTCACGCGGAAGCCCTGGGCCTGCAGCATGGCCGTGTGCTCGGCGACCGACCGGTACTCGGTGTAGGCGATCTCGGGCATGCCCCAGATCCGGTCGCTCAGCCCCACGAACTCCGTCCGCTTGGCGTCGACCAGCTGCCAGATCTTGTCGGAATTCTGCATGGTTCTCGCTTTCGATCAGAGATGGCGGTCGAGGAAGGCGGCGACGGCGCCGAAGACGTCGTGCCGGTTCTCACGCCGCGCGAAGCCGTGCCCTTCATGCGGCACGCGGATGTAGTCGACCGGGCGGCCCAGGCCGCGCAGGCCGGAATGGATCATCTCGCTCTCGCCCGGCGGCACGCGCGGATCGTCCAGCCCCTGGGCCATCAGCAGCGGCACGCGGATGCGGTCCAGCTTGTGGATCGGCGAGATGCGCTCGAGCAGGTCCTTGTCGGAGACCGGGTCGCCATATTCGGCCGCCCGCAGGCGCCGGCGCCATGGGCCGGTGGTCTGCAGCAGGGTGTGGAAGCTGGCAATGCCGTAGAACTCGATGCCGAGGCGCCAGAGCTCCGGGTATTCGGTCAGCGCCGCCAGCACCATGAAGCCGCCATAGGACCGGCCGAAGACGCCGATCCGGGCCTCATCGACATCGTCCCGCGCGCCCAGCGCCAGTCGCACTGCCCGGAGGTCGGCGACGCTGTCCATCCGCAGCCCGACATCGTCGAGCTGATGGTAGGGCCGGCCATAGCCGGTGCTGCCACGGACATTCGGCGCCACGACCATGATGCCCTGCGCCAGCATGTACTGGATGTCGGCCCGGAAGGTCGGGGTCCACTGCGCCTCCGGCCCGCCATGGACGATGATCATCGCCGGGAAGCCGCCGGCCGGTGCCTCGCCCTGCGGCCGGTACAGCAGGAACGGCACCTGCAGCCCGTCGAAGCTGGCGATGCGCTGCACCTCCGGCTCGACGAAGCTATCGATCAGCTCGCTCGCGGGAGCATCGGTCAGCCGGCTCGCGATTCCCGTGGCAACGTCGTAGCCCCAGATCCCCGGCGGCGTCGCCGCGCCTTCCAGCGGGAAGACCAGGCCGCTGCCGTCGGGACGCCAGGACACCGAGCCGATCACGCCGGGCGGCAGCCCCGCCACCGCCGTCTCCGCGCCGCTGGCGAGGTCGCGGATCAGGAGGCGGGTCCAGCCCTCCTCGTTGATCACATAGGCCAGCCGGCCCTGGTCGGGCGACAGCGCCATCGCCTCGACATCCTGCCCCTCGGGCGCCGCCACCCATTCCAGGCTACGGCCGGCGAAGGACAGGAAGGCGATGCCCTGGAAGTCCCGGCCCTGGTCGGTCAGCAGATAGAGGCCGCTGCCGTCCTTCCGGGTCTTGGCGGCGACGTAGCGCGCCCGTCCGTCATGCGGCAGGAACGGCTCATAGGCGCCGGTCGCGAGGTCCAGCCGGAACAGGTCCTGGTCCATCGTGGCCCGGATGGAATCGCGCACCAGCAGCGCCTGCCCGTCCGGGAAGAAGGCCATGACCTCGCGGAACAGCTCGCCCTGATAGACGCAGCGCGCTTCCCGCGTGGCGACCTCCATCACATGGATGTCCATGTGGAAGCGGTCGCGGGCGTTCGACGCGTAGGCGATCCGCGTGCCGTCCGGCGACCAGGCGCCCCAGACATGGACCACGGTCGGGTCGTCGGTCAGCGCTAGCGGCGTGCCGTCGGCGCCCGGGATCAGCCACAGCTGGTGCCGCTCGTCGCCGCCGCAATCCATGGTGAAGACCAGATCCCGGCTCTTCGGGCTGAAGGCCAGGGCGCCGACCGGCTCCGGCGTCTCCGCCGCGCGCCAGGCGGCGCCGCCCGCGGCCGGCTGCAGCCAGATCTGGGGAAAGCCGGTCCGGTCGCCGAGGAAGGCCAGCAGCCCACCATCTGGCGACAGCGCCGGGCTCTTGGCGCCGGGGATGTCGAGATAAGGGCGGATCGCGGCGTCGGGCGTCATCGGGATCTCCTCACGCGGCCGCGCACGCCGGGGGTGTCGCACAGGCGATCGCTCACGGCACCCAGCGCCAGAGTCAGGGCCGGGGCGCGGTCGGTCGCCGCGTGGCTGGTCTCGTCGACGATGGTGGAGCGGGCCTCGGGCCAGGTCCGGTGCAGCGCCCAGCCCGTGGCCATCGGGGTCACGGTGTCGTAGCGGCCCTGCACGATCCCTGCAGGCAGCTCGCGGAGATCGTCGACCTTCAGCCGACGATTCCGGGATACCGCCGACCCCGCCTGGATGGCCCCGCCATCGGACACGTGACTGCCCCCTGCCAAACTGCCGGCCGTCTGTCGCGGCCGCCCGCCCAGCAAATGGGCAGGCCTAAATTATGATCATGATGTCGGTCGGCCGGAGGGGCGGCCAATTCATAATTGTCCGACTTCTATTCCAGATCGGCATAAAGATCTCGGCCGTTTCGGAGTCAGATGCTGGCCATAGCCGCATCGGCAGTATCGCCACCGGCGAGGGCTGGAGCCGCACCCTGATTGCGCATTCCCCCCCCGATCGCGCGTTCGCGGCCTCTCGCCCGAGGGCGGCGTGGCAACCGAGAGCTCCTGACGGACTAACGGTGCACGGCTGGAGGACTTGGCGAACCCTCCGTTCAAGTGGCAGGCAAGCTGGGCCTACACCGTTCCTTGAAAGTGGCCGCCCAATCTCGAGCGATCGTCAGTGACAGGCACGGAGCACGGCCGACCCGCCCTGCCCGGCTGGGGCTTGTACTCACTACACTTGCTGAAGTGAATGACGACCCCGGGAGCTTTAGGTCGACCAGCGACGGCAGCGGCGCTCAGCCATCGCTGGTCGATCAGGCTCTTTTCGTTCTTAGTGCGGGGGCGCCATTATCAATGGAGGCGCTACAACGGAACCCCCGGAACCTGCCAGATTCATATTGCCCTGGCGAAAAAACCGTTCGGGTTTGATGCAAGCGGGATTTTGAAGCGTAACTTGGATCGTATTGCCACGAGTGCCGGTGTTCTCCGCATCATAGCCACCACTGATGGGCCCGCCCGACACCCCGGCACTGACCCAAGTATTACGATGGCCGGGCTTACGTCCGTACCCACACTGACTGTATACTTGACATCGAAGACAATATTGAAAATAGCGTTGGCTTCGAACATTTACAAACCTACACGTTCATTTGGATTTTTATTCTCTGCCTCTTGTCTATATCCCGCTATCACCGCGTAAGTTTGATCCATAGCGTTGCCAATCTTTATTTCCTCTGGGGCACCACACTCCGCGGACTTTGCGTTCCGCACGAAGAAAGGAATAGTCCGGCGGTCAACACTACGATCTTATTCATTTAGACCTCCGATGAAGGTCGTTCGTTGAAATGTGCCGCATGCCCAAGATATGCCGCTTGGGCTCGTTTGTCGGCTTCTCTCTTTGGCCAACGCCTACGTGCCAACCCGGAATCGGGGAAGTAGGAAATCGCGCGGTGGCGCTCTCCCCTCCTCCCCGGCCGACCTGAGCCGGCCGAGGTGCGCCATTTCCGGCCATTGCCGTGGCATCCCGAAACCGGACATCGTCCAGGCCGACGAAGCTCTCGGTCCGGGCGCTGCCGCAATCGGTCTACACAGCGGAGTCGTCGATCCGAGCCAATAAGCCTTCATTCGGAATGGTCGCACCCACTGGAGCAACAATCTCAACAACACGGCCGTTGCATGGGCTCGGGATTTCGCTAGTTGCCTTGCTTGTTTCGACCTCCAGGAGAGGCTGGTCCCGCGTAACCAGTGAACCTACCTGCACCAGCCACTGCTGTACTGTTCCTTCATCGATGTCTTCGCCGAGTTGCGGCATAAGGACGTCGACCATGGTACCTCCGCAGGATGAAGGGTGTGAGATCACGAGCCCCGCCCAACATGGAGGCGTTCGACCGTGTGTGTTCGAAGGGCTTCAAAACGCCTGGGTAAATGTATCCGGTCGGCTCGACAAAAAGGAGCATATTCCCGTAGCGGCCTTGTGGCACTCGCCCCCCGCTGCAACTCCCAAGAAACTCGAGCCGGACTTACTCCTCTTGACGTCGGCGGCGCCGAGCTCCACCGAGCCGCCGATCATCCCATGCAGACGATGAGTCCGGCAGGAGCGCGCCATATCCGGCCATCGCCCTCGGCTCTACGAAGCGGACACGCCCCGGCCAAGCCAGTGCGACCTATTGCGTCAGAGCCAAGCGGCTCTACCTGGACCTCACGTAGGCGAAGCAGTCACGCGGCTCGCTGCCGACATTCGGGTGCACGATCCATCGCCGAAGCAGCCCTTCACGCTCCAGACCGGCCTTCTCCATCGCCCTTGCGGAGCCGATATTCTCGCAGTTGCAGACATCTCCGATCCGCCAGATGTCGGCTTGGTCCAATGCCCATTGCGCCGCATGCGAAAGCACTTCAGTCATCAGTCCCATCCCCCAGAACGGGCGAGCAAGGACATACCCGTATCCGACGCAGTGCCGGGCGGGGGGCGCCACAGCGCGAAGGACCCGATGACCTTACCGTCCCACTTGCCGACGAGCACATAGTTCTTCGATTGCATCTCGAGCTGGCAACGAGCGATGTGCGCCTCTGTCTCTGCGATCGTGGCATGGGTCCTCCATGTCAGAAAGCGGTTCACCTCTGGATCCTGAGCATACCCATCGAAAAAATGGCCACGGCATCGATCGGCGCGATCGGTCGAAGCAGAAGTCTGGCGGTCTCAAGGCGCTCTGGGAACATGCACGCCACCCTGCCATGAAACTGAGATCTGTCAGCCGGTCCACCGTCCCGCAGCGTCCAGCTGGCTTGGCTCGGACGTGCCAAATGCGGCCATCGCGATCAGGCCTCCAAAGCGGAAATGGCCGCATGCGAACCCGAAGCGGACTTGCTGTCCCGGTTGGGATAGGCTGGCGCCATGAGTCGCACCGGCATTTCACTCGCCCTGCTGTCCGCGATCTTGTTCGGGGCCAGCACTCCTTTTGCCAAGCTGCTCCTCGGAACCGTCGATCCCTGGATGATGGCCGGCCTTCTCTACCTCGGGGCAGGGATTGGCTTGGCGTCCATTCACCTGTCGCGGGCCGTCTTGCGGCTTCCCGAGGTCGAAGCTCCGCTCCGTCGCTCGGATATTCCCTGGCTGGGTCTAGTGATCCTCGCGGGCGGCATCGGGGGACCGTTGTTGCTGATGTTCGGCCTCGCCCGCACCGATGCGGCCAATGCCTCGCTGTTGCTCAATCTTGAGGGCCTGGCCACCATGACCATCGCCTGGCTGGCGTTCCACGAGAATGTGGATCGGCGACTTCTGATCGGTGCTGTCGCGATCTTGGCCGGCGCCGCACTGCTGTCCTGGCAGGGGAGAGCGTCCTTCGACTGGAGTGCGCTGCTGATCGCCGGCGCTTGCCTGTGCTGGGGGATCGACAACAACCTGACGCGCAAGTTGTCGTCGGCCGACCCGGTGCAGATCGCCATGCTCAAAGGGCTCGTCGCGGGCGCGGTCAATCTGATCCTGGCATTCACCAGTGGCGGGAAACTTCCGGCGGCGGACATCGTCTTGGCTGCAGGGATCGTCGGCTTCCTCGGGTACGGCGTGAGCCTCACGCTCTTCGTTCTAGGCCTGCGTCATCTTGGCGCCGCGCGGACGGGAGCCTACTTCTCGCTCGCGCCGTTCGTTGGCGCGGTGCTGGCCGTCACAATGTTGGGGGAGCCGCTCTCGGCAAAGCTGTTGATCGCGGGTTGCTTGATGGCTTTGGGGCTTTGGCTTCATCTGTCCGAGCGGCACGACCACGAGCACACCCACGAGGCGATGGATCACGAGCACCGACATCGGCACGACGAGCACCATCACCACGAGCACGGGTCCGACGTGCCGCCTGGAGAACCCCACACGCACTGGCACCGGCATACGCCTCTCGTGCATCGACACCCCCACTACCCCGACCTACACCATCGGCATGGCCATGGGCATGGACACTGAGATCTGAAGGAAGGTCCGGAATCCGCCGATTCTGTTGAAAAAGTCGGAGCGCCATTTCCGCGCGCAACAAAGAGACTAAAAGTAGGCGGCCGGAGCACAAAAAGATGCTAGATGGCGGCCGGATCTGCAGCAAACTCGCTCGATTTTGCACTCCAAGTAGTCGTTCGGGACTTTTTCAACGATATCCGCCCATTCCTGCCGGCGCGACCAGGCTGAGATGCGCCATTGCCAGCCGTCCTGCCCAGTCCCCAACAACGGACATCGACTGAATTGGAGGATCCCTCCCATTTCGGTTGAGGGTGACGAATAACGGCGTCCCAAAAAACAGACGCAGCTGGCGCTGCCGCATTGCGGACAGTTGGGCCGCAAAAGGCAGTGTTTCCCGTATCGCACTTTCGGTGAGGATCGATCGGCTCTTCGTCGTGTTGATCCGGTCGGATGTGTTTACTCAGTTCGGAGGGCCAGAGATGAACGACCACCCGGAGACCGCCCGGGTGTCCACGGGCAGCAAGGGGCTGGACGACATTCTCTGTGGGGGGCTCGACCCCGACCGGCTCTATCTCTACGAAGGCCAGCCCGGCACCGGGAAGACGACGATCGCGCTGCAGTTCCTGCTCGAAGGAGTCCGGAACGGCGAGCGCGTGCTGTTCGTGACGCTGTCCGAGACGGAACGCGAGCTCACGCTGGTGGCGCAGCGTCATGGCTGGTCACTCAAAGGCATCGACATCTTCGAGCTGGTACCCCCGGAGACCACCCTCGACCCGGCGCAGCAGGTCACCGTGTTCCATCCGGCCGAGATGGAGCTGAGCGAGACGATCAACCTGATCTTCGAGCGCGTGCAGCAGTTCGATCCGACCCGGGTGGTGATCGACAGCCTGTCCGAGCTGCGGCTGCTGGCGCAGAACCCGCTGCGTTATCGACGCCAGGTGCTGGCCCTGAAGCACTTCTTCGCCAAGCGCCGCTGCACCGTGATCGTGCTCGATGACCTGACATCGGCGCAGAACGACCTGCAGCTGCATTCGATCTCGCACGGCGTCGTGCTGCTGGAGCAGTTGGCGGTCGACTACGGCAGCGAACGGCGTCGCCTGCGCGTGGTCAAGATGCGCGGCATTCAATTCCGGGGCGGCTATCACGATTTCACCATCACCTCCGGCGGCCTGCGGGTCTTCCCGCGGCTCGTCGCGTCCGAGCACCACGCGGAGTTTCCCGCGAGCGTGGCGCCCAGCGGGAACGCCGATCTGGACGCGCTGCTCGGCGGCGGGCTTGACCGCGGCACCAACGCGCTGCTGATCGGCGCCGCCGGCGTCGGCAAATCATCGCTGGCCCTCACCTTCGCCATCGCCGCGGCACAGCGCGGCGAACACGCGGTGATCTTCGCCTTCGACGAAGGGCGCGGCACGGTCGAGGCGCGTGCCCGCGCGCTCGGCCTGCCGCTCGACGAAGCCCTGGCCTCGGGGCGGATCCAGTTCCGCCAGGTCGACCCGGCCGAGCTGTCGCCCGGCGAGTTCGCTAGGCTGGTGCGCGACGCCGTCGAACACGACGGTGCCAGGCTGATCGTCATCGACAGCCTAAACGGCTATCTCAACGCGATGCCGGACGAACGCTTCCTCGTGTTGCAGATGCACGAGCTGCTGAGCTATCTCAACCAGCAGGGCGTGCTGACGCTGCTGCTGCTGGCACAGCACGGCATGGTCGGGCCGCAGGAGACGCCGATCGACATCAGCTATCTCAGCGACGCGGTGATCATGGTCCGGTACTTCGAGGCGATGGGGGAGGTCCGCCGCGCTCTCTCGGTCGTCAAGAAGCGGACCGGAAACCACGAGCACACGATCCGGGAGTTTCGCCTCACCAGCACGGGCATCCATATCGGGCCGCCGCTCTCGGACTTCCGGGGCGTCCTGACCGGGACGCCGGAATATGTCGGAAACGCCGAGCCGCTGCTGCAGCCCAGTGGACAGAATGGAGCCTGATCCGCACAGCCTGCGCGTCCTGGTGTTCGCGCCCATCGGGCGGGACGGCCCGGCCTCCGCGGAGATCCTGACGCGGGAGGGCCTGACCGCAGCGATCTGCAGCAATCTCGACCAGCTGCTGGCGGAGCTGGAGGCCGGGGCCGGCGCGGCCTTCGTCGCCGAGGAAGCCATCGTGGGCCGGGACATCACCGGCCTGCTCCGATGGGTGGACGCCCAGCCGCCCTGGTCCGACCTGCCCTTCGTCCTCCTCACCAGCCACCGCGAGCCGGAGGCGGTCGCCGCTTGGCGCCTGGACATCGTCCAGCGCCTGCGCAACGTCACCCTGGTCGAGCGGCCGGTGCAGCCGATCAGCCTGTCCAGCACGCTGCAGGCGGCGCTGCGCGGCCGACAGCGGCAATACGATGTGCGCGGCTTCATCGAGGCCCGGGAGCGCACGGCCCAGGAGCTCGAGGCCCAGGTCGCCGCCCGGACGGCGGAGCTGAACGCCAGCAACGCCCAGCTGCGCGAGGAGATGGCGGAGCGCGCGCGCGGCGAGGAGCAGTTCCGGCTGCTGATCCAGAGCGTGACCGACTACGCCATCTACATGCTGGACCCCCGGGGCCGGATCAGCAGTTGGAACGCCGGGGCCGAGCGCATCAAGGGCTACACTCCATCGGAGATCATCGGCGAGCACTTTTCCCGCTTCTACACGGATGAGGACCGCGCCGCCGGCCTGCCGGCGATCGGCCTCGCAACAGCAACACGGGAAGGGCGGTTCGAGAGGGAAGGATGGCGGGTCCGCAAGGATGGGACTCGGTTCTGGGCGCATGTGGTCATCGATGCGATCCGTGATGATGCCGGAACCCTGACCGGCTTCGCCAAGGTGACCCGCGACATCACCGAGCGCCTGAAGTCGCAGAAGCAGCTGGAGGAGGCCAGGGAGGCCCTGTTCCAGTCGCAGAAGCTGGAGGCGATCGGGCAGTTGACCGGCGGCATCGCCCATGACTTCAACAACCTGCTGATGGTCATCCTCGGCAGCCTTGCGCTGATGCGCAAGCGCCTGCCGCCGGAGACGGGCGCCGCCCTGTCGCTGCTCGACAATGCCGTCCAAGCGGCCCAGCGCGGCGCGACTCTGACCAAGCGGATGCTGGCCTTCGCCCGCCGCCAGGAGCTGAAGATCATGGCCGTCGACATTCCCGACCTGGTGCGCGGCATGGCCGACCTGCTGCAGCGCTCGCTGGGGCCGTCCATCACCATCGAAACCCGGTTCCCGCTCGGACTGCCGAAGGCGTCGACCGATCCCAACCAGTTGGAATCCGCCCTGCTGAACATCGCGGTCAATGCCCGGGACGCTATGCCGGAGGGCGGATCGATCACCATCGCCGCCAAGGCCGCGACCGCCGACGAACCGGCTCCCGGCCGCTATGTCTGCCTGTCGGTGACCGACACCGGGCAGGGCATGGACCCGGAGACGCTCGCCCGGGCGACGGAACCGTTCTTCACCACCAAGGGCATCGGCAAGGGAACCGGGCTCGGCCTGTCGACGGTGCATGGGCTGATGGAGCAGTCGCATGGCCGGATGGTGCTGGCCAGCCGGAAGGGGACCGGCACCACGATCGAGCTGTGGCTGCCCGTGGCGTCCGCCGAGGCCGATCTGTCGCCGCCGGCGGACGAAGCCTCGGTTCCGAAGGCATTGGCTGGCCCAACCGGACTGCACATCATGGCTGTGGACGACGACGGCTTGGTGCTGATGAACACGATCGCGATGCTGGAGGAGTTGGGCCATGTCGTCGTCGGGGCGATCACGGGGGCCCAGGCACTTGAGTCGCTCCGCCGCAAGGCTGCGGATCTCGTAATCACTGACCATGCCATGCCGGGGATGACCGGAGCCGAGCTGGCCGAGCGGATCGCGGCGGAATGGCCTGGGCTTCCGGTGATCCTGGCTACCGGCTATGCCGAGTTGCCGATGGGGATTGCGGCCAATCTGCCGAAGCTCGCCAAGCCCTTCTCGCTGGACGAGTTGGAGTCGGCGATCCGCTCCGCTGCCTCTGCCCAAACGTAGATTGTACCGCTCAGCGCGAGCGGTCGACCTGCTGGGCCAATCGTAATCGGCTGTGGTGCGCCACAAGCGGCCGCTGCAGTGACATCTCGAGACCGGACATTGTTTCAGCCCGGTAGAATCCGGCGCTCTCGTCAACTTATTCTCAGAGTGCGGCCAGAAGGATCTCTGCCGCGGTCCCTGGTGACCGGCGGCACCCATGCTCGATCCGGGGGATCGCAGCGGATAGGGAATGCGGGGATGCCGCCGGCGGCGAGATCATGATGGTCTCCTCGTGATCGGGGTTGGGTTTCCCGGCGCTCACGCCCCCGCGGCAATTTCGGTCGCGAAATCGCGATAGGAGTGCAGCGGCCGACCTAAGATCCTGGTCAGGCGCTCGACGTCGCCGGCCTCCGGGATCATGCCGTCGCTGACGTAACGCTCGGCCATCAGGCGCATCTCATAGGCCATCCACTTCGGCATGAAGGTCGCCAGGTTCTGCTCGAACCCGGTGGGATCGTCGCCGGCATAGAGGACCGGGCGGCCCAGGATCTTCGACCAGATCGCGGCCACGTCCGGGCCCGTCAGCGTGTCAGGACCGACCAGGTTGATGGTTTCGATCGGTAGCTTGCCCGGCGCCTGGTCACGGCGGATCAGCTCGATCGCCGCCACCTCCGCGATGTCGCGGGCGTCGACCATGGCGACACCCTTGCCGCCGATCGGCATCGGATAGACGCCGTGGTTGAGGATGACGTCCTTGATCATCAGCTCGTTGTCGATGAAGTAGGACGGACGCAGGATCGTGGCGCTGAAGCCCATCTGTTCGATCATCCGCTCAGCGCCGGATTTCACCGCGAAGTGCGGCACGTTCACGAAGCGGTCCGCGTGGATCACCGACAGGTAGACGACGCGATCGACGCCCGACTCGCGGGCGATGTTCAGGGTAACGAGCGCCTGGGTGAATTCGTCGCCCGTGACCGCGTTGAGCAGGAACAGCGTGCTGACGCCGGCGAATGCGGAGCGCAGCGCGTCGATATCGAGCAGGTCGCCCTGTGCGACCTCCACGCCGGCCGGGAAACCGGCCTTCGCGGGATCGCGGGTCAGCACGCGCACCGCGGCGCCGCGCTTGACGAGCTGGTTAACGACATGGCGGCCGACACGACCGGTGGCGCCGATAACAAGGATGGTCATGGGGATGACTCCGGTTTGGGGCGAAAGACATCCTGTAAATGACCGATCCATTTCCGAGCCGGGAGACGCTATATTTGGACACACCGTCTCATTAGTGGAACATCGATGGATCTGCTTGCTCTCGCTGATTTCAATCTCGTCGCCCGCCACCGCGGGTTCGGTCGAGCCGCACGCGCTGCGGGGCGTCCCAAGGCGACCCTGTCCCGGCGGGTTGCCGAGCTGGAAGCCGCCCTCGGCCTGCGCCTGTTCGAGCGCGGCTCGCGCGCGCTGAAGCTCACTGAGGAAGGACGCGCGCTGTTCGTGCGGGCGGGTCCATTGCTGACCGAGCTCGAAGAGACGGCGGCGGCGATCGCCTCCGGCGGTGAAAGGCCGCGAGGCCGGTTGCGGATCAGCGCCCCGTTGCTGTTCTCCCAGACCGCGATGGGCAAGATCGCCGCCGGGTTCGCCCTGACATACCCGGAGGTGAGGCTCGAGGTCTCGACCGAGGACCGTGCCGTCGACCTGATCGAGGAGGGATTCGATCTGGTGATCCGGGTCAACCCGGATCCCGATGACAGCCTGGTTGGACGGGCCTTCCTGCACGACCGGCTGGTGGTCGTGGCAAGCCCCGGGCTCGACCGGCCAGCCGGAGATCTCGCGGCTCCTGCCGTCGTCCGCTCGGCAGCCGATCGAGTGGCCTGGACTGTGAAGACGCCCGCTGGCCGGGCCATGATCGCGATCGAGCCGGTCCTCGCCCTGTCATCGCTCATCATGGTCCGGGATGCCGTGCGGGCGGGCGTCGGTGCCGGCCGCCTCCCCGTGTCGCTCGTGAGCCATGATCTGGCCGACGGCTCGCTGGTGCACTGGGGCGATGTCGAGGGACCCGACATCGCCTTGTGGGCTCTCTACCCGTCCAGGCGGCTGCTCAGCGCTCGGGTATCTGCCTTTCTCGACTATCTGAAACAGGCATTTCCGATGGGTACGCCCGACGAGCTGGCGGCCTACATCGGCAAGTGACGGCCGCTGGATTGATAATCGAACAGGCCGCGAACGCCTCGATGCCGGAGGTCTCCACGGGTGGCATCGCCGCCCTCGAGGCGCACCGCGATGCGACAGGCGAGGCTGCAACGGCGCCTCCCGAGGTTCGGCGCCCCGTGCCGCTGAACGTCGTCGGCGACGCTGCCGAGAGGTCGGCGTCCGTCCCTACCTGCCAGCATTGCTTGGCTCGACCGCGCCAATAGGAGACATAGCGACCACGCCTCAGAAGCGGACGCGGTAGTCGCCTGTGGTAGGATTGGCTCGCCCACATCGGCGGGCGTTGGCGCGGGAGGGAGGCCTTGGAGTGATAGGCCATGCCGATCACCAGTGATCCAAACTCCTCAACGAGTCGACGAGTCCCATGGAACAAGGGCCGGCTAGTTGGACAGAAGCGGCCGCTGAGGCCGAAGGACGTCTGGTCCATACGCGCACGGCTCGAAATCGATGGCCGCGAGCGAGATCTAACCCTGTTCAATCTCGCCATCGACAGCAAGCTCGGGGCCAGCGACCTGGTCAGCTTGAAGGTTGAAGACGTTCAGGTCGGTGGCCGCACCCGCGAGCGAGCAACCATCATTCAACAGAAAACTGCCCGGCCGGTCCAATTCGAGCTGACCGACAGCACTCGCAAGTCGATACTGGCTTGGTTGGCGCGCCTCGGCTCAGATGCAGGCTTCCTGTTCCCCAGCCCACCAGGAGCCAAACCCATCTTTCGACACGCCAGTACGCGCGCATCGTCCACGGCTGGGTGTCAGATGCCGGCCGGACAGCCCAGCCTACGGAACACACTCGATGCGTCGTACAAAGGCGGCCCAGATCTACCGCAAGACTGGCAGTCTGAGAGCGGTCCAGCTCCTGCTCGGGCATAGGAAGCTAGAGAGTACCGTCCGATACCTCGGCATCGAGGTTGACGACGCCCTCGGCATTTCTGAACAGCTCGACCTGTGAGGTTGTTTGGAGGGGGGCTCGCCGCCCCGACGCATCTCGCCGGTCGGGAGCGGAAGTCCTCTGCCCCGGCCGGCCCGCGCCATGTGGGACCTTCGCAATCGGACGCAATGCGGACATTCGGCCGACTTGCCGGCCGGTGATGCCTGAGCGGAACTCATCGTCCTTCACACTGCCGGCGGTGCCTTGACGAGCGCCATCCCCTGTTGCGCGACGGCGGCGGCCGAGGGCTCGCCGCCGGCGACCTGCACGGTCGGAAACGCGAATTTGATGCCGTTGGCGTCGAACGCCTTCTTGATCAGTGCAAAGGCCCGCCGGCGGATGACGAACTGCTCGCCCGGCTTGGCCATGAGTTTCAGACGGATCTGGATCGCGTAGTCGCCGAACTGCTCCACGCCCTGCATCTTCAGCGTGTCGATGATGTGCGGCGCCAGCTCGGGATCCTGCGCCAGCTCTTTGCCGATCTCCTTCACCAGCTTCTTCACCTGGTCGAGATCCGTGTCGTAGGTGACGCCGATGCTGAGCTTGTCGATCACCCAGTCGCGACTCATGTTCTGGATCGCACCCAGCTCGCCGAACGGCACGGTGAAGAGCGGGCCGCGTTGGTGCCGCAGCTTGACCGAGCGCAGGCTGAAGGATTCGACGGTGCCCTTGTATGCGCCGCTCTGCACGTATTCGCCGACGCGGAAGGCGTCGTCGAGCAGGAAGAACATGCCGCTGATGATGTCCTTGACGACCGTCTGGGCGCCGAAGCCGATGGCGACGCCGACCACGCCGGCGCCGGCGATCAATGGTGCGATCTCGACGCCGAGCGACGACAGCGCCATCAGCGCCGCCATGACGAGAAGGATGATGAACAGGACGTTGCGGAGGATCGGCAGCAGGGTCCGGAGCCGCGCCTGCCGCCGCACCTCTTCGCTGTTGGCATGGCCGCCGGGGACCTGCGTCGATGCGAGGGCGCGGTCGATCAGCGCCCGCGCGATGTGCCAGGCGACGTCGGCGAGGAGGAGGATGATCACCGCGTTGACTCCGCCCCGGACCAGCCGGGTGAGCACGGTGTCGCCGACCGTGAGCGCACCCAGGTCGACACGGAAGCCGCGGGCGAGCAGCACGGCCGCGCCGATGATCAGCGCCGCCCGCGCCACGCGCTCGATGCCGACGGCGAGCACGCCCGGCGCCCCGCCGGTGCCGGATTCGCCGGCCGGCCGGAGCACGTGGTTCACCGAACGCTGCGTCGCCCGGATCAGCACGGGCAGAGCGACGACCACGACCCCCAGCCAGAACAATCCGATGGCGCTGACCACCCAGAACAGCCACAGCGCCAGGAAATAGGTCGAGAGCAGCCAGGCGCTCGCAGAACCGACGCGCCGGCGCCGGCGCCGGCCGAGCTCGGGAGCTTCCTCGACCGCGGCGCGCGGCCGGCGCCACGCGATCTCGATGCCGAGAGCCAGGAGGCCGAGGCCGAGCACGTAGGCGACGAGCTGGCGCATATCCATGGTGAAGCCGAGCGTGCTCAACAGCCCGAGCGTGGCCGAGCCGAAGGCGAACCAGCCGACGAACAACCCGAGCCGGAGGTGCCAGAACCGGGCGGCGCCGTTGTCCATCGGCACGATCCGGAACCGCTCCTCGTCGCCGGATCGCCGGCCGCCCGGCGCCAGCAGGACGCGGCCGATGACCAGCGCGAGGCGAAGGGCGACGAAGGCCACGAGATAGCCCAGCACGATCTCCCGCAGCAGCACCGGCCATTCGAGCGCCAGGAAGGCGCCGATGCTGCCCAGGGCGAACACCGCCACCAGCCCAAGCCCGTCGGCGAGCCGCAGGCCGATCAGGCGCAGGCGCTCGCCGACCGTGCCGGGCTGCGCCATGCCGATCCGCTCGCGCACCCGGGCGGTCGCCCGCCGGAACAGCCATTCGGCGCCGAAGCCCAGGGCCGCGAAACCGAGCGCGAGCAGCAGCACCTTGAGCGGCCCGCGCTCCTCGACCTCGAGGTAGAGGGTGGCGCCGGCCCGGCGGAATTCATCGGGCAGCGCCGGCAGGGCGGCGGCCAGCGCCGCCGTGTGGTGACGGATGGCTTCCAGCCGCGTCGCGAGATCGTGGGAGGGCGAGGCGGCGGCATCGACGGCGTCGGCAGCTGCCGGACCGGGCGTCGTCGCGGTCTTGCCGGCGATGTTCTGCTGCGCAAGCCAGTCTCGCACGGCAGGGTCTGCCAGAAGGTCGAGGAACCTCTGCACCGCCGGCTGCGTCACTTCGGCCGGGGCCGGCGCCGCGTCCTCGGCCGCCGCGGCCGAGGTGCCGGCAAACAGGCCCGCGACGGCAAGCGCGGCGAGCAGGCGAGCGACGGCGTGGAGCATCATCGGCACGGCCGTCATGGCCGGATGCCTCGTCATCTGGGCCTCTCTCGTTGAGTCGAGGGTGCGGGCCACAGCAGGGCTGTCAGGCAAAAGGTGCAGACGATGGCGAACAGCACCAGGCCGATGCGGGTGGCGAAGCTGTCCGGCGTGCTGGCGGGCAGCGGCGAGACGCCCAGGCCGAACAGGATCAGGAAGGTGGTGAGCGCGCCGGCATAGACCTTGCCGGCCTTGGGATCCGCCGCCGCCCGGCCGCCGAACAGCAGCCCGACGACGAGGACTATCAGGAAAAGGAAGGGCAGGGTCGGGCGCAGCTCGACGAAGGCGAAGGCCAGCGAAGCGACGATGCCGCCGAGGAGATTGACGATCATCAGCCCGAAGGCGGCGCGGCCGCTGACGGCCAGATCGAGCTGGATCAGCAGCGAGGCCACGGTGATCGGCACGACCATGGCGGTGGAAAAGCGGCTGTCGACCAGGCACAGGACGACCATGGCCAGCAGGATCGCGGTGTTGGCCAAGGCCCGGCGGACCGCCCGGTCGACGCCGGACGCGACGGCGGGCGCAGGGGCATCGCCGCCGGGATCGGGAAAGACCGCATGGGCGAGCCAGGTGAGGACGACACCCCCCAGCACCCCCTTGAACAGGATGAGGACGATGCTCTCGCCCAGATCCTTCTGCAGGATGCCGAGCATCGGCACCATCACGGCGATGACGATGATGAGGAAGGCCGCCGCCCCGCCCTTGCCCTGTGCCTGCAGGAGGAAGCAGGCGAAATAGATCAGACCGAGCAGGATGAGCAGCACCGCCGGCCGGTCGCCGAAGAGCCCGGTCAGCCAGACCAGGGCCTCGCCGGCGACCAGGATCAGCACGATCATGCCGACTGCCTGCTTCGCCCCGAGCGGGCGCGGGCTGGCGACGAGGAATTGCGCCGCGAACATCGGCGCCAGGAAAGGCAGGATCTCACCCTTCGCGACCCCCACGGTGAAGCCGACGGCCACTGCGGCGGCGATCCGCAGGCCCTGCCGCCGCGCCCGCAGGACGGGCCTGAAGGACGGGGCCTGGGCGGCCTCAACTGACATAGGTCAGCATCGAGATCAGCCGGATCCAGACATGGCCGACGGTGTTCACCACCGGATTCTCGCCGGTATAGATCACCACATTGACCTGCGAGCCGTAGCGGATGCCGCGCGGCGGCGGGTCCTTGAAGACGAGCCGCACCGGGAAGCGTTGCGGCTCGCGCACCCAGCCGCTCTGGTTGCGGATGGTCGGCAGGCCGGTGGAGGGGTCCACGCTGCCCTGGGATACGCCCCAGCCGACGCTCTCGACGCGCATGGCGAAGACCGTGCCGGGCAGGGAATCCAGCACCACCTCCGCCTCGTCGCCGGGCGCCATGTATTCCAGGCTGTTCTCCTTGTAGGCGGCCGCGACCCAGATCGTGCCGGCGTCGATGAAGGTCAGCGCCGCCTGGCCGGTGCCGACCACCTGGCCCACGCCGAGCTGGAGATTGGTGACGACACCGTCGGACGGGGCGAGGACGGTCGTGTGCAGCAGGTTCAGGCGGGCACGCTCGAGAGCGGCCAGGGCTTCCTTGAACTGCGGATTGTCATTGCCCTGCGGTCCGAGCTCCTCGCGCGCCTTGGCGAGATCGGCTTCCGCGCCGGTGACCGTCGCTTCCGAAACGCCCAGGGCCGAATTGGCCTCGTCGAGCCTGGAGCGGGCATAGACGCCGCGTTCGACCAGGGTCCTGGCGCGCTCCGCCTGCGCCCGTACATTCTCGCGATCGGCCTGCGCCTGCACCAGCTTGGCCTGGGCGGATTCCACCGCCTGGGTCGAGGCGCCGATGGTCTGGCCGATGCGTTCGAGGCGCGCCTGCGCTTCGGACACGGCGATCTCGTAGGGTTGCGGATCGATGCGGAACAGCACCTGCCCGGCCGCCACCCGGGCATTGTCGGTGACGCCGACCTCAAGCACCCGGCCGGCGACCTCGGACGCCATCCGTACCACATAGGCCTGAATGACAGCCTGCGAGGATGAGGGCGTCAGCCGCTCCATCACGACCGACAGCGCGAACAGCACGATGGTGACCGCGACGACGATGAGCGCCGTCCGCCGCAGGGGATTTTTCGGCGGTCTTTGCGCTGGCGTCGGCGGCGGCGCGACGGGACCCGGGGTGTCCGGGGAGGCTCTGTCGTCGGTCATCGTCCGGGCTACCTCGCTGGATGCGGATGTGTCGGTGGCCTTTCCGGCGCACGCAGTGGCTGCGCCACCCCGTGCCTAAGCGGGCCTGCCGTCAGTATCCCGGCGGCCGGGTCTGCCACGGATATCCCTGGGCCCCCAGTTTGAGACCGAGATCGAACAGCGCCCGCATGTAGGTCTGGTCGAAGGGTGTCTCGAGCTTCACGTCGAAGCTGGACGGGATATAGGCGAGATGGAAGCCGACCCCGTCCCGCTGGCTGACCGTATAGATCCGGTAGAGATCGCCGACGCCCTGGGTCTGGATCAGCGAGGAGATGGCGCGGCCCGCGATGCTCAGGGTGCTGCGCCTGACGTCGGCCCAATCGGCATCGAGGCGGGCGTTGCGGATGACGTAGACGTCGCGCCGGCGCACAATGCCCGCCTTCTTGGCGAGTTCTCCGATCTTCAGCGATGGCGGGTAGATGAAGACCTGAGCGGTCGCGCCGCCGTCGACATGCATTTCTTGATAGGGTTGCCCGTCCGCCGTGACATCGATCATGACCGGCGGGAAAGCCCCGGGGATGGCGGCGGAGGCGACGAGGATGCTGCGGACCAGCTCCAACGCCCCAGGGTCGCCGCTTGCCGCGATCTTGCCGATGTTCCAGATCACGCCGCGCTGCGCGTCCAGGTCCGTGGTTCCGATCAGCAGGATGCGGCCCTTTTCGTGTTCGCGGGCGATCGCGGCGAGCAGGTCGGGGGTCACATATTTGGCGATCGTTCGGCGCAGCGGGGCCGTGTCGGCCATGGCATCGTCGGTCAGCGCGGCGAGGAAGCCGCGCGATTCGAGCACTTCGGCCGCGGTGATCGAGGTGTAGATCCCGGCCAGCCTGTCGTCATACGCCGGGCCGAGAAAGGCGAAGGGCGCGGTCAGCGCCCCGGTGCTGACCCCGGTTACCACCTTGAATTCCGGGCGCGTTCCGGTCTTGGTCCAGCCGACCAGAAGGCCGGCGCCGAATGCGCCATTCTCGCCACCGCCCGACACGGCGAGATAGCTTGCTGGCGGCAGCGGGCCCTTGTGGCCGGCGGCCGCAAGGACGGCGCGTTCACGGTCGACCGAGGCCCGCGCGTCGGCCTCGATCGTGCCGAGGTGATCCGGCGGATAGTAGCGGACGCCCTGCATCGAGCCGATGGTCGCGTTGAACTCGTGACGTTCGGGCACCGCCGCCAACCGGGTCGGAGGGGAGCAGCCGGAGGCAATAAGAGCGACGGCCAGGATGACGAGCCGCGGAAGATCGCGTCGCGCCGACGGGCGGATCGCGCGGCATCGAGACCAGACGCGCGCGATGACAGCGGATGAGATCATAGTCAGCCTCCATTGGGCATTGGGGGCGAGCGGTCTCTACCGGTCCGTCGCGACCAACGGTGAACCTCCGCCGGAATCAGACGCGCGCCTGTCAAAGGAAACCGGCCAAGGGAACCGCACACCTGCGCTCCCGTCCGTTGACGGCGACGTCGCTCGACGCCTCAAGCTGCCTCATGCCGGCAGCGCGGCCAAGTTGCCTACGGGTGGTCGGGGGGTAATTTACCCCTTCCAACATGCCGGAAACGGGCCGCCTGCCGCGAGATAAGCTTTTGCCAACGGCTTCGCGTGATGTACCGTGGTGTCGTTGGGATCGATACCTCGGCGGTCCGAATATTTGCGTATTTGTCATCTCATTTTGTTCAGGGCCGACGCGATATCCATTTCCAGATCCTCTACGAGCGTGCGGTATTCATGAACGATCTTGTCGTCCATCGAACGTCTGGCGGTGAGGCCGTCCAGGGTCTCCACCGCCAATTGGTGGTCTTCGCAGAGCGAGCGGAACGTCTCACTCTGCCCGACCAGGCGGCCGATCAGGTCTGCCTGATCCGGAAATCGCTCGATGGCCTTCTTCATGCCTTGGCAGCCCTCACAAACGGCCGCCACCGCGGTCTGCGGTCGCTTCGAGCCGGACGCCTGCTGCCTTGACCAGGATCAAATAGGAACCGAACGAGCGGGAGTAATTTACGGTATCAATCGAGGCGTCGCCGCAGGGAGGCGGCCACAGAATGGACGCGTCAATCCACCGACGGTCCGGCGCGGGAATTGAGAATCGGCCCAACGAAGCCGAGCGGAGCGACGAAACCGGACCTCCGAGACGATCGCAATTCCTGAAGAACAGGCGCGCGCCCGCCGCCCGCCCTGGCGACATGGCCTCCACCTCCCGGAGGGCGCCGTGATGCCGGATGCAACCTCACCGGTGCTGCCGGTCGGGGCGATCCGCGAGGCGCTCGAACACATTCTCGCCAGCACGGATTTCGACGCCTCCGAACGGAACCGCCGCTTTCTCCGGCACGTCGTCGAAGAGACGCTCGCGGGGCGGGCTGACCGCATCAAGGGCTACAGCGTCGCCATGGCGGTCTTCGATCGCGAGGCGAGCTTCGACCCGCAGATCGATCCGATCGTCCGGATCGAGGCCAGCCGGCTGCGTCGTTCGCTGGACCACTACTACCTCACCGGCGGCCAGGACGACGCGATCCGCGTCAGCATCTCGAAGGGCGGCTATGTCCCGACCTTCACCGTCAAGGAAGCCGCGGATCCGACGATCGATTTGCCCGGTGCGGCACTTCCCGCATCGCCGCCGCGTCCGGCCGATCCGGTTTCAATCGGCCCGCCCGAAGCCCACCCGGTGCGGGAGAACCTCGGCCGGCTGCCCCGGTGGCTTCCGTGGCACGTCATCCTGGTCGCGATCGTCGCGCTGGTCGCCGTCTGGCGCCTGGGGGCGCTGCCTTGGCCGCCCCATGCGCAGACCGAGGCGACTAGGCGTCAGGGCCCGGCCGTGGTGGTGGCGCCGCTGGAGGAAGGCGATGCCGAAGCCGCACGGCTGCATCTCGGGCCGGGCCTGACCCGCGAAGTCATCGCCGCGCTGAGCCGCTACAGGAATCTCTTCGTGTTCGGCACCGACACCAGCCTCCAGCCCGCTCCGGGGAACAGCGCCGATGCCCTCGCGCGGCAACTGTCGGCTGATTATGTGCTGTCGGGGACCGTCAGCACGACGCCGGACCGCATCCGGCTGCTGGTCTCGCTGGTCGACGCCAGGTCGGGTCGCCATCTCTGGTCGCAATCCTATGAGAGCCCGCTCGTTGCCGCCCGGATCGTGGATACGGAAGCGGATATCGCGCGACGGGTCGTCGACAGCGTGGCGCAGCCCTATGGCGCCATCTATGTCGACAAGATCAGCGGGTTGACCGGCAAGGCGCCGGAGCAGTTCAGCTCCTACGAGTGCGTCCTGCTCTTCCATGCCTACTGGCGTCGAACGGACATCGCTCTCTATCCGTCTGCGCGAGACTGTCTGGAACGAACCATCATCGACGACCCGGACTATGCCGACGCTTGGGCTGCGCTGGCCCTGACCTATGCCGATCAGGTCCGTTTCGGCATACAGGCAGGCTCTGGTGTCGCCGATCCACTCGAGCGCGCGCTGCCCTTGGCGCAGCGCGCCGTCAGTCTCGCGCCCAACGCGCCGCTCGGCTATCAGGCAGAGCATCTCGTGTTCTGGCTGCGGCATGACGTCGAGCAGAGCTTTGCGGCCGCCCGCGCCGGCCTGGCACGCAGCCCGAACAATGCCGAACTCCTGGCCGATCTCGGCGGACGTCTGTGCCTGAGAGGACAGTTCGACGAAGGCCTGCCGCTCCTGACCGCAGCCTTCGACCGCAACCCGGGCCAGTCGACGATCTATCGGCTCGGTTTCTTCCTGGCGCATTACATGGCCGGACGGTTCGAGGACGCATTGACCGAGGCGTCGAGGATCGACCAGCGCGAAAATCGGTTCACGCACATCGCCCAGGCGATCGCCTATGCCCAGCTCGGCCGGAAGAACGAGGCGGCCGCGGAGCTCGACCTGCTGCTGAAGCTCAGCCCCGACTACGGCGACCGGGTCGTGTCCGACCTGCAGGACCGGAACGTGGCACCGGCGATCATCCGCGCGGTCGTCGAGGGGCTGCGCAAGGCCGGGCTCAGCGTTCCGAACGCGGGAATCTAGCGGCTTCCCACCGGCATATCGGCATGCGGTCGACACCGATGGTCGGGATCGGCCACTGCAACAGTAAATTACCCGTGGATACCTGTCGGGGCACTGCCGTCACCCGCATCCTCGCGGCGGAAATCGATGAATGTGGCCAGGACTGGTCATGGTCGATGCCGATCAATGTCGTCGTCACGGTCACGCCCGGCCTGCTTCTCTGCCGATTTTGCATGGAGTGATTGCTGTGGATCGCTTGGCATTTCAACACCATCGTCCCCTCAAGGCCGGCCGTCCGCCGGCGAATTGGCTCGGCGCATGTCTGGTCGGGGGATTGCTGGCGCTCGCCGCCTGCTCCCAAGCGCCCTCTGACTCCGGCGCTTCGTCGACCGAGGCCGCACGGCCACCGGATGGCACTGTCGAGATGAGCCAGGTTCAGGCCGCCTTCATCGGCAGCGGCAACACCGGCAGCGGCACTCTGACCTATCGCGGTCGGACCTATCCCTTCACCGTCGCCGGCCTCGGCATCGGCGGCATCGGTGTCTCCAAGATCGAGGCCCGCGGCGAGGTCTACGACCTGTCGAGCCTCGAGCAGTTCCCGGGAACCTACGCCCAGGGCCGCTACGGCTTTGCCCTCGGCACCAAAAGCGCCGGGGATCTCTGGATGAAGAACGGGAACGGCGTCGTGATGCACCTGGTCGCCAAACGGACCGGCCTGATGCTGAGCCTCGGGGGCGATGCCGTCGTGATCAGGATGGGACAGTGATGCGGGCGCGAGCCGGAATGGACCTGAAACAAGGCTCACCTCATCTCCGCCGATCCAGAGGTGGCCAATAGCGGGGCGGCAAAGCCGGATTCGGCGACGGCAGCGAAGGTGATCGGCAGGCGGCGCCGGGCGAAACCGGCCCGCCATGCGGCGCGGAACCATTAGACCAGCGGGAAAGCGGACCCTCCAATGGATCTTTCGATCATCGATGCCAACGTCGCGCTGACGCTGCTGCTGCTCCTGCTCATCGGGATGGGGCCCAAGATCGCATTGGTGCCGTTCCTCGAGAAGACCAGGCACTTCGATGCGGAGACGCAGCGGGCGGTGGGCCGGCGAATGGTGATAACGGCGGTCGTCACGGCCATCGTCCTGTTCGCCACCGGCGCGCTCCTCATGCGTCTCCTCCACATCACGGGCGGCGCCGTCGCGGTTGGTGGCGCGATCATCCTTGCGATCCTCGCCATCAACATGGTGTCCGGGCCGGGCAAGAAGGTCGAAGTCGAAACCGGGGTGCAAGAGGATCCGAAACACATCGCGGTCTACCCCCTCGCGGTGCCGTATCTGCTGAACCCGGTGGGCATGACGATCCTCATCGTGGCGTCCGGCGAAGTCGTCTCGATCGCGAGCGCCGCACTCGTCCTTGGGCTCATCCTGCTGGTCGGTGCGTTCGACTACCTGGTCTTTGCCAACATCGACAAGGTTTCGAAGCGCCTGAATCCCACCGGCCTGGTCATCTCTGAAGTCGTGTTCGGGATCCTGCTGACCGCGGTTGCCGTCCAACTGATGGTTTTCGGATTGGGCCTGCTCGGGATCATTGCCGTGGCCAAACACTAGGCATGAAGCCTCGGCTCTCATGCCGTCATGCATCGCAAGGGGACCGCCATGTGCACTGCGCCCCGCCTTCGAGCAGCCCTCGTCACCGCCGTCCTCGCGCTGGGGCCGGCATGCTTCGGTTCGCCGGCCTGGCCGCAGGCCGTGACGCCGACAGCGACCGCGGCTGAGGCGGCGCCGGGCCTGCGCGAGGTGGTGGCGCGGATCGCGCTCTATCCCGACGACGTGCTGAGCCTGGTGCTCCCGGCCTCGACCGCGGCGCTCGACGTGGTCGAGGCGGCCCGCTACCTCGACAAGCGGGCCAAGGACCCGTCGCTTGCCCCCGATGCTGGTTGGGATCCGTCGGTGATCGCCCTCCTGAACTACCCCGAGGCGCTGCGGCTGATGGACTCCGACCTGGATTGGACCAACCGGCTCGGCCAAGCCGTGACCGACGACCTCGACGGCGTCTTCGCCTCGATCCAGACGATCCGGTCGGAGGCGGCGGATGCAGGCTACCTCGCCTCGAATGACCAGGTCGTCGTCACGCGCCAGCCGGCCCCAGGAGCCGACGGCGCCGGCCAGCCCATCCTCATCAAGAGCACCGATCCCGACATCGCCTATGTCCCGAGCTATGACCCGGCGACGGTGGTGAACCAGACCTATGTCTCCGCGCCGCCTGTCGCGTACGCCAACCCGTATCTGAGCTACCAGTCGCCGGCCGCGCCCTTCTTCACCGGGCTCCTGTTCGGAACAGCCATCGGCTATGGCCTCAACTGGGACGACGACGACATCGACTTCAACGTCCACGATGTCGACTTCGACGACATCGACTGGGACCGGGTCGACTGGGACAAGGCCGGCCGGTTGCGAGGCGACCTGACCGTCAACGGCGACGTCAACATCAACAACATCGTCAACAACGGCATCCTGAAGAACGTCGACCGCGGCACGTTCAAGTCGCGGATCGACGCCAATCGCGGCACCTTCCAGGCCGCGCATGAGCGGATCGGCAACGGCGAGCGCCGGGCATGGCGACCCGAAACCCGCCCCGCGGGCCCGCGGAACGTGGCCGGAGACCGCGCCCGGCAGCGGGTCCAGGGTCTGGCCCCGACCCGCGGTCCGGCTGCGGCGGACCGGCCGCGCCGCGCCGACCCCGCGGGAGCCGGCCAGCGGCGACCGCAGCAGAGGGTCGGCGACGGCCAGCGCCGCCAGGACAGTGCCTTCGGCGGCGTCCAGCCGCGGCGCGAGACCGGCCGCGCCTCGGCGCGGGGCCGCGAGAGCCTGGACCTGCCGCGCCGCTCGGCGGCCACCCCGCAGCGCGACCGGCCGGCACAGCGCCAGTTGAACGCCCGCCCGCCCCGACAGGCACAGTCCGTCCGGCAGGGCGGCGGCGGTTCCCGTCCCTTCGGCAATGTCTCGAACGGCAATCGCAGCCGCGCCGAAAGCGCCCGCGGCAATCGTGGCGGCCAGGGTGGCGGCGGTCGTCAGCGCAGCCGGTGAGTCCGAGCCCAGGAGCACAGCCATGCTGAAATCGATGAACCACCCCTTCGGGCCGCGCCTTCGCCTGGCGGCTCTTTTCATCGCGCTGGCGCCGGCGGCGATCGCGCAGGAGATTGACGGGCCGCAGCGCTTCGACACGCCCGACGCGGCGAGTACGGCGCTGGTCCAGGCGCTGGAGGCCAAGAACGTCGATGGAGTGGTGCAGATCCTGGGGCCGCGCTACCGCGACGATCTGATCCCCGACGACACCGCCGATTTCGAGCAGGGGCTGAGCGACGTGATCGACGCCGCCAAGGCCGGGGTGAGGCTCGATGGGGACGGCGACCACCGCACCATCGTCATGGGCACCGCCGGATGGACCTTCCCGGTCCCGCTCGTGCAGGTCGAGGGCGCCTGGCGGTTCGACACCGAGGCCGGGCTGGACGAAATCGCGGCCCGCCGCATCGGCGGCAACGAATTGTCGGCGATCGAGGTCGCCCAGGCCTACGGCCCGGCACAGATGGCCTTCGCATCGAAGGACCGGGACGGGGACGGCGTGCTCGAATACGCCCGACGGCTGCTCAGCACTCCGGGCAAGCATGACGGGCTGTACTGGCCCGACGAGGCCGGCGAGGACCCCAGCCCGTTCGGCCCGCTGGTGGCCGACGACAAGACCTATTTCGGCAGCTATCAGCCGGGTGCGCCGTATCACGGCTACACCTTCTGGATCCTGACGCGGCAGGAGGACGGCGTGCCGGGCGGCCGCTACGACTACGTCATCAACGGCAACATGATCGCAGGCTTCGCCCTGGTCGCGGTGCCTGCCGTCTATGGCGAGACCGGCCGCACCACGTTCCTGGTCAGCCACCACGGCCAGATCTGGCAGAAGGACCTCGGCGACCGCACCGAGGTGCTGGCTGCCGCGATCCAGTCCTTCGCGGTCGACGACAGCTGGGACGAGGTCGAGCCCTGAAGCTCTCCGGGCGCCTAAAGGGGTAAATGGCCCCCCAGGCTACCGGTAGACACCTTCGCTGCGCTGCGGGCATGGGGCAGCCTGAACGGAAGCCCTCGATGGACCGTCGCGCCGAGCCTGGCAGGCTGATCGGAGAAGGTCGGTGTATCCATCGTTCGATTCGACCATGGCAGCGAAGAGCGAGGACGGCGCCCCGCCTGGCCGCATGATGGAGTGCCACGAATGCGGGCTGCGGCACACCGTGCCGGTGCTGCCGGATGGCACCACCGCCCGCTGTGTGCGCTGCGGCGCGACCCTGCACCGGTTCCGCGCCAGTTCGCTCGACCACGCCTTCGCCTACGCCTGTGCCGGGCTTGTGTTCTTCCTGATGGCGACCTTCCTGCCGTTCATCTCGCTGGAAATCTCCGGACGGGTGCAAACGGCAAGCCTGGTCACCGGCGCGGTCGTCCTCTACGGCCAGGGCTTGTGGGAGCTGGCGGCGGTGGTGGCGCTGACCATGTTCGTCGCCCCGGCGCTCCGGCTCGGCACCTTGGTCCTGGTGCTGGGCGGCCTGCGCCTGAGGCGTCGGCCACGCTGGCTGCCGGCGCTCTATCGCTGGGCCGTGATGCTCGGACCCTGGGCGATGATCGAGGTCTATCTGCTCGGCGTCTTCGTCGCGTATGTGAAGCTGATCGACCTCGCCACCGTCGTGGTCGGTCCAGGCCTCTATTCGGTCGGCGCCCTGATGCTGGCGATCATCGCCGCCGGCACCGCGCTCGACACCGAGACGGTGTGGCGGGAGTTCGAGCGGCGCGGCCTCGTCCCGCCGGTACCGCCGGTCGATCCGTACCGCCCGGCCTGCCTCTGCCACATCTGCGGCCTCGTCTCCAACCTCCCGGCCGGCGGGCAGGGCGGCTGCCCGCGCTGCGGCGCGGCGCTGCACCGGCGGCGCCCGGACAGCCTGACCCGAACCTGGGCGTTGGTGATCACCGCGATCATCCTTTACATCCCGGCCAACCTGTTCCCGGTGATGACGGTGATCTCGCTCGGCAGCGGGGCGCCGGACACGATCATGAGCGGGGTGATCGAGCTGGCCGATTCCGGGATGTGGCCGCTGGCGGCGCTGGTGTTCTTCGCCTCGATCACCGTGCCGGTGCTGAAGTTGATCGGCCTGATCCTCCTCCTGGTCTCGACCCAGCGCGGCGCCACGCGGCGCCTGAGGGACCGCACGGTGCTGTACCGCATCGTCGAGGCGGTGGGCCGCTGGTCGATGATCGACATCTTCATGATCTCGATCCTGGTCGCGCTGGTGCAGCTCGGCGAGCTGGCCACGATCGAGCCGGGAATCGGGGCCGTGTCCTTCGCCGCCGTGGTGGTCATCACCATGATCGCGGCCATGACGTTCGATCCGCGCCTGATGTGGGATGCCGCGGGAGAGAACCATGACTGATGCCCAGACCCTTCGCGACACGGCCGCACCGGTGCCGCCGGCGCCGCGGGTCGACCGCAAGCGCCGGTTGCCGGCGATCTGGCTGATCCCGATCGTGGCGGCGCTGGCGGCCCTCTATCTCGGCTGGGTCACCCTGTCCGAGAAGGGGCCGACCATCACCATCAGCTTCCAGACCGCAGACGGGCTGGAGGCCGGCAAGACCCTGATCAAGCACAAGGAGGTGGTGTTCGGCACGGTCACGAGCCTGGCCCTGTCGGAGGATCTGAGCCATGTCGAGGTCACCGCCGAAATGACCAAGGAGGCGGCGGCGCATCTCCGCCAGACCACCCGGTTCTGGGTGGTGCGGCCGCGGCTGTCGGCCAGCGGCGGCCTGTCCGGCCTGGGCACGATCGTCTCGGGAGCGTTCATCGAGCTCGATCCGGGGCAGGGCGACAGCGCCCGCAGCTTCACTGGCCTCGAAGACCCGCCGGTGGTGCGGGCCGGTGTGGCGGGCACGGCCTTCATCCTGAAGGCGGACCGGATCGGCTCGGTCGGGCCCGGCTCGCCGATCTATTTCCGCGACCTGCAGGTCGGCCAGGTGATGGGCTTCGATTCCGCCAACCTCGAGACCGGCGTCACCATCCACGCCTTCGTCCGGGCGCCCTATGATCGCTACGTCCATGACGGCACCCGCTTCTGGAACGCCTCGGGCATCTCCATCGGCACCGGGCCCGAAGGCTTTAAGATCCAGCTGGAATCGCTGGCGGCGGTGCTGGCCGGCGGCATCGCCTTCGACACTCCGGCAACAGCCCGGATCGGGGAGCCGAGCAAAGCTGGCGCCGTCTTCACCCTCTTTAAGGACGCGACCAGCAGCCAGGAGTCGGACTACACGATTCGGCTGCCCTACCTGGTGTATTTCGACGGCTCGGTGGATGGGCTCGCACCAAACGCGCCTGTGGAGTGGCGCGGCATCAAGGTCGGCCGAGTCCTCGATCTCAAGCTGGAGTACGACGCCGCGGCGGACAAGCTGCGCATCCCGGTGGTGATCGAGATCGAGCCGCAGCGCGTCGCGCTGGTCGGCGAGAAACAGGGCTTCGGCACGGGCGAATACATGCCCGAGCTGGTGCGCAGAGGCCTGCGGGCCCAACTGAAGACCGCCAGCCTCCTGACCGGGCAGCTGATGGTTTCGCTCGACTTCATGCCGGATGCACCGCCGGCGACGATGGGCACGGGCGAGCGCTACCCGGTGATCCCAAGCGTCCCGGGCGACCTCGCCGCCGCGATGCGGTCGGTCAACGGCATTCTCGAGAAGATCTCCGCCCTGCCGCTCGACAAGGTGGTGCAGCAGGCCGATGCGACGCTCAAATCCTTCGAGACGCTGGCCGCCTCGCCCGAGATCACGGAGTCGCTGCGCTCGCTGGCCGGGGTCCTGTCCTCGACTCAGCAGCTGCTGGGCCGGGCCAACACCGATCTCGGCCCGGCGCTGCAGCAGCTGCCGCCGCTACTGGCCACGGCGCAGCAGGCGGTCCGGCGGCTCAGCGGCACCCTCGGTTCGGACGGCTATGGCGCGGGGTCTGGCTTCAAGCGCGACCTCACCCGGCTGCTGGGCCAGGTCGAGGACACGCTGCGCTCCATCCGCGTGCTCACGGACTATCTCGAGCAGCATCCCGAGGCGCTGATCCGAGGCAAGACCGAATGACCGAACCGATGATCCTGTCCCGCCGCGCCGTCCTTGCCGTGTTCCTGGCCGGGTCGGTGCTCGCCGCCTGCTCCTCATCTCCGCCCAAGGTCTACACCCTGGCGGCGGTGCCCGGCGCGGCCGTCGGCGGCCGGCCGCTGACCCCGTCTGTGGCCGCGGTCGAGGTCCCGAAATATCTCGACCGGCCGCAGATCGTTACCCGCTCGGGCACGGTCGAGCTCGGCGTCGCCGAATTCGAGCGTTGGGGCGAACCGCTGGCGAACATG
The DNA here is from genome assembly GCF_052115705.1 of Inquilinus sp. 2KB_23. NCBI lineage: Bacteria > Pseudomonadati > Pseudomonadota > Alphaproteobacteria > Rhodospirillales > Rhodospirillaceae > Inquilinus > Inquilinus sp. 2KB_23. The sequence continues at coordinate 3,689 of NZ_JBFRHF010000038.1, read as the reverse complement.
GTGCAGCGGGTGCTGGCGGAGGATCTGACCCGGCGCCTGCCCGCGGGCTCCGTCGTCACCACCAGCCGGACTCTGTCGGGCGACGAGGCCGTGATCGTCGAGCTGGCGCTCAGCCGGTTCGATCCGGAATCCGACGGCACCATCGTGCTCGAGGCGCAATGGCGCCTGCGGCCCAGGACCGGCGGCAGGGCCAAGACCGAATCCACCCGGATCACCAGGCGACCGACGGACCAGAGCACCGCGGCCGAGGTGCAGGCGATGAGCGACGCCCTCGGCGAGCTCGCCGACCGCATTGCCGGCGGGCTGCCGGCCACCTCCAAGCGGCGTTGACATCGGTGTGAGCTGGCACATGGTCAACGTGGGGGTCGGTCGCCGCCGATGCGTCCCGGTTAATCCTCAAGATCGACACGGCCACATCCGGACCTGGGAACCTGCCGATTTTCGGGTGAATCGTGTCGCTAATCTTGAGGGCCGCAACAGATCGATCTCGCAGTCGGTTTGCAGAGCCACGAGGCGCCACGATGGCGGCAGCTTTCTTCCAGGTAATCTGCGGCGGCCGCTGATCGAGCTGCGGCGCGGGTCACATCAACTCCGACCGATCGCGCGTATCTCCACTCTGAATTGGCCGAGAATATCATTCAGGCCGACTGAGAGTTGCAAAGGGCGACCGGACCAATGTCCGCCTTCCGGCACGGATCGGTCGCCGGGACTGTCCGGTCCGGAGGAGTTGGGAACACCGGTGAAGGTCTGCAAAGGGGACGAACCGGAAATGGACCCGATTGCATGCCCGCACGTTCGGATAATCCAACGGTAAGGCGTGACCTGCATGAAAGCCGGGGCTGCTGAGCGGCCCCGGCCACTGGTCCTGCTCGGCAGCATCGGCAAACGTCTCGCTCTCAACGTGCTGATGCTCGCCGCCAACTCCTCGATCCCGCTCTCGCGCCCGGTCCGGCGTGCGTTGTGCGCCGAGGGGACCAGCTTCGACAGCGGGATATCGCGAATGATCGTCGTCATGGTCGCTCTCCATTGGCAATACCACCGCGCCTTTCCCCGGCAAGCGGGGTGGGCCGCGGAGAGCGGCCGGCAGGCCCGCCGAGGGAGGCGGTCCGCATCCGGTCGGGGCAGTCGCGACTGTGTGCGGCATGGCCCAGGGCTTGAACGAAGTGGAGGACGCGCGGCGCGCGCATTGCGGACCGGCGCGGCGGGCCTACAGGCAAGCGACGCCCACCCCGTGCCATCGGGGAAAGACCAGAGCGGGACGGTGCGCACCGCTGCGGCGATCGAGGCGATGCTGTCCCGGTCGTCACATGTCCTGAAAACCGGAGAGTCGGACAATGAAGCAGCGCTCTGCCAAAAGGCAGGGCGCTGGCGATGCGTCAGGCCCGGATGCTCTCGAGACGCTGCGCCTGGTCTGCGCAGCGGCTCAACGGGCGGTCGGCCTTGAAAAACAGGTTGCGTTCGACCGGGAGACCGAGCGCACCACGGACGGATGCGTTTTCCGAGAGCCGGACATAGCCGAGTTCGGGCCGCATGGACTTACCCATGCCTCGCCGCGAATGGAGAACCTCCATCCCGGGCAACAAGACGAACGCGGCTCGTCGCCACCGAACGGGTAAGATGGCGGCTCGCAAAGTGAGGGCTGACGCATGAGATTTGCGACGGAAATTGCGAGTCGGGCGCCGCGGCAGCGCCGGCCGGAGCCCCGCCATTGCGCGCTGCAACATGCATCCAGTTGCTTCCCCGCGCCGTGAAGCGGGGCCGGGGAAGCAGAAAACGCCCCTGAGGGCGCTTTCTTAGTCTCTGATTTTATTGAGAGAAAATGGGGCAGGCGAAGCGATTCCAACCCTCGACCCCAACCTTGGCAAGGTTGTCGTTCAAAGAAACTGAGCGTGCGATCCAGACGGCGCCCTGCGGTGCGAAGAACACAGGTCTTTGCGCGACGCTACACCAGTCGGTCACCCGCCATCGGCGCCGATCATGCGCGAGCGCCCTTCGGCACAGGACCTCAACGACGGCCGCACGGGACCGTCTCACTTCGCGACCTATCGCCCACCGGGCATGCTCTGCTCATGCCCAAACATTCCCCTTCCTCGACCGGCCGCCGCCCCGATGATCTCTTCGACTATGTGGGAACAGCCCAATCCAGACGAGATCGTAGAGATCGCCGTTCCGCCGATTGTGACTGAAGGGGAATTCGACGCGGTCCGCACGATCCTCCGATCCCGCAGCCCGCAATGGACGGGGTGCGCGCAGTCAGTGGGCCGACCTTGCTGACCGGCATCTGCTTCTGCGCGACTTGCGGCGGGCCAATGACCCTGCGCACCGGCAAGAGTGGCCGCTATCGCTATTACACCTGCTCGACGGCGGCCCGCCAAGGTGTTCGAGGCTGTCCTGGCCAGAGTGTATGGATGGACAAGCTCGATCGCACTGTGGTCGATCATCTGGAATGGCGGCTGCTCGATCCGCGACGCCTCCAGGAGGTCCTGAAGCAACTCTTGGAGCGGCGCGATGAATGGGTCGAACGCCGCCGCAGCCATATTGCCGAACTGCGCAAACGAACGACGGAGGCTGAGGCGAAGCTGAAGCGCCTCTACCAGGCGATCGAGGACGGAGCGGAGCTCGCTGGAATCCGCGACCAAGCTCGGGCTGACGCCGAACGGGTGGCATCTCTCGTTGAGGGGGCTGGCTCGACCGTCACGCCGGACGCAATCCGGAGATTCGCCCGGGCAGCGCGGCGCAAGCTTCGGAACGAAGATGGAACATACCGGCGTGACCATCTCCGCGCGCTAGCGCAACGCGTCGAAGTCGTCGACGGTCGGGAGATTCGCATCACGGGCTCAAAAGCGGAATTGCTGCGGGCACTTACCACCACTGCCAGCGTGGCAACGGCGGCGTTGGGAGTGCCCAGTTTTATACCGAAGTGGCGAGCCATGGTGGATGAAAATGAGTACTACTCGTTCGCTGTGACTCTATGATTAGGCTACGGTGGCAGGTCGATGCTGGCGGCTACTCCGCTTAGCTGTCGCGTTGTCAAGCGGCAATGCCCACCCCTGCCTTCAGCGGCTATCGCCAACTCAGCTTCAAATCGGGGACACGCAGCTAACTACGCTCCCGCATGCCAACGCAGAGTGGACCCCGCTGGTGAGACCGAGAAAATAGGGACAGTTCTCTGAGAAGGAGAACCGATGTCCAAGCGGGAGAGCCGGACCTTCAGCCGGGGGTTCAAGCTGGGCGGTGCGGCGGATCGAGGCCGGAGAGAACGTCAGCGCGCTGGCGCGGGAGCTCGAGATCAAGCGAGCGATCCTGTACCGGTGGCGGGATGCCTACCGGCTGGGCGGGTCGGAAGCGCTGCGGCTGCGCGGGCGGCCGAGCAAGGCGGAGGCGCCAAAGCCGTCGGCAGCGCGGCTGGGCGGCCAGCGAGCCGCAGCGGGAGGTAACTGGCTCAGGGATGCGATCCAGCGCCTGGCGCTGGCCCACCGGTTCTGCGGCTACCGCCGGGATCGGGGAGATGCTGCGGCGCGAGGGCTGGGCGGTCAACCGCAAGCGGGTGCTGCGGTTGATGCGCGAGGATAACCTGTTGTGCCTCAGGCGCGCGGCCTTCCGGGCACCGACGACGGATACGCGCCACGGCTGGCCGATCTGGCCCAACTTGGCGCGCCGCCTGATCCGACCGCGCCCGACCAGCTGTG
>NZ_JBFRHF010000037.1:0-54508 GCF_052115705.1 Inquilinus sp. 2KB_23 | reverse complement strand
GTCTTGCTCGGCAAGCTGCGCACCCGGAAATCGGCGCCATGCTGCTCGACCAGCCCCTCGAAGCCGGCCCAAGGAACGTGCTTCAGAAGATCGTGGAACACGCTATTCTTGTGCTGCATGGCGTTGCCCTTTGCTGTCCCGAAACGTTGCCAGACGTTCGAGATCCAGCAGAATCAACGCCATGCACCTTGTCCACAAAACTCAACCGGACACTCGTGGGCTTGACCCGAGGATCCAGGGGCTTTCAAGAGCGGCTCTGGCCGCCCCTGGATGCCACGGTCAAGCCGTGGCATGACAAGGTGAAAGAAGGCCTGCCCTTTCATTTCATCAGGTGAAAAACCGCCGTCTCGGCGCCCGCTTTTCACGCCCTGGAATATCTCAGGCCTTCGCTGGCCCCGGCCCGCCCCGCTTGCCACCATCGCCCCGGAACCTTTGAACGGGAGGGCGCGATGCCCAAGATGACGGCGATGGAAGCGGCGGTGCATGTGTTGCGCAGCGAGGGCGTGGAGGTGGCGTTCGGCGTGCCCGGCGCCGCGATCCTGCCCTTCTACGAGGCGCTGAAGGACAGCGGCATCCGCCATGTGCTGGTGCGGCACGAGGAGGGCGGCACCCATGCCGCCGAGGGCTACACCCGGGCCCGGGCCGGCGCCATCGGCGTCTGCATCGGCACCTCCGGCCCCGCAGGCACCAACATGATCACCGGCCTGTACTCCGCCATCGCGGATTCGATCCCGATCCTGTGCATCACCGGCCAGGCGCCGCGCGCCAAGCTGCACAAGGAGGATTTCCAGGCGGTCGACATCGCCGCCATTGCCCGGCCGGTGACCAAATGGGCGATCACGGTGATGGAGGGCGCCCAGGTGCCCTGGGTGTTCCGCCGCGCCTTCCAGATCATGCGCTCCGACCGTCCCGGACCGGTGCTGATCGACCTGCCGATCGACGTGCAGAAGGAGATCATCGACTACGATCCCGAGACCGACGCGCCGCTGCCGGTGTCGCGCCCGGCGCCGAACCCGAGCGCCATCGCCCGCGCCGTCGACATGCTGCTGGCGGCGGAGAAGCCGCTGATCGTCGCCGGCGGCGGCATCATCAACGCCGAGGCCTCCGACCTCTTGGTCGAGTTCGCCGAGCTGACGGGCGTGCCGGTGGTGCCGACCCTGATGGGCTGGGGCACCATCCCGGACGACCACCCGCTGAACGCCGGCATGGTCGGGCTGCAGACCCAGCACCGCTATGGCAACGCCACCTTCCTGCAGAGCGACGTGGTGCTGGGCATCGGCAACCGCTGGGCCAACCGCCACACCGGATCGACGGATGTCTATACCAAGGGCCGCAAATTCATCCATGTCGACATCGAGCCGACCCAGATCGGCCGGGTGTTCTGCCCCGACCTGGGCATCGTTGCCGATGCCGGGCTGGCGCTGGAGGCGCTGATCGCCGAGGCCCGCGGCCGCAAGCTGCCGAAGCACGAGAACTGGGCCGGCGCGGTGCAGGAGCGCAAGCGCACCATGCTGCGCCGGACCGATTTCGACAACACGCCGATCAAGCCGCAGCGCGCGTTCCAGGAGATCAACGCCGCCTTCGGCCGCGACACCCGCTTCGTCACCGCGATCGGCCTGTACCAGATCGCCTCCGGCCAGTTCCAGAAGGTGTACAAGCCGCGTAACTACATCATCTGCGGCCAGGCCGGTCCCCTGGGCTGGGAAGTCTCGGCCTGCACCGGCGCCAAGCTGGCCGACCCGTCGGCCGAGGTGGTCGGCATCGTCGGCGACTATTCCCTGCAGTTCCTGATCGAGGAGCTGGCGGTGGCGGCGCAGTACCGCATCCCCTTCGTGCTGGTGGTGCTGAACAACGCCTATCTCGGCCTGATCCGGCAGGCGGAGCGCGGCTACAACATGGATTACGAGGTCCAGCTCTCGTTCCAGAACATCAACGCGCCGGAGATCGGCGACTACGGCGTCGACCACGTCAAGGCGGCGGAAGCCTTCGGCTGCATCGCCCGCCGGGTGTTCGACCCCGCCGAGATCGCCGAGGCACTGCAATGGGCCCGCACCCGGTCGACCCAGGCCAGCCTGCCGGTGGTGCTGGAGATCATCACCGAGCGGGTGACCAACATCGCCATGGGGCCGGAGATCGACAAGGTCACCGAGTTCGAGGAGATCGTCGACCTCGCCCCCGCCCCGGCCCGCGAGCCGGAAACCGTCTGAGCCCGGAGGCCGCCATGCCGCGCTTCGCCGCCAACCTCACCATGCTGTTCAACGAGCATCCCTTCCTCGACCGCTTCGGCCGGGCCGCGGAGGCCGGCTTCACCGGGGTCGAGTACTTGTTCCCCTACCCCTACCCGAAGGAGGAGCTGGCCGAGCGGCTGCAGCGCCATGGCCTGACCCAGGTGCTGCACAACCTGCCGGCCGGCGACTGGGCCAAGGGCGAGCGCGGCATCGCCTGCTTGCCCGACCGCCGCGGCGAGTTCCAGGACGGCGTCGGCCAGGCCATCGACTACGCCACCGCACTGGGCTGCCGCCAGATCAACTGCCTGGCCGGCAAGCGGCCGGCCGGCGTGGCCGAGACGGTGCTGGGCGACACGCTGGTCGACAATCTCCGCTTCGCCGCCAAGGCCTTGGGCGAGGCCGGCATCGACCTGCTGGTCGAGCCGATCAACACCCGCGACATCCCGGGCTTCTTCCTCAGCGGGTCGCAGCAGACGCTCGACGTGCTGGATGCGGTCGACGCGCCGAACACCAAGCTGCAATACGACATCTACCACATGCAGATCATGGAGGGAGACCTGGGCCCGACACTGCAGACGCTGCTGTCCCGCATTGGCCACATCCAGGTGGCGGACAACCCCGGCCGGCATGAGCCGGGCACCGGCGAGATCCACTATCCCTTCCTGTTCCGCCTGCTCGACGCGCTCGGCTACGCCGGCTGGGTCGGCGCCGAATACGTGCCGCAATCCGGCACCGAGGCGGGTCTCGGCTGGTTCGACCTTTACAGAGCCAAGGCCACCGTCGCGGCTTAGCCGAGGCCCCGGCAAGCCCCCTCTGTTTGTCATTGCCGGGCTTGACCCGGCAATCCAGGGGCCACCCAGAACGGCTTTGGCAGTCCCTGGATCCTCGGGTCAAGCCCGAGGATGACAAGAGAAAGGAGGCGGCTTCGGTGCCTCCACTTCCTCTCCTGATAGGAGTTCGCCATGAACGTCGCCTTCATCGGTCTCGGCATCATGGGCCGCCCCATGGCCGGCCACCTGATCGCCGCCGGGGACAGCCTGGTGCTGCACGACATCACCGGCGTGCCGGAGGAGCTGGTGGCCAAGGGCGCCATCGCCGCGTCCTCCGCCGCCGAAGCCGCCGGGCGGGCCGACATCGTCATCACCATGGTGCCCGACACGCCGCATGTGGAGGCGGCGCTGTTCGGCCCCGGCGGCGTCGCCGAAGGCCTGTCGCCGGGCAAGATCGTGGTCGACATGAGCTCGATCTCGCCGATCGCGACCAAGGGCTTCGCCGAAAGGATCAACGCCCTGGGCTGCGACTATCTCGATGCCCCGGTCTCGGGCGGCGAAGTCGGCGCCAAGGCCGCCAGCCTGACCATCATGGTCGGCGGGCCGCAGGCCGCCTTCGACCGGGTGAAGCCGCTGTTCGAGGCGATGGGCAAGAACGTCACCCTGGTCGGCGGCAACGGCGACGGCCAGACCACCAAGGTCGCCAACCAGATCATCGTCGCTTTGACCATCGAGGCGGTGGCCGAGGCCCTGCTGTTCGCGGCCAAGGCCGGCGCCGACCCGGCCCGGGTGCGCCAGGCGCTGATGGGCGGTTTCGCCGCCTCCCGCATCCTCGAGGTGCATGGCGAGCGCATGATCCAGCGCAACTTCGCGCCGGGCTTCCGCATCGCCCTGCACCAGAAGGACCTGGCCCTGGCGCTGGACGGCGCCAGGGCGCTGGGCGTGCCGCTGCCGAACACCGCGGCGACCCAGCAGCTGCTGCACGCCGCGGTCGCCCAAGGGGGCGCCGCCTGGGACCATTCCGCCATCCTCAAGGTGCTGGAGCGCCAGGCCGATTTCGAGATCGCCGGCCCGGCAACGCAGCAGCAGGACGCGGCGTGACTTCCTGAATCGTCATTGCGAGCGCAGCGAAGCAATCCATGCCAGGCGGCGCCATGGATTGCTTCGTCGGCTTCGCCTCCTCGCAATGACGAAGGGGGTGCGTCTCCGTTTGAAGCTCCTTCAAATCCGCCGCCCCTCCCACCTCCGCCGTTCGGTGCTAGGCTTCCCGCCGACAGGATCGGAGGCGTGCGATGCGGCTGTGGATCAGGGACCCGCTGGCGATCCTGGCGGAGGACGCCGAGCGCGGCGTGGTGGTCGAGGACGGCCGCATCGCCGAGCTGGTGCCGGCGGGGCGCGAGCCCGCCGCGCCGGTCGACAGCGTGTTCGACGCCGGCGCCCATGTCATCCTGCCCGGGCTGATCAACACCCACCACCACTTCTACCAGACCCTGACCCGGGCCCTGCCGGCGGCGCTGGACCGCGAGCTGTTCCCCTGGCTGCAGGCGCTGTACCCGGTCTGGGCCCGGCTGGACCCGGAGGCGCTGCGCAGCGCCGTCACCGTGGCGATGGCGGAGCTGCTGCTGTCCGGCTGCACCACCACCTCGGACCACCACTACGTGTTCCCGGACGGGCTGGAGCACGCCATCGACATCGAGGTCGAGGTGGCGCGGTCGCTCGGCCTCCGCGCCATGCTGACGCGCGGTTCGATGAACCTGTCGGTGCGCGACGGCGGCCTGCCGCCGGACAGCGTGGTGCAGGACGAGGATGAAATCCTGGCCGACAGCGAAAGGCTGATCGCGGCGCACCACCAGCCCGGCGACGGCGCCATGATCCAGATCGCGCTGGCCCCCTGCTCGCCTTTCTCGGTCACCGGATCGCTGATGCGGCGCACGGCCGAGCTGGCAGGGCGGCACGACGTCCGGCTGCACACCCATCTGGCCGAGACCGAGGACGAGAACCGCTTCTGCGTGGAGAAATTCGGCTGCCGGCCGCTGGACTATCTGGAGGAATGCGGCTGGCTGGGCCCCCGCACCTGGCTGGCCCACGGCATCCATTTCGACCCGTCCGAGATCGGCCGGCTGGCCCGGGCCGGCACGGCGGTGACGCATTGCCCCTGCTCGAACCAGACGCTGGCCTCCGGTCATTGCCCGGTGCACGGCATGGAGCGCGCGGGCATGAGCGTCGGCCTCGGCGTCGACGGCTCCGCCTCCAATGACGGCTCGAACCTGATGCAGGAGGTGCGCGCCGCCTTCCTGCTGCAGCGGCTCCACTACGGCGTGACCGCGATCAGCCATCGCGACGCCCTGCGCTGGGCCACCGCGGGATCCGCCGCCTGCCTCGGCCGGCCGGATCTCGGTGTCATCGCGCCGGGCCAGCAGGCCGATCTCGCCCTGTTCGCGCTGGACGAGCTGCGCTTCGCCGGCCATGGCGACCCGCTGGCGGCGCTGGTGCTGTGCGGCGCCCACCGGGCCGACTACGTCATGGTCGGCGGCGCCTGGCGGGTGCGGCAGGGCGCCATCCCCGGCCTCGACCTGCCCGCTTTGATCCGCAGCCACCAGGCGCTGGCGGCGCGGATGCAGGCGGGCTGATCCGATCCGCCTTCACCCCTTCGCCGTCATTGCGAGGAGGCGAAGCCGACGAAGCAATCCATGGCGCCGCCTGGCATGGATTGCTTCGCTGCGCTCGCAATGACGAATGAGCAGGCCCTTGCCAAACAGTCATTCGATTCAATAAAATAATCATTCAATAAGGATCGAACGGCCAGTCGGGAGGCGGGGATGGATGACGTCCTGGAAAGCCGGGTCCGGGCGCGGTTGCCGCAGGATGCGCGGCGCGAACAGCTGATCGAGGCCGCGATCACGGCGATCGCCGAGCACGGCCTGTCCAACATCACGCTGAGCAAGGTGGCCAGCCTGGCCGGCCTGACCGCCGGCATGGTCAATTTCCACTTCAAGTCGAAGCAGGAACTGCTGCAGGCGACGCTGTCGCGCATGGCCGAGACCTATCGCACCCTGTGCGAAAGCGCGGTGGCGACGGCCGGCCGGGCGCCGGAGGCGGCGCTGATGGCGCTGATCCGCGCCAGCTTCGACCCCGAGGTGGCCAGCCTGGAGCGGCTGGCGGTGTGGTACGCCTTCTGGGGCGAAAGCCGGGCGCGCGACGACTACATGGCGATCGTCGGCACCTCCGACCGCGCCTTCTACGACGCGGTGCATGCGCTGATGGCGGAGCTGGCGGAGCGCACCGGCGCAAGGATCGAGCTGCGCGCCGCGGCGCTGGGCCTGTGCGGGCTGGTCGACGCCCTGTCGCAGGAGGCGCTGGTGCAGCACGAGGCCTTCGACTGGGACGATGCCGCCGACACCTGCCGCCGCTACCTCGCCAACCTGTTCCCGGCGGAATTCGCAGCCCCGGCCCGGCTGCGCCTGGTGGCCGAGGATGATGCCCCCGCATCCTCCGCCCTGCCCGCCACCTTGCCCGGCTGGACCTATGCCGATCCCGATTTCCACGCCGCCGAGATCGAGCGCATCCACCGGCCGGCCTGGCACCTCGTCGCGCATGTGTCGGAGCTGCCGAACCCCGGCGACTACGTCACCTTCGAGGCGCTGGGCGAGCGCGCCTTCGTCATCCGCGGCGAGAATGGCGGCATCCGCGCCTTCCACAATGTCTGCCGCCACCGCGCCCATGCCGTGCTGGAAGGCCGCGACGGCCATTGCAGCGGCCTGATCCGCTGCCCCTACCACGCCTGGTGCTATGCCTGGGACGGACGCTTGCGCGCCGTGGCGGCGGCCAAGACCTTCCCGGAGATCGAGACCTCGGGCCTCGGCCTGGTGCCGCTGGACAGCGAGGTGTTCGCCGGCTTCGTCTTCCTGCGCTTCCGGGGTGGCGGCCCGTCGGTGGCCGAGCGCTATGCCCCCTATGCCGCAGAGCTGGCGGCGCACCGGATCGAGGAGATGGTGCCGATCGCCGACTACTGGATCGGCGGGATCGACGCCGACTGGAAGAACGTCTGGGACAACTACCTCGAGGACTACCACTTCCCGACCGGCCATCCCGGCCTGTTCGGGCTGATGTCCGGCGCCTATGACCGCGAGCCGGATGACGAGACCCGGACGATCCGGCTGAGCCACGCGCTGCGCCGCGACCCGGATGGCGGCTGGTCGACCCGCGCCTATGCCCGGGCCCTGCCCGACGTGCCGCATCTGCCGGAGGCGCTGCAGCGGCGCTGGACCTATCTGTTCCTGTATCCGGCGGTGTCGCTGGAGCTGTATCCCGACATGCTGGACTATTTCCACATCCTGCCCGCCGGCCCCGGCCGTTCGATCCTGCGCTGGCGGGCCTATGCCCGGCCGGACGACCGCCGCGCCATGCAGGTGACGCGGCGGCTGAACCTGCGGGTGAACAACCGGGTGCATGACGAAGATGCCGCACTGATCCGGTCGGTGCAGCAGGGCCTCGCCGGCTCGGCCTATGGCGCCGGCGTGCTGGGCGAGAAGGAGATCAACCTGCGCGCCTTCCAGGGCTGGATCCGGCAGGACATGCCCGGGATGGCGCTGTGAGGGGGTTGCAGCGGTAACCCGCGCGGACATGAGAAGGTAACGCGGCGGGCCTAGCCAGGGACGATCTTCACATCAGACGGTCGGTTGTCCCATGGATACGTTGGTTTCTGTTTCGCCGGACGAGCTGCTGGCACGCTGGCTCCAGGAATTCGACGGTGCGCTGTCCCGCAACGATGTCGCCGCGGCGATGGCCCTGTTCCTGCCCGACGCCTATTGGCGCGACATCGTCGCCTTCACCTGGAACATCCACACCGCGGATGGCCAGGATGCGATCCGCAGCCTGCTCGAGGCGTGCCTCGCCGGCGCCGCCCCCAGCGCCTGGAAGGCGGATGGTCCGGCCCGGCTGGTCGACGGCGTGGTCGAGGGCGCCGTGACGTTCGAGACGGCGGTGGCGCGGGGCAGCGGCGTCGTCCGGCTGCGGGATGGCCGCTGCTGGACCCTGCTGACCGCGATGACCGGGCTGAAGGGCCATGAGGAGGCGATCGGCACTGGACGCCCGCTGGGGGTGTCGCTGGCCTACCAGGCGGGCCGCCCGTCCCCTGCGGTGCGGAAGGCGCAGGAGCAGGCGGAGATCGGCACCACCCGGCAGCCCTACTGCCTGGTCGTCGGCGCCGGCCATGCCGGGCTGGCGCTGGGTGCCCGTCTCAAGCATCTCGGCGTGCCGACGCTGCTGATCGACCGGCTGGAGCGGCCGTCGGACACATGGCGCAACCGCTATGACGCGCTGATGCTGCATTCGCCGGTGCTGTTCGACGAGATGCCGTACCTGTCCTATCCCACGGGCTGGCCGGTGTTCCGGTCCAAGGACCAGGTGGCGGCGTGGCTGGATGCCTATGCCGCGCTGATGGAGCTGGACATCTGGACCGGCACCGAATGCCGCAGCGCGGTGTTCGACGAGGAGCACGACGAATGGCGGGTCGAGGTCATCCGCGGCGGCCGCGTCATGACGCTGCGGCCCAAGCAGCTGGTCTTCGCCAGCGGCCTGTCCGGGCCGCCGAACGTCCCGAAGTTCCCCGGCGCGGCGGATTTCAAGGGCGAGCAGCACCATGCCAGCGCCCATCGCGGCGGCCCGGCCTACAAGGGCCGGCGCTGCGTCGTGGTCGGCGCCAACACCTCCGGCCATGACATCTGCGCCGCGCTGTGGGAGGCCGGGGCCGACGTCACCATGATCCAGCGCACCCCGACCATCGTCGTCCGGCTGCCCTGGCTGATGCAGACCATCGGCAGCCTGTATTCCGACGCGGCGGTGGCGCAGGGCATGACGCCGGACCGGGCGGACCTGTTGTTCGCCTCCACCCCCTTCCGGCTGCAGGCGCAGCTGCAGGTGCCGCTGACGGCGAAGCTGCAGCAGCAGGAAGCCGCGTTCTACGCCAGGCTGGAAAAGGCGGGCTTCCTGCTGACGGATGGCGAGGACCATTCCGGCATCATCCCGCAGCTGTACCGCCGCGCATCCGGCTACTACATGGATGTCGGGGCGTCGGAGCTGATCGCCAATGGCAGCATCAAGGTGCGGAGCGGCGTCAACATCGAGACCATTCGCGCGCACAGCGTGGTGCTGAGCGACGGCAGCGAGATCCCGGCCGACGTCATCGTCTACGCCACCGGCTTCTCGCCGGCGGGCGGCTGGGCGGCACAGGTGCTGCCGCCAGAGATGGTGGAGAAGGTCGGGAAGATCTACGGCCTGGGCTCCGGCGTGCGCGGCGACCCCGGGCCATGGGAGGGGGAATTGAGGAACCTGTGGAAACCGACCCAGCAGAAGGCGCTGTGGTTCCACGGCGGGAACTTCTCCACCTCGCGGCTGTTCTCCCGGGCCCTGGCCCTGCAGATCAAGGCGAGGGAGGCCGGGATCCCGACGCCGGTCTACGCCCTGGCCGAGTCCCATCACACGCAGTGAAGCGCGGCGCGGGCGACCCGTCTTCGGGCGGCCCGTGCCGGCGCGTCAGGGCTTGGCCTTAGTAGGCCGGGGTCACCACCGTCCGCGTCGCCGGGGCGACATAGGTGGTGGTCGGCGCCGGCTGGGTCACGACCGTCGTCGGCTTGTCCGGCGGCTGGTTGTTCACCGTGCAGGCCCCAAGGAGCGGAAGCCCGATCAGGGCGATGGCAAAGGTCATGGAGCGCATGTCAATCCTCCGGTTTCGGTGGAAGGCGGCATGAATCGGCACCGCTCAGAGACCAACAGGACGGCGGCGAAAGCCGTTCCCTCAGGTTGAACGGCAGAGCCGTTCCACCGGGTTGAACGGCAGAGCCGTTCCACCGGGTTGAACGGCAGAGCCGTTCCACCGGGGTGGGCGGGGCCGGCACGGCGAACCAGGAAGCGGGCGCCGGATCATCCGGCGCACTGGCGGCTGTCGCCGCATCCGTCGTGCCGGCACCGCCTCAATAGGCCGGCGTCACCACGGTGGTGCGCTGGGCCGGCGTGACGTAGGTGGTGGTGCCCGGCGTGGTGACGACGGACGGAGCCGGCTGGGTGACGACGGTGGTCGGCCGATCCGGCGGGGTGTTGTTGACCGTGCAGGCGGCCGCCAGCAGCGACAGACCGGCGAGGGCGACAACCTTGGAAATGGAACGCATGTCACGTCCTCCAGTTCATGGTGCGACGCGATTCGGCGCCACATCCCAAGCCCAACGGGACGAAGGGACAAACTGTTCCCCTGGCATTTTGCAGGCAATTCCGGAAAGCGCCGCGCTTCTCCGCCAGAACCGCGGCTAAGGTCCGGCGGAGGCGCCGCGGCTTTCGCGCAGCTTGCGGGCGTCACGCCGGTTCAGGATCACGGCGCTGGCGATGACGAAGCTCGCCACCACCAGGATGATGATGGTCGCCAGGGCGTTGATGTCGGGGGTCAGCCCCAGCCGGACCTTGGAGAAGATCACCATCGGCAGGGTGTTGGCGCCGGGGCCCGAGGTGAAGGTGGCGATCACCAGATCGTCCAGCGACAGGGTGAAGGCCAAGAGCCAGCCCGACACCATGGCCGGCGCCAGCAGCGGCAGGGTGATGTCGACCATCACCTGCCAGGGCCGGCTGCCGAGATCGGCCGCGGCCTCCTCGATCGACCCGTCCATGTCGGCCAGGCGCGACTGCACCACCACCGCGACATAGGCCATGGCGAAGGTGATGTGGGCGATGGTGATGGTGCCGGCGCCGCGCCCGGACGGCCAGCCGAAGCTGTCCTCCAGCGCCACGAACAGCAGCAGCAGCGACAGGCCGGTGATGACCTCGGGCATCACCAGCGGCGCGGTGACCATGCCGGCCAGCAGCAGCCGGCCGCGGAACCGGCCGAAGCGGGCCAGGGCGATGCCGGCCAGGGTGCCGAGGATGGTGGCGACCGTGGCCGACACCGCCGCGATCCGCAGGCTCAGCAGCGCGGCGTCGATGATCTGGTCGTTGCCCCACAGCCCCTCGTACCATTTGGTCGAGAAGCCACCCCACACCGTGGCCAGCCGCGACTGGTTGAACGAGAACACCATCATCGAGACGATCGGCCCGTAGAAGAACACGAAGCCGGCCACCAGCCAGACGGTGAGGAAGCGGGACCGGCCGCGGTTCATGCCGCCCCCTCCCGCACCTGGCGGTTCTGGAACCACAGGATCGGCAGCACCAGGAGCAGCAGCAGGACCACCGCCACGGCCGAGGCCACCGGCCAGTCGCGGTTGGAGTAGAACTCGTTGAACAGCACCTGGCCGATCATCGGGCTGGACGGGTTCCCCAGCAGCGCCGGGATCACGTATTCGCCGGTGGCCGGGATGAACACCAGGAGCGACCCGGCGACGATGCCGGGCAGCGACAGCGGCAGGGTGACGTCGAGGAACACCCGCCACGGCCGCGACCCCAGATCCATCGCCGCCTCGACCAGGCTCTGGTCCAGCTTCTCCAGCGTGACGTAGAGCGGCAGGATCATGAAGGGCAGGTAGGAGTAGACGATGCCGAGATAGACCGCGAAGTCGGTGTTCATCATCTCGACCGGCTGGTCGAGGATGCCGCTCCACACCAGGAAGCCGTTGAGGATGCCCTGCTTGTTCAGGATTCCCATCCAGGCGTAGATGCGCAGCAGGAACGAGGTCCAGAACGGCAGGATGACGAACAGCAGCAGGATGTTGCGCGCCCCCGGCGACGACCGGGCGATGCCGTAGGCAATCGGGTAGCCGCACACCAGGCACAGCGCGGTGGAGATCAGTGCGATCTTGACCGAGTTGAGATAGCCCTCGAGGTACAGCCAGTCCTCGGTCAGGAACACGAAGTTGTGCAGCGAGGCGGTGATGGTCGGCCACGCCCCGTCGCCCCATTCCAGCAGCGCCGAATAGGGCGGCCGGCCGACGATGGTCTCGGCCAGGCTGATCTTCAGCACGATCAGGAACGGCACCAGGAAGAACAGCGCCAGCCAGATCGTGGGGACGCCGATGATCAGGCCGCGCCAGGCGTCGCCGACCCGGCGCAGCGCCCGGCGCCACAGCGGTACGACCGGCCGCGCGCCCCCAGGGTCGGACAGCGCCGTCATTCGGTCAGCAGCAGGGCGGAGGCCGGAGTCCAGGACAGCCAGACCCGGTCGTCCCAGTCGACCTGCCGGTCCTCCTCCCGCCCGCGGCGCTCGTTCTGGCGACTGACCGACACCAGCCTGCCGTTGCCGAGCTGCACCCGGAACAGCGAGCGGTCGCCGAAATAGCCGAGGTCGAACACCGTGCCCTGCAGGGTGTTCGGCGCGTCGCGCGGCGGCTCGCGCCCGATCGCGATCTTCTCCGGCCGCACCGCCACCGACACCGGCGCGCCCGGCAACACCGGCCCGGCATGGGCGACCTGCAGCGGCCCGACCTCCTCGGTCATGACCGTCACCTGCCCGTCGGCCACGTTCTCGACCTTGCCCTCGAACAGGTTGATCGAGCCGATGAAATCGGCCGAGAAGCGGCAGTTGGGGTATTCGTAGATGTCGGTCGGCGTGCCGGTCTGGACGATCCGGCCGCGGTTCATCACCGCGATCCGGGTCGACAGCGCCATCGCCTCCTCCTGGTCGTGGGTGACCACGATGAAGGTGACGCCGACCTGGTACTGGATGGTCATCAGCTCGAACTGGGTCTGCTCGCGCAGCTTCTTGTCCAGCGCCGCCAGCGGCTCGTCCAGCAGCAAAAGTTTCGGCTTCTTCGCCAGCGCCCGGGCCAGGGCGACGCGCTGGCGCTGGCCGCCGGACAATTGGTGTGGCTTGCGCGGACCGAAGCCCTGCAGCTGCACCAGCTCCAGCATCTCGGCGACCCGGTCGCGGCGCTCGGCCGGGGTCATCGCCTCGTGCTTCAGCCCGTAGCCGATGTTCTTCTCCACGCTCATATGCGGGAACAGGGCGTAGGACTGGAACATCATGTTGACCGGCCGTTCATAGGGCGGCGCCCGGGTCATGTCCTGGCCGTCGATCAGGATGCGGCCGGCGCTGGGCGTCTCGAAGCCGGCGAGCATGCGCAGCAGCGTGGTCTTGCCGCAGCCCGACCCGCCGAGCAGGCAGAACAGCTCCTTGCGATGGATCTCGAGGTCGACGGCGTCGACCGCGACGAAGTCGGCGAACGTCTTGGTCAGCCCCTCGATCCGGACGATCGGCTTGGCCTGCGGGTCAAGCCAGGGCCGGTCCTTGGTGTCCGGATAGCGCTCGGGCGTGGCCATCTAGGGTTGGCGTGGGTTCTGGCGGCGCGAACCCCCTCCCCCTAACCCCCTCCCGCAAGGGGAGGGGGGACTAAGTTTTTGGGATTTTGAGAGAGAACTCCCAGCCAAAACAATCGAGTCCCCCCTCCCCCAGCGGGAGGGGGTTAGGGGGAGGGGGTTGTCGACGACCCGCACCGCCGTCCCCTACTGCCCAGCCTTGATCTGGCTCCAGGCCCGGGTGCGGGCCCGCAGCGCGGCCTGGGGCAGGTCGGCCGGCACGTACAGCTTCGCCCGCGTCGCGGCGTCCGGGTAGATCGCCGGGTTCTCCAGGATCTCCTTGTTGACGAAGGGCTGCGACGCCTTGTTGGCGTTGGCGTAGTTGGTGAAGTTGGTGGCGGCGGCGATCACCTGCGGCCGCAGCATGTAGTTGATGAAGACCAGTGCGTTGTTCGGGTGCGGCGCGTCGGACGGGATCAGCCAGCCGTCGAACCAGGCCGGGCCGCCGGTGTCCGGCACGGAATAGGCCAGGTCGATCTTCACCCCCGCCTCCGCCGCCCGGCTGGCCGCGGTGGCGTAGTCGCCGGACCAGGAAAAGGCCAGGCACAGCTCCTGGTTCGGCAGCTGGTTCAGGTAGTTGGCGGAATCGACTGCCTTGACGTATTGCCGGATCGGTTTGAACAGCGCCGCCGCGGCCTGGTAGTCCTTGGGGTCCTGCGAGTTCGGGTTCTTGTGCAGGTAGGACAGCGCCAGCGGGATCATGTCGGTCGGCGATTCCAGGATCGAGATGCCGCAATCCGCCCATTTCTTCGCCAGCTCGGGCTTGAACAGCATGTCGAGCGAGGTGACCGGCGCATCGGCCATGCGCTGCTTGATCATGTCGACATTGTAGGCGAAGCCGACCGTGCCCCACATGTAGGGCACCATGTATTCGTTCCCCGGATCGTGGGCGGCGACGATCTTCAGGATGTCGGGGTCGAGGTTGCCGTAATTGGTCAGCTTCGCCTTGTCGATCTTGGCGAACACCCCGGCCTTGACCAGCGGCGGGATCAGGTGCGAGCCGTGCAGCACCACGTCGTAGCCGGAGCTGCCGGCCATCATCTTGGCGTCGACCGTCTCCGACGCGTCATAGGTGTCGTAGACCACCTTGATGCCGGTCTCGGTCTCGAAATCCTTGATCGTGGTCTCGCCGATATAGTCGACCCAGTTGTAGACGTTGACGACCTTCTCCTCATCGGCCAGCGCCGGCAGCGCCGCACCGAGGAGAAGCGCCGTCGCGGCCAGCAGCCGGATCGCCTGGGGGGAACGCGTCATTCGCCTGGCTCCCTATGTCGCCTCAACCTGCCGGCCGGTTTTCTGTCGCTGCGCCGCGGCCGTCGGCGTGTCTATTCAGAGCCCGCTTCGCCGGATTTCTCCAGCGGATTCTTTACCGAATTCCTACGGTCCGATCGTGCCGGCCAAACCCCGCTTCAGCAGGCTGCCGGCGATGATCAGGCGCTGGATCTCGCTGGTGCCTTCCCAGATGCGGTCGACCCGCAATTCGCGGCTGAACCGCTCCGCCACATTCTCGCGCATGTAGCCGCGGCCGCCGAAGATCTGCACCGCCCGGTCGGCGACGCGGCCCGCCATCTCCGACGCCAGCAGCTTGGCGATCGAGCAGCGGGCGTGCAGCGCCTTGACGTCCAGGCCGCGGTCATGCGCCTCGGCCGCCTCATAGGTCACCAGCCGCGCTGCGTGCAGCTCGGCCAGGCTGTCGGCCAGCATCGCCTGCACCAGCTGGAATCGCGCCATCGGTTCGCCGCCGATCGCGCGGCCGGCGGCGAATTCGGTCGCCGCCTCGATCAGCCGCTCGGCTGCGCCGCAGCAGCGCGCCGCGATCATCAGCCGCTCGCGCCGGAACCAGGCATGGATGAAGCCCATGCCCTGCCCTTCCGCGCCGATGCGGTCGGCCGCCGGCACCCGCACGCCGTCGAAGCGCAGGATCGGGTGGTGGTGGCGGTAGGTGTGGGTGTAGGCCGGCGTGCGCAGCGTGCTGAGCCCCGCGGCCGGCAGGCCGACGAAGAACAGGGCGTGGCTGCCGTCGGCCGCACCACCCTGGATCTTGGCCTGGACGATCACCGTGTCGGCCAGGTTGGCGCTGGTGACGTGCCATTTCTCGCCGTCGATGACGTAATGGTCGCCGTCGCGCCGGGCGGTGGTGGCGATGTCGTCGACGTCGGAGCCGGCGCCGGCCTCGGTGACGGCCGTGCAGAAATGCCGTTCGCCGCGCATCAGCGGCAGGATGAAGCGGTCGATCTGGTCGGGCGAACAGGCCTCGAACATCCAGGACTGGGCCTCGCCGCAGCACCAGGCCAGCGCGTTGGTGACGCGCCCGGTCTGCTCCGCGATCGCCACCTGGTCGAGGATCGGCAGCGCCAACCCGCCATGGGCCCTCGGCGCGTCGATCCGCGACAGGCCGAGATCAAGCGCCATGCGCTCATGCCGGGCGGCGATGTCGGGCGGGATCTCGCCGCCGTTCATCTCCGCCTCCACCTCCCACGGGATCAGCTCGGCCTCGACGAAGCGGCGGATCCGGTCCTGCCAGTCGCGGGCGCTGTCGGGGAGCGTGAAGCTCATGGCAAGGAGGCTTCCAGGGCCGGCGTCCGAGGCCCGCCATTCCCTTCCTTGTCATTGCCCGGCTTGATCGGGCAATCCAGGGGCAACCAGCACCGTTCTCGATGGCCCCTGGATCCTCGGGTCAAGCCCGAGGATGGCAATGAGAATGGGGTCATCCCTCGCCCCCCGGCCCGATCGGGCCGTCTTTGGTGAAGTGCTTGGGGAAGACCGAGGCCAGCATCTCCACGGCGCAGGCGCGGCCATCCTCGCGGCCGAATTCCTTCGGCCCCATCATCACATGCAGCCACAGCCCCTCCAGCAGCCCGTTCAGGCTGCGGGCCAGCAGCAGCGGCGACTGCCCGTCCGCCACCAGCTCGCGGCACAGGTTCAGGAGGGTCAGGTGATAGTCCTGGTCGTTGGCGCTGCACAGGGCCCGGTAGTGCGGCCGGGTCTTGGCCTCGCCCCAGAAGGCGCACCAGGCGGCGATCTTGCGCGGGTTGCAGATCTTGCGGTCGAAATCGGCCAGCACCAGCGCCCACAGCTTCTCCGCCGCGGTCGGCCCGGCCTCGTGCAGCGCGCGGCGCCAATGGGCGCGGTACTCGTCGGACATGTAGCGCAGCGTCTCGACGAGCAGCTTCTCCTTGCTCTCGAAATGGAAGTTGACGATGCCGCGCGACAGGCCGGCGCCGTCCGCGACCACGGCCATGGTGGTTTCCTCATAGCCGCGCTTGGCGATGGCGTCGATCGTCGCCTCGATCAGCTCCTGCCGCCGCAGCTCCTTCGACTGCCGCCGCCCCCCGTTCAGCCTGCGCGCGGCCTGGCCTTCGGCCATCGGCACCCCCACCTCAAAATCCCATAAAACGCTAGCATCCCATGCGTCGGCCGGCAAGATATTGAATGAACATCCAACAAGCCGTTAATTGAACGTTCATTCAATATCCTGGACAGAATCCGGGACCCTATGCCATCCTGAGTCTCGAAATTGCGGCCGAAGAACCGCCGGACCAACGAGACAAGGACCCGCTGCCATGACCCGCAGCCTGGCGCGCAGCAATGCGCAATTCCGTCGGGCGTCGACCCGCCTGCCCCTCGGCGTCGCCTCGAATTTCCGCTACTGGGGCGACGACCGGACGATCTACATCAAGCGCGGCCGGGGTGGCCGGATCTGGGACCTCGACGACAACCCGTATATCGACTACCGGCTCGGCTACGGCCCCGCCATCCTGGGCTATGCCGACCCGCGGGTGGATGAGGCGGCGCGGCAGGGCATGGACATCGGCGGCGTCTTCGCCCTGTCGACCGAGCGCGAATTCACGGTGGCCGAGCGCATCGCCAAGATGATGCCGGCGGCCGAGTTGGTGCGCTTCTCCAACTCCGGCACCGAGGCGGTGATGGCGGCGCTGCGCCTGGCCCGCGCCTACACCGGCAAGGAGTCCTACGTGCTGGTCGAGGGCAGCTATCACGGGCTGTTCGACGCGGCGATGTGGCTGGTGGCGCTGGATGACTGGGATCCGTCCCGGACCGACCGCGAGCCGGCGGTGATGCCCTACTCCCAGGGCGTGCCGGAGGCGGTGCGGCCGATGGTGCATCTGACGCCGATGAACGACGCCAACCGGCTGGAGGACCTGCTGCGCCGCAAGTCGCATGAGATCGCGGCGATGCTGATCGAGCCGATCATGGGCAATTGCTGCGGCATCACCGCCGACATCGCCTATGTCCGCGCAGTGCGCGAGCTGTGCGACCGCTACGGTGTGCTGCTGATCATCGACGAGGTGAAGTCCGGCTTCCGCGTCGCCCGCGGCGGCACGCAGGAGCTGATGGGCGTGACCGCCGACATCACCACCGTGGCCAAGGCGATGGCCAACGGCTATCCGATCGCCGCCATCGGCGGGCGCGAGGACATCATGCGCCGCTACGGCCGCGGCGTGGCCCATGGCGGCACCTACACCGCCCATTCCGTGGCCCTGGCCGCGGCCGAGAAGACGCTCGAGATCCTGGACGAGACCGCGGCGCTGGAGACCATCGCCGCCTATGGCCGCCGGCTGCAGGCCGGGATCAAGCGCATCCTGGACGCCCGCGGCGTGGTGCATTGCTTCGCCGGCCACCCCTCGATGGGCGGGCTGTTCTTCGCCGCCACGCCGCCGCGCGACTACCGCGACTGGAAGCGGTCCGACTACAGCTTCTACGACGCGCTGGCCCGCGAGCTGCACGAGGAGGGTGTGCTGTGCGAGCCGGATTCGCGCGAGCCCTGGTTCATCTGCGAGGCGCATGACGACAGCTGCCTGGCCGAGACCCTGGCCGGCTTCGAACGCGCCGTCGACCGCACCCTGGAGACGGGCGGCGACGACGCCAAGCGAGCCGTGGCACACTGACCGGCAGATCGGGCGGAGACAGAGCCCATGGGGGGAATTTCGACCGGAACGTCTCGGGTTGCCTCTCCCGCTTGCGGGAGAGGTCGGAGACGCGAAGCGGTTCCGGGTGAGGGGGTTTCGTCGAGGCCGGGACCAACCCTCACCCGGACGTCCCAAGAGACGTCCGACCTCTCCCGCCAGGCGGGAGAGGCAACGCGCTCTGCTTTCCCCGCCAACTGTGCAGCGATCCCATGAAGATCTGGGACGCCCTCATCGTCGGGGCCGGGCACAATGGCCTGGTCGCCGCCTGCTACCTCGCCCGCGCCGGGCTGGAGGTTCTGGTGGTCGAGAAGAACGACTGGGTCGGCGGCGCCGCGGTCAGCCGGTCGCTGCACCCGGGCATCCTCTATTCCAACTGCTCCTATGTCTGCAGCCTGCTGCGGCCGGAGATCATGCGCGACCTGGAGCTGCCGCGGCACGGGCTGCAGGTCATCCCCTATGAGGGCGGCGCCGTGTTCACCCGCGACGGCGACGCGCTGGCGACCTACCGCCAGCACGACGCCCACCGGCGCGAGATCCAGCGCTTCTCGCTGCGCGACGCCGAAGCCTATGACCGCTACTCCGCCGATGTCGTCCGGCAGTGCCGCTTCATCCGCCCGCTGCTGCTGCGCACGCCGCCGGACCCGGCGTCGCTGCGGCCGCGCGACCTGCAGGAGCTGCTGTATCTCGGCCGCAAGTTCCACGACCTGACCGAAACCGAGATGGCCGACACGGTCCGGTTCTGGACCATGAGCATCGCGGAATATTTGGACGAGTATTTCGAGAGCGAGGTGGTGAAGGCCAGCTTCGCCCTGTCCGGCATCATCGGCACCGCTTTGGGGCCGTGTTCGCCCGGATCGGCCTATGTGCTGCTGCACCACTACATGGGCGATGTCGACGGCGCCAGCGGAGCCTGGGGCTTCGCCCGCGGCGGCATGGGCGCCATCACCCAGGCCATGGCCGGGTCGCTGCGCGCGGCCAAGGGCGAGATCCGCACCGGCGCGGCGGTGGAGCGCATCCTGGTCGAGAACGGCCGGGCCGCCGGCGTGGTGCTGGCCGGCGGCGAGGAGATCCGCGCCCGGCAGGTCGTGTCCAACCTCGACGTCAAGCGCACCTTCCTGACCCTGGTGCCGGAAACCGAGCTGCCGGCGCCCTTCGTCAAGCGGGTGCAAAGCTTCAAGATCCGCGGCTCCTCCGGCAAGGTGAACATCGCGCTGGGCGCCCTGCCCCGCTTCCCGGCGATGCCCGAAGGGTCGCCCTGCATCCGCGGCGACATGCACTTCACCGACAGCGTCGAGCGGATGGAGCGCGGCTATGACGACTGGAAGGCCGGGCGCTGGTCGGCCGACCCGTTCCTCGACATGATGATCCCGACCACGCTCGACCCGACCATGGCGCCGCCGGGCCAGCATTTCATGAGCTGCTTCGTCCAGTACTGCCCGCCCAAGGTCGAGGGCCGCGATTGGACCGACGCCGACCGCGACGCCTTCGGCAAGACCGTGATCGACCAGATCGCGGAGTATTCGCCCGGCTTCCGCGACCTGATCCTGCATGCCGAGATCCGCACCCCGCGCGAGCTGGAGGCCGAGGTCGGGCTGACCGAGGGCAACATCTTCCAGGGCGAGCTGACCTTCGACCAGATCCTGTTCAACCGGCCGGTGCCCGGCTATGCCCAGTACCGGTCGCCGGTCGCCGGCCTCTATATGTGCGGGTCCTCCACCCACCCCGGCGGCGGGGTGATGGGCGCGCCGGGCCGCAACGCGGCGTCCGAGATCCTGCGCGACCTCAAGCGCAAGCCGGTGACCATGAGCGACGCCTATGCCGTCCTGTGACGTCCTCGTCATCGGCGGCGGCCACAACGGCCTGGTCTGCGCCGCGCTTCTGGCGAAGAAGGGCCGCAAGGTGGTGCTGCTGGAGGCGGCCGGGGAGATCGGCGGCGCCGCCCGGACGGCGGAGTTCGCCCCCGGCTTCCGCGTCTCCCATGTCGCCCATGTGCTGAACCATCTCCACCCGGAGGTGATCCAGGCGCTGGAGCTGAAGCGCCACGGCCTGACCCTCGCGGCAGCCAACCTGCCGACCACGGCGCTGGCGGCGGATGGCCGGCACCTGACCCTGCATGGCGCGTTCGGCGAGCGGCTGTCCGGCGACATCGCGCCGGACGAGGCAGCGGCCTGGGCGGCGCTGCGGGGCAAGCTGCTGCGCTTCGCCGGCACGCTGCGCCCGTTCCTGGCCCGGATCCCGCCCCGGCTGCGCGGAGGAGGACGCGGCGACGCGCTGACCCTCGGCAAGCTCGGCTGGGCGATCCGCCGGTTGGGCCGCGACGAGATGCGCGAATTCCTGCGCATGGTGCTGATGGATGTCGCCGATGTGCTGGAGGAGGAGCTGTCGGATCCGCGCCTGATGGGCGCCGTCGCCTTCGACGCGGTGCTGGGCACCCATCTCGGCCCGCGGTCCCCGACCTCGCTGATGTCCCTGTTCCACCGCCTGGCCGGCGAGGCGGACGGCATGCCGGCAGCCCTGGCCCTGCCGAAGGGCGGCATGGGCGCGGTGGCCGCCGCCATCGCCGCCGCGGCGCGGGCCGCCGGGGTCGAGATCCGCGTCAACGCCGCGGTCGCGCGCATCCTGGTCGAGGGCGACCGGGCGGTCGGCGTGGCCCTGGCGGATGGGGCGGAGATCCGGGCGCCCGTCGTCGTGTCCGGCGCCAACCCGCGCACCACCTTCCTCGACCTGCTCGGCCCCCGCGCGCTCGACACCGGCTTCGTCAGGCGCGTCAGTCACATCCGCATGCGCGGCAACGCCGCCAAGCTGCATCTGGCGCTGGACGGGCTGCCGGAGCTGCCCGGGTTGGACCCGGGCCTGCTGGCCGGGCGACTGGTGGTCGCGCCCGGCGTCGATGCGGTCGAGGCCGCGTTCAACCCGGCGAAATACGGCGAGGCCTCGCCCGAGCCGGTGCTGGAGATCGTGATCCCGTCGCTGACCGATCCCGACTGCGCCCCGCCGGGGAAGCATGTGATGTCGGTCGTGGCGCAATACGCCCCGGCGGAGCTGCGCGCCGGCTGGGACACCGGCGGCCCGGCCTTCCGCGACCGCATCCTGGCCGTGCTGGAGCGGCACTGGCCCGGCCTGTCGGCCCGCGTGCTGGCGGCGGAGCTGCTGACCCCGGCCGATCTGGAGGCGCGCTACCGCATGCCCGGCGGCCACTGGCACCATGGCGAGCTGGCGATCGACCAGCTGCTGATGCTGCGCCCGGTGCATGGCGCCGGCCAATACGCGACGCCGGTGCCCGGCCTGTTCCTGTGCGGCGCCGGCAGCCACCCCGGCGGCGGCATCATGGGCGCCGCCGGCCTGAACGCGGCACGCCGGATCCTGGCAGGAGGCTCCTGACATGCGCAGCCCCCTGCCCCGGGATCATTTCCGCAAGCCGCTGCTGCAGACGCCGTTCCATCCGCGCATCGCCGCGCTGATGCAGGCCGAGGACTGGAGCAACTGGGGCGGCTATGTCTCCGCCCACACCATCCGCGACGCCGAGCAGGAATACTTCGCCATCCGCAACGCGGCGTCGCTGTTCGACCTGACGCCGATGGTGAAGTACCGCATCGCCGGCCCGGAGGCCGAGGCGTTCCTGGACCGGCTGACGGTGCGCGACGTGTCCCGTCTCGCCCCCGGCCGGGTGCAGTACACCGCCTGGTGCGACGATGACGGCCATGTGCTGGACGACGGCACCCTGTTCCGGCTGGGCGCCACCGAGTTCCGGCTGTGCTGCCAGGAGCGGCACCTGAACTGGCTGCTGGATTCCGCCATCGGCTTCGATGTCGAGGTGGCGGAGGAGACCGCGGAGGTCGCCGCGCTGGCGCTGCAGGGGCCGACCAGCCGGGCCCTGCTGACCCGCGCCGGCTTCGACGGCATCGAGACGCTGAAGCCGTTCCAGATCCGCGATGTCTGGTTCAAGCACGGCAAGGTCACGGTGTCCCGCACCGGCTTCACCGGCGATCTCGGTTATGAGCTGTTCACCGCGCCGGAGGCCGCCCTGCCGCTGTGGGACCGGCTGTGGGAGGCCGGGGCGTGGCACGGGCTGCAGGCCATCGGCTACGAGGCGCTGGACTTGGCTCGGCTGGAGGCCGGCTTCATCGTCGCCAATGGCGATTTCGTCACCGCCGAGACCGCCATCCGGGTCGACCGCCGCCGCACGCCCGACGAGATCGGGCTGGGCTGGCTGATCGACGAGAAGAAGCCCGCCTACTGGACCGGCAAGCGGGCGATCCAGGCACAACGCCGCGACCGGTCGGCACGCTGGTGCCTGGTCGGGCTGGACATCGACGGCAACGTCCCGGCCGACCACGCCATCGTCTACCACAAGGGCAAGGCCGAGGCCGGGCAGATCACCGCCGCCGCGTGGTCGCCCTCGGCCAAGCGCAACATCGCCTTGGCCTCGCTGCGCCGGCCGTATGGCGACACGGTCAAGGACGACCTCTGGGTCGAGATCTATGCCCTGCGCGAGCTGGCCTATCACAAGATGATGGTGCGGGCCCGGGTGGTCGACCGGCCGTTCTACGACCCGCCCAGGCGCCGGGCCACGCCGCCCGGGGAGTTCTGACGCCATGGCGCACCGGCTGGACCCGCTGCTGCGCCCCCGATCGATCGCGGTGGTCGGCGCCAGCGCCCGGCCCGGTTCGGTCGGAAATGTCATGCTGCGGCAGCTGGTCGAGGGCGGTTTCCCCGGCCCGGTGCATCCGGTCAACCCGAAGGGCGGGACGCTGCAGGGCCTGCCCTGCCTGCCGACGCTCGACGACCTGCCGGAGCCGGTGGAACACGCCGCCTTCTGCATCGGCGACGAGCAGATCGCGGCCGGATTCGAGGCAGCGCTGCGGCAGGGGGTGAAGGCCGCCACCATCGTCGCGCCGCTGGCCGACCCTGCCCTGCGCGAGCGCATCCGGGCCATGGCGCTGGAGGCCGGGGTAAAGCTCTGCGGCGGCAACGGCATGGGCTTCTACAACTTCACCGACCGGGTGCGGCTGTGCGGCTTCGCCACCCGGCCGGACCATGTCCCCGGCGGCGCAGTGCTGCTGACCCATTCCGGGTCGCTGTTCACCGCGCTGGTCGATGCCGAGGCGCGGATCGACTACGCCCTCGCCGTCTCCTCCGGCCAGGAGCTGACGACCACCCTGGCCGATTATCTCGACTTCGCCCTGGACCAGCCGGAGACCCGGGTGGTCGGGCTGTTCCTGGAATCCGCGCGCGACCCCGCCGGCTTCATCGCGGCGCTGGCCAAAGCCCAGGCGCGCAACGTGCCGGTGGTGGCGCTGAAGGTCGGGCGGACCAAAGCGAGCGCCGGCCTGGCGCTGAGCCATTCCGGCGCCATCGCCGGCGACCACGCCGCCTATGACGCGCTGTTCGAGCGCCACGGCGTCGGCCAGGTCCGGTCGATCGACGAGCTGGCGATGGCGATGATGGTGCTGCCGGCCGCCAACGGCATCGGCCCCGGCGGCCTGGCCAGCACCCATGACAGCGGCGGCGAGCGCGGGCTGATGGTCGACCTGGCGGCCGCAGCCGGCGTGCCCTTCGCCGCGCTGGCGCCGGAGACCGTGGCCAGGCTGGAGGCGGCGCTGGATCCCGGCCTGCCGCCGGTCAATCCGCTCGACCATTGGGGCACCGGCCGCAACTATCCCGCCGATTTCGAGGCCTGTTTCCAGGCGCTGATGGCCGACCCGGACACCGCGCTGGGCGCGCTGGCGCTGGACCGCTCCGCGGGCGGCCAGGTGACGCCGCTGTATCTCGAGATCGCGCATCGGGCGCGGGCGGCCAGCGGCAAGCCGGTGGTCATCGTGTCGAACCATCAGGGCAGCGGCGCCGACCCGGCGGCCGTGGCCTCCACCCGCGCCGGGGTGCCGGTGCTGGACGGGGTGCCGGCCTTCCTACGCGCCTGCCGCCTGGCCTTCGACCGGCGCGACGCGGCGGCCCGGCCGGCGATGCGCCCGCCCGCCGCCCCGGCCGCGATGGTCGAGACCTGGCGCCGGCGGCTGGCCGACGGGCATGCCATCGGCGAGGCCGAGGCGCTGCGCCTGCTGGCCGATTTCGGGCTGACGGTCACGCCCTGCGCCGCCGCCAAGGACGAATCCGATGCGGTCGAGGCGGCGATGCGGATCGGCTTCCCGGTGGCGCTGAAGACGGTCGGCGTCGCCCACAAATCCGATGTCGATGGGGTGCGGCTGGCCCTGGCCGATCCGGCCGCGGTCCGTGCCGCGCATCGCGACTTGGCCGCCCGGCTGGGGCCGCGCGTCGTGGTGGCGCGGATGGTCCGGGACAAGGGCGTGGAAATGATGCTGGGGCTGCAGCGCGACCCGGATTTCGGGCCGGTGGTGCTGGTCGGCTTCGGCGGCATCCATGCCGAGACCCTGAAGGACGCCGTCTTCGCCCTGCCGCCCTTCGATGCCGCCGAGGCGCGGCGGCTGATCGACCGGCTGCGGCTGCGCCCGCTGCTGGACGGTGCCCGCGGCGCCCCGGCCGCGGACATCGACGCCATGGCCCAGGCCGCGGCGCGGTTCTCCGCCCTCGCCGCCGCGCTGGGCGACGCGGTCGAGACCATCGACGTCAACCCGATCCTGGTCCTGCCCCGCGGCGCCGTCGCCGTCGATGCGCTGGTGGCGGCGCGCCGCCCCTAAGTGCATCTACGACAATGGGCACTTCTGAGGCTGGGTCAGTCCGGGCTTACCAGCGACCGCGCCCACGGCCGTAGCCGCGATGGCCCCAGCCATCGTTGCGGCGGCGGTAGTAGCCGTGATCGTTGTCATCGGCCAGGGCCGCGCCCACGGCGAGGCCGCCCAGCGCCAGGACGCCGACGGCGAGCGCCGTGTTGGTGTCCTGCTGCTGGCGCTCCGCCTGGGCCTGGTAGGACAGCTGGCCGAGCGCGTTGCAGGCATTGCCGTCGCCGTAGGAGCATTGCTGTGACGCGTAGTTCAGCTGCGTTTCCGACGGGGTCGGACCGCAGGCGGCCAACAGAGCCAAAACACCAACAATACCAACACGCCAGGGGCGAAACCTCAACGTACCGGTGATCATGTCCATCTCCTGCCGATCGAAGTTGGCCGATCGGCTCTGCCAAGTATCAATTGAGGCAAATCCGTGTCCTTTTGTTGTCAGAACCCGGACTTGCCCACAGGGCGGTTGGATGACATGCTGTATCCTACGCCCCTTCCGCAGCAATACACGGATGATACTCGAAACTCCGTCGCAGAATCTTGATGGCGACCACCGGTCAATGCGGCAGACCGTAGCAAGGCATCCGCCCGGTCACCCGAAACCGCCAAAGACGCCTGCCGGACAGGCGGTCCGGACGGGGCTGAAGCGCGGCCCGCCCAACATCCCTCTTCCCCCTAAGATACAGTGGTGTACTGTACCGCCAAGGTGAGGCGCGCCGGACAACCGGCGGATGCGGGGCGCAACGGATGCAGCGTTATTCCTTCCTGTCGCTGGCACAGAAGGCGCTGGGCGGCCATCGCGGCTGGGAGCCGGCATGGCGCAAGGCGACGCCGAAGAAGAGCTACGACGTGGTCATCGTCGGCGGCGGCGGGCACGGCCTGGCCACCGCCTACTACCTCGCCCGCAACCACGGCATCACCAATGTGGCGCTGGTCGAGCGCGGCTGGATCGGCGGCGGCAATGTCGGCCGCAACACCACGGTGGTGCGTTCGAACTACCTGCTGCCGGACAACCAGCATTTCTACGAATGGTCGCTGAAGCTGTGGCATGAGCTGAGCGAGGACCTGAACTACAACGTCATGTTCTCGGCGCGCGGCTCGATGTTCCTGGCGACCTCGCTGGGCGGCGCCATGGCGCTGCGCCGCCGCGGCAACGGCATGCGGCTGGCCGGGATCGACGCCGACTGGCTGGAGCCGGACGACCTGCGCCGGATCGCGCCGAACCTGGACTATTCCGACGGGGCGCTGTTCCCGCTGTACGGCGCGCTGATCCAGCGCCGCGGCGGCACCGCCCGGCACGACGCCGTGGCCTGGGGCTTCGCCCGCGCCGCCAGCGACCTCGGCGTCGACATCATCGAGGATTGCGAGGTCGTCGATTTCCTGCGCGAGGGCGAGCGCGTGACCGGGGTGATGACCGCCAAGGGCCCGATCAGCGCCGGCCGCGTCTGCCTCGCCACCGCCGGCTCCGCCTCCATCCTCGCCGGCAAGGTCGGGCTGAAGCTGCCGATCGAGAGCCACCTGCTGCAGGCCTTCGTGTCCGAGGGGTTGAAGCCGGTGGTCAACCAGGTCCTGTCCTGGGGCGGCAGCGGCCATTTCTACATCAGCCAGTCCGACAAGGGCGGGCTGGTGTTCGGCGGCGACCTCGACGGCTACAACTCCTACGCCCAGCGCGGCAACCTGCCGGTGGTGGAGGACATCGCCACCGCCGCCATCGCGCTGATGCCGAACCTGTCGCGCACCCGCATCCTGCGGCACTGGGCCGGGGTGATGGACATGTCGATGGACGGCAGCCCGATCATCGGCCTGGCGCCGATCGACGGGCTGTTCCTGAACATGGGCTGGTGCTACGGCGGCTTCAAAGCCATCCCCGGCTCCGGCTGGGTCTGCGCCCACACCATCGCCAACGATGCCCCGCACGAGCTGAACCGCGCCTTCGCCCTGGACCGGTTCGAACGCGGCCGGATCATCGACGAGAACGGCGTCGGCCCGGTCGCGAACCGGCACTGAGGAGCAGACAGATGCGAATCCCCTGCCCCTGGTGCGGCCCGCGCGACCTGTCCGAATTCCACTATGGCGGCGACGCCGAGACGCCCCGCCCGCCGCATGACGAGACAGCGGCCGCGCCCTGGTTCGACCATGTCTACCGCCACGACAACCCGCGCGGCTCGCACCGCGAGTACTGGCAGCACAACTATGGCTGCCGGTCCTGGCTGCTGGTCACGCGCGACACGCTGACCCATGAGATCACGGCGGCCGAGCCGCTGCGGGCTCCCGCCAAGGGGGCCGGCCGATGACGTCCCATCGCCTCGCCCAGGGCGGGCTGATCGACCGGTCGCAGCGCCTCGGCTTCAGCTTCGACGGGCAGCGCTACGACGGCCATCCCGGCGACACCCTGGCCTCGGCCCTGCTGGCCAACGGCGTCCGATTGACCGGTCGATCGTTCAAATATCACCGGCCGCGCGGCATCCTGTCGGCGGGGTCGGAGGAGCCGAACGCGCTGGTCGAGCTGCGCAGCGGCGGCCGGCACGAGCCCAACACCCGCGCCACCATGGTCGAGCTGTATGACGGCTTGGCGGCCAACAGCCAGAACCGCTGGCCGTCGCTGGCCTTCGATGCGCTGGGCGTGGTCAACAGCCTGCTGTCCTCGGTGTTCCCGGCCGGCTTCTACTACAAGACCTTCATGTGGCCGGCCTCGTTCTGGGAGCCGGTCTATGAGCGCATCATCCGCCGCGCCGCCGGGCTGGGCACCGCCCCCAAGGAGACCGACCCCGACCGCTACGAACGCCGCCACGCCTTCTGCGACGTGCTGGTGGTCGGCGGCGGCCCGGCGGGCCTGAGCGCCGCCCTGGCCGCGGCCGATTCCGGCGCCCGGGTCATCCTGTGCGACGAGAACGACCGCTTCGGCGGCGCCCTGCTGGGCGAGAGCGAGCCGGTCGAGGGCCAGGCGGCCGCTGACTGGGTGGCCGGCCGGGTCGCGGCGCTGCAGGGCTTCGGCGACCGCGTCACCCTGGTGCCGCGCGGCACCGCCTTCGGGATCTACGACCACGGCACGGTCGGGCTGGTCGAGCGCGTCGCCGACCACCTGGCCGAGCCGCCGCCGCACCTGCCGCGCCAGCGCTTCTGGACCATCCGCGCCGCTGCGGTGGTGGTCGCAGCCGGGGCGATCGAACAGCCGCTGGTGTTCCCCAACAACGACCGGCCCGGCGTGATGCTGGCGAATGCGGTGCGCCGCTACGCCAACCGCTACGCCGTGGCGCCGGGCCGCCGGGTGCTGGTGGCCGGCATCGATGACGGCGCCGCACGCACCGCGCTGGACCTCAAGCGCCATGGCGTCGACGTCGCCGGGCTGGTCGATGCCCGCCCCGACCCGGCCGGGCCGCTGGCCGAGGAACTGCGCGCTGCGGGCATTTCGGTCCACACTGGATCGACGGTGCGGGGGGCCAAGGGCAAGCTCGGCGTCGACGGCGCCCGCATCGGCCGGCTGGACGGCGAGGGCAAGGGCGTCGCGGTCGATTGCGACGCCATCGCCATCTCCGCCGGCTGGATGCCGACCGCGCATCTCTTGAGCCAGCGCGGCATCCGCCCCCGCTTCGACGGCACCCTGGGCAGCTTCGTGATGCCCGAGCTGGACGGCCCGCTGCTGGCCGCCGGCGCCTGCGCCGGCCGCGCCGGCACCGAAGTGGCGATTGCCGATGGTCTGGCGATCGGACGGCTGGCGGCGAGGGTTGCGAAGAGCGCTGGCGCCATTCCTAAAAGAGTCCCCCCTCCCCTCGCGGGAGGGGGCGAGGGGGAGGGGGTTGGTGCCGCCGATAGAGGATCGGCCGGACCGAGCCCCGCTTCGACAACCCCCTCCCCCTACCCCCCTCCCGCAGGGGGAGGGGGGACTCGATGGGCCCGCCCCGCCCCCAGCCCGGCCACGGGACCGGCGGTCGCCGACCCGCAGGTCGCGGGCAAGGCCTTCGTCGACTTCCAGAACGACGTCACCGCCGCCGACATCCGCCTGGCCGCGCGCGAGGGCTACACCTCGCCCGAGCACATGAAGCGCTACACCACCCAGGGCATGGCGACCGACCAGGGCAAGACCTCGAACGGCCCGGCCCTCGGCGTCCTGGCCGAGGCGCGGCACCTGCGCGCCGGCGACCTCGCGGCGCCGACCTTCCGCCCGCCCTACACGCCGGTGGCGTTCGGCGCCATCGCCGGCCGGTCGGTCGGCTGGCACGCCTACCCCACCCGGCGCCCGCCCTTCCACGAGATCCAGCGCGTCGACGGCGCCGTCTTCATCCGCTCCGGCGGCTGGCTGCGGCCGCACTACTACCCCCGGCCGGGCGAGAGCCTGGGCGAGGCGTCGCTGCGCGAGGCCCGGTATGTCCGGTCCCATGTCGGGGTGTTCGACGTCTCGACCCTGGGCAAGGTCGATGTCAGCGGCCCCGACGCCGCCGCGTTCCTGGAGCGGCTCTACGTCAACCGGATCGAGACCCTGCCGGTCGGCCGCTCGCGCTATGGCATCATGCTGCGCGACGACGGCATCGTGCTGGACGACGGCACCGTGACGCGGCTGGCCGAGGACCGCTTCTACGTCACCACCACCAGCGCCAAGGCGCATGACGTGGTGCGGATGATGGAACGGCTGACCGAGGTCGACTGGCCGGAGCTGCGGGTGG
The DNA here is from genome assembly GCF_052115705.1 of Inquilinus sp. 2KB_23. Taxonomy (NCBI): domain Bacteria; kingdom Pseudomonadati; phylum Pseudomonadota; class Alphaproteobacteria; order Rhodospirillales; family Rhodospirillaceae; genus Inquilinus; species Inquilinus sp. 2KB_23. The sequence goes on along the minus strand of NZ_JBFRHF010000037.1, from coordinate 24,960 downwards.
CGGTGACGGAGCTGACCGAGGCCCGCGCCGCCCTGGCGCTGACCGGCCCCGAAGCCCGCGCGGTGCTGGCCCGGCTGGTCGGCGATGCCGCCGATGTCTCGAACGAGGCCCTGCCTTTCATGGCCGTGCGGGACGCGGTGGTCGACGGCCTGCCGATCCGCATTCTGCGCGTCAGCTTCACCGGCGAGCTGGGCTACGAGCTGCATGTCGAGGCCCAGCACGCCCACGCCCTGTGGCACCGGCTGATCGCGGCCGGCGAGCCGATCGGGCTGCAGCGCTTCGGGCTGGAGGCGCTGGAGCTGCTGCGGATCGAGAAGGGCTTCCTGACCGGCGCCGAGATCAACGGCCAGGTCACCCTGGCCGACCTGGCGCATGAGCGCTTCGCCAAGCGCGAGGGGCCCTACATCGGCAAGCCGATGGCGCAGCGCGAGGGGCTGGCCGACCCGGACCGGCCGCGGCTGGTCGGGCTGGTGTCGGAGGGCGGCGCGCCGCTGGTCGCCGGCGCCCATCTGGTCGAGGGCGGCATGTACCGCGCCCTCGAGCCGACCCAGGGCCATGTCACCTCCAGCTGCACCAGCCCGGTGACCGGGCTGCCGATCGGCCTGGGCTTCCTGGCCCGCGCCAAGGAACGGACGGGCGGCACCATCTTCGCCACCGACCCGCTGCGCGGCAGCCACATCCAGGTGCGGGTGGTCGAACCCTGCATGTACGACCCGAAGGGGGAGCGCGTCCGTGGCTGATCTGAACCCGATCGAGACGCTGTCAACCCTGGACGCCGACGGGCTGACCTTCCGGCCCTGGCGCCCCGCCGCGATCCTGCAGCTCGCCGCCTGGAGCGAGGACTCCGCCGCCGCCTTGGCGGCCTGGGAGCGCGGCGTGTTCGGCGCCTTTATCGCCGGGGCCGGCGCGACGCTGACGGCGGGCAGGCTGCGGCTGTGGCCGGTCGCCCCCTGGCGCCGGCTGCTGATCGCCGAGGCCGGCGCCGCTCTGCCGGAGCTGCCGGCGGAGGTCGCCGCGGTGCCCTGCACCGGCGGCTATGTCGGGCTGCGGCTGGACGGGAAGCGGTCGCGCGACCTGCTGGCCAAGCTGGCGGCGGTCGACCTGCACCCGGACATGCTGGCCGAGGGCGACTTCGCCACCGCCAGGCTGGAGCATGTGCGGGTGCATCTGCAGCGCGCCGGGGCCGACGCCTTCGACCTGCTGCTGCCGGTGTCCTATGCCGAATTCACCCTCGGCGCCCTGGCCGACGGCGCGCTGGAATACGGCGCCCGGATCGACCCGGCCGTGCTGCACCGCCCGACCCCACCCCAGGAATCGCCCCAGGCGTTCAGCCTGAAGTAGTCGCCTCCCTCGCTCCCTCCAAATCGTCATTGCGAGGAGGCGAAGCCGACGAAGCAATCCATGGACCCGCACGAGCGGCCCGATGGATTGCTTCGCTGCGCTCGCAATGACGATGTTGAGAGCCTAAAAGTCCCGATCAGGCAAAGGATTTGACCGCCTCGTCCTCGCTGTCGAAGACCTCGAACACGGCGCCGAGCCGAGCGATGGACAGGACGTCCTGCACCTTGGGCTGGAGCGAGACCAGCTTCAGCGTCCCGCCGCGGGCGGACACCGCAGTGCGGCTGCTGGCCAGCACGTTGATTCCGGATGAGTTGAGGAAGTCGACCCCGCCGAGGTTCAGCACGATCCTGGTGGCGCCGCCGTCAAGCGCCTGGCGCAGGCCCGAATCGTCCTCGCCGATGCCGAGCCCGCCGACGACGTCCACGATGGTGACCCCGTCCCGGACGCGGGTGGTGATGTTCGCCATGATCTTCCCTTTCCTCTGGTTTCAGTGATCCGAGCCGGGGCGGGGCGGGTCCCCACCCAGGCGCCGGCGCAGGGTGGCGACGGTGCCTCCCGTCGCGCCGGGCCCATGGCCGACCTCGTCCATCAAGGCCCGCATGAGCAGGAGGCCGCGGCCACCCGGCCGAGCCAGGTTTTCCGGCAGCAGCGGATCGGCGACACCGGCCGGGTCGAAGCCGGCCCCCCGGTCCGCGACGCGGATGACGAGGTCTTCGCCGTCGCACCCGAGCTGGACCTCGACCGGCCGGCCAGGATTCCGGCGATTGCCGTGGACGATGGCGTTGACCACCGCCTCATGCGTCGCGAGGCCGACCCGGTGGCGGGCGTCGTCGTCGAGGCCGAGCCGCCGCAGCGCCGCATCCAGCCGGGCCTGGACGGTGCCTATCGCCTCCAGCCGGCTGGGGATCGCGAGATCGAGCAGCATGTCCTGCATGGCAAAGCCCACGTCGACGCCATTGATCATACCCGATCATCTGCAGTCATGAATTGCAACATGCAAACTTAATTATTCGTAATTCCCATTTCTCATAAATAAAAATAAAATCAATATTATCGTCTATCGATTTATGATCGATACCTTCTTAACCGAAGGCGATCACGGATATCCCCGGCATTGGGGCAGGCCCGGAACCGCAATTTTCTCCAAGCGGCGGCCGCCCGGCACGGCCTAATCCAGGACTCCCCGATGCCACCGGAGTCCCCGCCATGCCCGCCTTCCCCTCCCTGACCGCCGCCCTGCTCGCCGACCGCCCGGCGCCGGACCGCACCGACAAGATGGCGCTCTATGGCTGGCTGATCGGCGACTGGGAGATGGACACCCGCCTGTTCGCCGAGGACGGCAAGGCGACGCCCGGCCGCGGCGAGATCCATTTCGGCTGGGCGCTAGAGGGTCGCGCCATCCAGGATGTCTGGATCCTGCCCGGCGCCTTCTTCGGCACCACGCTGAGGGTCTACGACCCCGGCCTCGACGCCTGGCACATCCTGTGGCACGACCCGCTGAAGCAGCTCTACACCAGGCAGATCGGCCGGGCCGAGGGGCGCGACATCGTCCAGCTCGGCCGCGACGACAGCGGCGCCGCGATCCGCTGGAGCTTTCGCGAGATCACCCCGGACAGCTTCGTCTGGCGCGCCGAGCGCTCGCCCGATGGCGAGCACGGCTGGCGCCTGCTGGCCGAGTTCCGGGCCTGGCGGGTCTGATCCGGGGGCTGGTCGCGCGGCCGCATCCGGCTAGATTGCTTTCGTCCCGCAAACCGGAGAGGCCCGCGATGACGGATGACGAGCGCGCGATCCGCGACCTGGTCGAGACCTGGATGGAGGCCAGCAAGGCCGGCGACACGGCGACGGTCCTGAGCCTGATGTCGGACGACGCCGTCTTCATGGTCCCCGGCCACGAGCCTTTCGGCAAGGAGGCGTTCGCCGCAGCCTCCGCCGGCCAGTCGGAGTTCCACATCGACGGCCGCGGCGAGATCCGCGAGCTGCAGGTGCTGGGCGACTGGGCCTGGCTGCGCAGCCATCTCGATATCACCATGATCCCGCCGGTCGGCCAGAAGGTGCGGCGCGCGGGCTGGACCCTGACCATCCTGCACAAGCAGCCGGACGGGCGCTGGCTTCTGGCCCGCGACGCCAACCTGCTGACGGTGCAGCCCGCCGCCGCGGGGTGACCGCGCCTCAGCCCTCGCCGGCCATCTCCGCCAGCTTGGCGACGGTGTTCATGTTGCGGGCGGTGCCGGCCTTGGCCGCCGGGATCGCCAGCTTGGACCGGGCCATGCCATCGCCGTAATGCACGTAGATCTCGCGCCTGCCGAGCCGCATCTCCTCGCCCTGCCGGCCGGTCGCCTTGTCCAGCGCATCGGCGGGCGGCGGGGCGTCGAGGAAGATCGCCACGGTCCGGTTCGGCGCGGCGTCCGGGAACGGGTTCGCCGCCAGGACCTGCGCCATTTCCGCCGCGGTGCGCACCAGCACGCCGACCGGCTTGCCGGCATGGGCCGCGAGCGCCGCCTCCACCGCCGCCTTGACCTTGGCCTCCGTCCTGTCGCTGCGGCAGACGACATTGCCGCTGGCGATGTAGGTGCGGATGTCGGCGAGCCCTGCCGTCTCGCACAGGGCCTTCAGGTCGCTCATCGGCAGCTTGCCGGTGCCGCCGACATTCACCGCCCGCAGCAGGATGACGAAGCTGGTCATGGCCGCCTCCCGGTGGATCAATAGGCCAGCCGGCCATACATGTCGTCGAAGGGCATCATCACATGCTCGCGATAGGCCGGCCGCTCGGCCAGGCGGGCGTACCAGGCGCGGACATGCGGCACCGAAGGCGTCTCCAGCCCCATGCCGAAATAGCGGTACAGCACGGTGCCGGCCGGGATGTCGCCGAGGCCGAAGGCGTCGCCGGCCAGGAAGGGCCGGTCGGCCAGATGCGCGTCCAGCAGCCGGAAATGGCCGGCGCAGGCGGCCTGCCTGCGGGCGATCAGCTCCGGGTCGCGCTCGGCCTCCGGCGTCCGCCAATGGCCCCAGAACAGGTCCATGAAGTCGCGCTGCAGCGTCGCCAGCGACCAGTCCATCCAGCGGTCGGCCTGCGACCGTTCGGCCGGGTCCTTGGGCCACAGCCGGCCGTCGCGGGCGGCGAGGTAGCGCAGGATGGCGTGCGATTCCCACACCACCGTGCCGTCCTCGTCGATCACCGGCACCCGGCCATGCGGGTTCATCGCCCGGAAGGCCGGGTCGTCCAGCCCGCCGAAGTCGCCGCCGGCCGGGACATGGCCATGCGGCAGGTCGAGTTCGCCCACCAGCCACATCACCTTCTGCACGTTGAAGGCGTTGCGCCGGCCCCAGATCGTCAGCATGGCCCGTTTTCCCTGATCGGTCGTCCGGTCAACACATCGTCATAGATCGAGAGGTAGCGCAGCCGGTCGGCCCGCGGCTCGCGGAACGCCATGGCGTAGTAGCCGATCTGGTGGAAGTAGCTGACCCGGGTGCGGATCAGCGCCTCGTCGCCGGCATAGCCCATCTGGTCGAAGGCGCGGCGCAGCAGGCCCATGCGGAACGCGTCCGCGCCCTGCACCGCCTGCGCCACCTCCTTCGACGACCGGCCCCAGTCGCGCACCGCCATGTCCAGCGCCGGGCTGAACGGGTCCTCGTCGACCCAGACGTTGCGGAAGGCGCGGAACAGCGCCGTGCCCTGGAGGTCGTCCCGGCCGTCCAGCGCCTGGAACGGGCCGCAGTTGCGCCGCCGCCATTCGTCCAGCAGCGCCGCCAGCAGGTCCTTGCGGTCCTTGAAGTGGAAATAGAAGCTGCCGCGCGTCACCTTCAGCGTCTTGGCCAGCCGGTCGACCTTGACGCCGGCGACGCCACCCTTTGCCAGCACCTTCAGCGCGGCGCCGACCCAATCCTCGCGGCTCAGCGTCCGGCGGCCATTGCCCGCCTCCGCCGTCGCTCTGCTGCTGTTCCCTGTCGCCAATGCGTCGGTCCCCGATCGGTGCCGGCTGTAGCCTTGGGTCACCAGCCAGAAGCCGACCCCACCCTGTATGCCCGCAGCAGGCGACGCCCTGCAAGGCAAGAGGGGAGCCGGCCCGGACGCCGCGTCGGAGAACACATCACCATGTCCCATCCACCGATCGACCCGAAATCGGTTGCCGGAAAGACCCCGGAGGTCGAACGCCACGTCCAGCTGCTGGTGGTCGGCGGCGGCCCCGCCGGCATCGCCGCGGCGGCCGAGGCGGCCGAGCGCGGGCTGGAGGTGCTGCTGGTCGACGAGAACCCGGTCGACGGCGCCCTGATCGGCATGGATGTGCCGCTGCATTTCGGCGGCCGCGCCACCGCCGCGGTGAACACCCCCGGCCGACTGCTGGAGCGGATCATCGAGGCGTCGCCGGAGCTGGCCGAGCTCTACGACAAGGGCGTCGAGGTCATGCTGCAGACCACGGTCTGGGGCCTGTTCGCCAACGCGCCGGGGGTGCAGTGGATGCCGGGGCCGGTGGCCGGGCTGGCCGACACCGACCGGTCCTGGCTGGTCGGCTTCGACAAGGTGGTGGTGGCGGCCGGACGGCGCGACCTCGGCATGTCCTTCCCGGGCTGGGACCTGCCCGGGGTGATGGGGGTGACCGCGGCGCACCGGCTGATCACCGGCTACGACGCCTTCGCCGGCCGGAAGCTTCTGATCCTGGGGTCCGGCGCCGAGGCGCTGGACTTGGCGCTGACGGCGCTGGAACGCGGGCTGGAGGTCGCCGGCATCGTCGAGGTCGCGGCCGAGCCGGTCGGCCCGGCTGCGCTGGCCGAGGCGGTCAAGGCGCATGGCGTGCCGGTCTACATCGGCCATGTCATCAAGGCCGCATCGGGCGGGGTCGACGGGGTGTCGCGCGCCACGCTGGTGCGGGTTGATGACGGGCTGTCGCCGGTGGCCGGCAGCGAGCGCGACATCGATTGCGACACCGTCGCCCTGGCCATCGGCACGGTGCCGAACATCGAGCTGCTGGCGGCGCTGGACGCCAGGCTGGTGCACGACCTCGACCGCGGCGGCCATGTGCCGGTGACCGAGGCCGACGGCCGCACCGCCCTGCCCTTCGCCTATGCCGTCGGCGACTGTGCCGGCATCCATGCCGCCAAGTCGGTCGACGCCGCGGTGGCGCGGCAGGAGGGCCGGGTCGCCGCGATCGCCGCCGCCGCCACGCTGGGCAAGGCCGCGGAGGGCGACGTGACCGCCGCCCGCACCGGGCTGGCGCAGCCGCTGCAGGGCCAGGGCGACCACCGTATGACCTGGCTGAAGGCGCTGCTGAACACCGGCGGGCTCGACGTCATGGTCTGCCAGTGCGAGGAGGTCAGCCGCGGCGAACTGCTGGACGTCAGCCCGCCGCGCTACCTCGAGCGCAAGTCGAACAAGATGGGCACCCGGTCGCTGACCACCCTTTTGGAGGACGGCCCGGTCAACCAGGACCAGGTCAAGCGCCTGACCCGCGCCGGCATGGGGCTGTGCCAGGGCCGCCGCTGCCGCGAGCAGGTGGCGATGCTGCTGGCGCTGTCGTCGCATGTCGATGTCGGCCAGGTGCCGCTGGCGAGCTACCGCCCGCCGGTGCGGCCGCTGCCGCTGAAGGTGCTGTGGCCGCAGGACGAGGCCGAGGTGGTGCGCCAGGAATGGGATTCCTGGTTCGGCATCGAGAGCCAGTGGGTGCCGTGGTGGGACATCCCGCCGGGCGAGACCCGGCAGGATTGAGCAGATGCAGCCTCTTTCCCTCTCCCTCCATCGTCATTCCCGCGAAAGCGGGAATCTCCCTCCGGCCGGTCGGCATCGCCCCGAAGAGATCCCTGCTTTCGCGGGGATGACGTCTTCATTCAATCTTTCGATGAGCTTCAAGACGGGGTCAAAGCCATGACCAACGACAAGGGCGCTTCGGTCGTCATCATCGGCGGCGGCGTCACCGGGCTGAGCACGGCGTGGTGGCTGGCGCGCGGCGGCGTCGACGTGCTGGTGCTGGAGAAGGGCATCGTCGGCTGGGAGGCGTCGGGCCGCAACGGCGGCGGCTGCACCCACCCGCAGAGCCCGCTGTTCCCGGAGGAGCAGCGGCTGTGGCCGCAGATGGACGAGCTGCTGGGCTATCCCACCGAGCACCAGCAGCACCGGCTGAAGATCGTCCTGCACGAATCCGACGTCGAGTTCATGCTGGGCTGGGTCCGGATGGGCGAGAGGCAGGGCTTCCACTACGACACCCTGGACGGCAAGCAGATCCGCGAGCTGGCACCGCTGGCCGGCGACACGGTGGAGCGCGGCTACCTGCTGAAATACGGCGGCCACGCCAACCCGCAGCGCACCTCCCAGGCCTATGCCTGGGCGCTGCAGGACCATGGCGGCCGCATCCTGCAGCATTGCACCGTGACCGGCTTCGACACCGCCGGCGGCAAGGTGACCGGCGTGCGCACCAGCCGCGGCGACTTCGCCTGCGACCATGTGGTGATCGCCGCCGGGCCGCAGACCGGCTTGCTGGCCGAGATGCTGGGCGTCGACCTGCCGATCGCCTCCGGCCGGGCCGAGATGATCGTGACCGAGCCGCTGCCGGCGATGCCGATGAGCGGGGTCGACGGCAACGGCCTGTACGGGCGGCAGACGCTGCGCGGCAACCTGGTCTATGGCGGCGGGCCGCACGAATGGCTGCCGCCGGTCGACCTCGGGACGCCGCCCAAGCCGTCCAGCCCGCTCTTGCGCAACATCGGCCGGCGGCTGATGGAGCTGTTCCCCAAGGCGGCGCATGTCCGGATGATCCGCAGCTGGTCGGGGGTGATCGAGAACACGCCGGATGGGCGCGCGGTGATCGACCGGATGCCGGGCTTCGACAACGCCATCGTGGCGACGATGTCGAGCGTCGGCTTCGGCCTGTCGCCGGCCAGCGGCCACGCCATCCGCGACCTGATCGTCGATGGCGCCTGCAGCTTCGCCGACCTGTCGTCGATGCGCCTCGACCGCTTCGCCGGCCTGCCCAAGGACTGGCGCGAAGCCCAGGGCTGGCTGCCGCCGGTCGCGGCCTGAGGCCGGGGCAGCCCTTCGCGTCGCCTCTGCCGCCTTCCTCCTTCGTCATTGCGAGGAGGCGCAGCCGACGAAGCAATCCATGGCGCCGCCTGGCATGGATTGCTTCGCTGCGCTCGCAATGACGAGGTTGGGATGCTGAGAAGGACCTCGGGCAGCCTCTCATATTGCCTCTCCCGCAAGCGGGAGAGGCAAAACCGTCCTCGTAGGTTGGGTTCGCGCTTCGGCGCCAGCCTTCGCGGCGCCTCTCCCGCCCCCACCCGTCATTGCGAGCGCAGCGAAGCAATCCATCGGGCCGTTCGAGCGGACCCATGGATGGATTCGTCGGCTTCGCCTCCTCGCAATGACGGGTGTGGATGGTAAAGGCAGCGCCCCTACCCCGTGTCCGGCGGCTTGCGTCTTTCGACACCGGCCGAGCCCGGTTCCGGCCGATCGTCCTCCACCGGCGGCAGGTCCATCTCCGCCAGGGACCGGTCCCCCTCCGCGASCCAGCGCTCCGCCTGCTCCGGCGGCAGCCCGAAGGTCGGGCAGATCAGGGCGACGGCCTCCGCCGCCGGGCGGGTCTCCGCGATCGCCATCAGCTCCGGCCGGTCCATCTGCCKGGTCATCTCGGCRAAGCGGCGCTCCCACTCGGCCGCGTCCTTCGCCCCGGCCTTGATCGCGGCGCTCAGCGCCATGATSACCCGCAGCCGGCGCCGGATCGCGACGGGGTCCAGCRGCCCGGCGGGGTCCGGGRCCGCCKCCTCCRGCGGCGCGAAGCCCAGCTCCTCCAGSGTCATGTCCCCGAYCGCGAGCCAGTTCCGGGTGTCCTCCGGCARCCCGAGCCCCCGGCACAGCCGGGCCACGGCCGCCGGCGCCGGGCAGGTCTCGACCATCTCCACCACRTCGGGCCGCTCGAACAGKTCGCGGATGTCGCCGAAGCGCGAGCGGGCCTTCGTCTCCTGGGCTTCGGTCTCGACGCCGTGATAGTTCGCGGCGGCCACGGCCATGAGCGCCCGCAGCCTGGGGGACGCCCTGCCGGYCGGCTYGGCCTTCGGCGGCCCGTCCTCGGGCGCACGGGAGAACCGGTCCTCCAGCAGCARGGTCAGCCGCAGCGAGCGGGTGACAGTGGCGATGCGCTGGCAATAGTCGACGCCGGGCTGCGGCGTCTTCACCGCCTCGTCGCGGGTCGCCTCCATCACCTCCATCTGGATCTCGGCCGCCCGGGCCAGCAGCCGCAGATGCCGCGCCGCCCGCTCCTCCTGGGGAGCGGCCGGGGCCTCTGCTGTCTGGGCGGTCTGCGGTTTGTCCATGGAACGTATCATGAACGAGAATCGAGAGTTAAGGCTATATGGACTCCATATTTTTTGTCATGCCACGGCTTGACCGTGGCATCCAGGGGCGGCCAGAACCGCTCTTGGTGGCCCCTGGATTGCCCGGTCAAGCCGGGCAATGACAGATTGGGACTATCCGCGGAGCCCTTGGGAGACCCACACCATGACCGACCTGACCGCCCGGCTGGAGGCCTGCTATTCCGGCGCCGTGTTCGACGTGCTGCGCGACCTCGGCCACGCCAATTGCGTGCTGCCGCGCAGCATCGCCGCGGTCGACCCGGACACCAGCGTCTGCGGCCGGGTCTTCACCATCCGCGGCCGGCCGGACGACACCGTCGACGCGCATCAGAGCCTGCTGGCCTGGACCGAGCTGCTGACCGTGGTGCCCAAGGACCATGTCGCGATCTGCCAGCCCCAGGACGATGTGCGGGCGCTGATGGGCGAGCTGTCGGCCGAGGCCCTGCAGTCGCGCGGCGTGCGCGGCTACATCGTCGATGGCGGGTCGCGCGACAACGCCTTCATCCGCAAGCTGGGCTTCCCGCTGTTCGCCCGCTTCCGCAGCCCGCGCGACATCGTCGCCGCCTGGGTGCCGGAGGCCTATGGCGAGCCGATCACCATCGGCCAGGTCAGGATCGCCACCGGCGACTGGGTGGTGGCCGACATCGACGGGGTCGTCATCATCCCCGAGGCCCTGGCCGAGACGGTGGTGGCCAAGGTCGAGGACGTGATGAAGCAGGAGAACCTGGTGCGCAAGGCGATCCTGGAGGGCATGGCCCCCAAGGACGCCTATCTGCGCTTCGGCAAGTTCTAGAACGGGACGCGCTTCCCACGCGCCAGAGCCGGATGAATTGGTCGGATCACGCTGGGCGTTGCCTCTCCCGCTTGCGAGACCTTTTCAGAATGCCTCCGAACCGTCCCGGCGGCTCGCAACGACATTGGCCGAGGTTAAAATGAGTCCCCCCTCCCGCAAGGGGAGGGGGAGCAAGAAGGGAGCAGGCTCGGTCTATTCTGAAAAGGTCCCGCTTGCGGGAGAGGTCGGAGGCGCGAAGCGGCTCCAGGTGAGGGGGTTTTGTCGAGGCCGGTGCCAGCCCTCACCCGGTCTCGCTGTGCGAGCCCGACCTCTCCCGCCAGGCGAGACCTTTTCAGAAAGGGTGTTGCGGCGGTGTGGGAGGGATTGGGGCCGGAGGGGATAGTAGGGCCTGAGGTCAGCGGCGGGATTGGGATCGTCCAGGAGCCGGCCGGGTCCGGAGCTCGGGGGTCAGGCGGATTTGGTTTTGGGAGTGGTGAGCACGACCAGCCGCTTGAGGTTGAGGGCGGTGCACAGCAGGGCGAGATGGACGGCGTTGCTGGCGACGCCGTAGTAGCGGACCCGGCTCCAGCCGCACAGCCGCTTGAGCTGGGCGAAGACCTGCTCCACCGGGGCGCGGCGCCGGCCGATGGCTCTGTTGTGCTGGATCTGGCGGGGAGTGAGCGGATGGTGCTTGTTGGGCCGGTGCATCATCCGGTCCTTGATGCCCTGTTCCCGCAGGGCCTCCCGGCGCTCATGGGTGGTGTAGGCTTCGTCGGCATAGACCGCCGCCTCGTCGCCGCAGATCAAGGCATCGGCCTCGACCGTGTCGTTGACGTTAGCCGGGGTCAGGCGTTGCCGCCGGATGATGCCCGAGCCCTGGTCGACCCCGACATGGGCTTTGTAACCGAAATAGCGACGGCCGCCCTTCTTGGTCCAGGCCGCCTCGGGATCGACCGCACTGCGCACCAGCTTGCTCGCCGGCCGAACCGGAGCCGGCGCACCGCCCTCGGCCGCCTCGGCCGGGATCTCCTCCGCCGCCGGCTTCGGCGGACGCTTCACCGCCGCCTCCACCAGGCTGGCGTCGATCAGCGTGCCGCGCCGCAGGATCAGCTCCCGCTGGTCGATCTGCCGATTGACCTCCTCGAACACCCGCTCCGCCAGACCGTGCCGCCGCAACCCCTCGCGGAACCGGTGGATGGTCACATGGTCCGGCGTCTTGTCATCCAGGGCGAAGCCGCAGAACCGCCGGAAGCTCAGACGGTCGGCCAAGGCCGCCTCCAGCCCGGGATCCGACAGCCCATGCCATTGCTGCAGCAACAGCGCCTTCAACAGCACCAACGCCGGGTACCCCGGCGCACCCAGACGCGACGGATCCAACGGCGATACCAATTCCCCCAGCGCCGGCCAGCCGATCAACTCCGACAAGCGATCCAGCGTCCCGTTCGCCCCCACACCCGACACCAGGCTGTCCGCCAGACTCAGCTGACCCACTTCCCGCCGCGACATCGCTTCGATCCCACACGTCTCCCTTCCCCAACCGAATCACGAAACCTCTCTTCTGAAAAGGTCTCGCCTGGCGGGAGAGGCAATCTGACTGACGCTCGGGATCCTGTCGGTCTTCGGCCAAGGCGTACTGGTCGTGATTCAACCTGAGACGATCACGCGCTCTACGGAAACAGCCCCGCCCCGTCCGAGCGGTGGCAGACGCAGCACAGCTTGTTGCCGTCGGGGTCGCGGACATAGGCGCCGTAGTAGCTGGGATGGTAGTGCGGCCGGGTGCCCGGCGTGCCCTCATCCGCCCCGCCCGCCGCCAGCGCCGCCCGATGGAAGGCGTCGACCTGCGAGCGGTCGCGGACGTTGAAGCCGATGGTGACGCCGTTGCCGAAGGTCGCCTGCTCGCCATTGATCGGGCGGCAGATCAGGAATTCCGGCCCGCTGTCGGCCTCGGGCACATAGCACAGCCAGCCGGCGACCCGGTCGTCGAGCTGGCAGCGCAACCCGATCGACGCCAGCACCTGGTCGTAGAACTGCTTGGCCCGGTCGATGTCGTTGGTGCCGACCGTGATGTGGCTGAACATGGCCCTCCCCGCGGCTTATGTTCCCATTCTTCCCATCCTGCCCCAGGCCTGCCGGCCAAGGCACGATGGATTCGCCCGAGCATAGCCCCCGATGTCACTCGAACGAAGCAGCAACCCTCTCGGGAATTCCTATAATCGCTGATTGCAATGCGAGTCCCGCGATGGCCACCGATCCGATTCCGCTCGATCTCGACCAGTTCCGCCGCCGGCTGGCGGCCGGGGACGGCGTCTCCGGCGCCGCCCTGTGCGGGGTCGAGTGGCCCGACGCGGCGGGCGCGGAGGCGCGGTTCGCCGACTGCCTGTTCGAGGATTGCGGCTTCGCCGGCGGCGACCTGACCGGCGCGGAGTTCCGCAACTGCCGCTTCCTGCGCTGCCGCTTCGCCAGCACCACCCTGCGCGACGCGGTGTTCGAGGATTGCGTGTTCACCGACCGCGCCGCCTCCACCGGCACCGTCTTCGCGTTCAGCGAGCTGCGCGACGCCCGCTTCGCCCGCTGCGACCTGTCCTTCTGCGGCTTCGAGCGGTCCGGCCTGTTCGGCATCGCCATGACCGGCTGCAACCTGCTGGGCGCGAAGTTCGACCGCGCCGAGTTCAGCCACGCCTTCGGCCGCAAGACCATCGCCACCCGCGCCGAGTTCCGCGACTGCCGCTTCGAGTTGGCCGACCTGCACGGCATCCGCCTGCCCGGCTGCACCCTGGCCGGCTGCGACTTCCGCGAGGCCGACCTGACGGATGCGGATCTGAGCGAGGCGGACCTGCGCGACAGCGACCTGACCACGGCGGTGCTGGCCGGCGCCGCCCTGGCCGGGGCCGATCTGCGCGGCGCCGCGATCGCCGGGCTGAACCTGCTGGCGCTGCGCAGCCTGGCCGGGCTGAAGATCGGCCGCGACCAGCAGCACGCCCTGCTGGCGGCGATGGGCGTCGACGTGGTGGCGGAATAGCGCCCGGAACCCGGCGCCCGCAGGCCCCGTTGACTCCGTGACCGGCGATGGCCGGGCCGGACGGGCATCGCGGAGGAAGACGTCATGAACAACATCGGCCCCCTGACCCAGCAGATCCACAACGACCTGCTGACCCTGATCGGCGAGCGCTCGGACGACTACGCCGCCGAGGCCGGGGGCGACCAGGACGCGGTCAGCGGCGCGCTGATCGGGGCGCTGGCCTTCCTGACCGGCCAGATGATCGCCGCCGCGGTCGAGGTCGAGAGCGTGACGCCGCTGATCGAGCGCGCCACCGCCAACATGCGGGTCGGCGCCGATGTCGGCGTGGCCCAGGTCGAGACCTTCGATACCAGCGTCACCCGCCACTGACCGGATCGCGAAGCCGGGCAGGTGTCAGCGGGTGGCGGCGACGAAGCGGGGGTCGATCAGCCCGGCGGCGTCGACATCGCCATGCAGCACCCCGGCCGCCCGGGCCGCCTTCTTCACATCGGCGATGACATGCTCGGTGAAGGCGCCGGTCAGCTCCCGCCGGTTGTCGGCCAGCGAGCTGAAGATCACGCCGTCGAAGGCGGCCGACAGCTGCTCCGGCGCCGCGCCCACCGCCTTGGCGATGATGGCGCGGCCGCCAATCCTGTCCTTCTCGTAGTCGTCATGCGCCGCCTGCCACACGCGCAGCAGCGCTGCGACCTGGCCCGGCCGGCTGGCCAGCACCTCCTCGCGCACCACGAAGACGTCGGAGATCAGGCCCGGATCCTCCGCCGCCGTGTACAGCAGCCGGACCGTCGGATCCACGATCCGCGCCAGGGACAGATAGGGTTCGTAGCTCACCCCCGCCGGCACCTGCAGGGTGGTGACCGCGGCCGCGGAATCCAGGGCCGGCATCGGCATCGAGGTGATGTCGGCCAGGGTCATCCCGTTCTGCGACAGGGCGTAGCTGAGCAGGATCTGGCTGGTGCTGCCCGGCTCATACGCCACCGCCTTGCCCTTGAGGTCGGAAACATGCGCGATGCCCGGCCCGGCGATGATGGCGTCGGCGGTCATGCTGACGTCGAGCAGCGCGACGATCCGGATCCGCAGCCCGGCCGCCGCCAGCACCAGCGCGGTATGGGTGGCGACGTTGGCGCCGTCCAGCCGACCGCTGACCAGGGCGGCGTTGATGTCCTTGTCCTGGGTGAAGTTGACGATCTCGACATCCGTCAGGCCCTGCGCCCGGAACAGCCCCTTGGCCGCCGCCACATGCCACAGGCCGTAGCCCAGCCAGGGCTCGATCCCCATCCGGAAGCTGCCGGCCTCGGGCTGCGCCGGGATCTGCGCCGCCGCCGGCCCGGCCCCGATCAGCCCCGCCCCGACCAGCCCGACCGCGATGGCGGCCGCGAGGACGAGGCCGCGCCCCATCCGGCCCTGATCCGCCATTCGCCTCGCCTCCCCCCGTCCGGTGTCGTCCGGCCGAGGGCCGGCGGCGCTGATTCCGCCGGGCAACAGTTCATAAAGGGGTAACCCCGGGAGTCAACCGACGCGCCCGAAAACTTCGGACATAGTTCCTATGCAGCAAGGTGAGGGTGTAGGTGACCAGGGCCGCCTATGCCTGCACCCAGTTCTCGACCTGCAGCCCGGGAATCCGGTCGAACTCGCGGACATTGTTGGTGACGAGGGTCAGCGCCTCGCTGCGGGCGTGGGCGCCGATCAGCATGTCATGCGCGCCGGACGGGCGGCCCGCCCGCTCGAGGCTGGCCCGGACCTGCCCATAATGGGCGGCCGCGGCGGGCGAGAAGGGCAGGATGTCGAGACGCGCCGCGAAGCTCTCGATCGCCCGGAGGTTTTCCGGCCGGCGCGCCGACTTCTCCGCCCCGTAATGCAGCTCCGCCAGGGTGATGCTGGAGATGCAGAGCTGCTCGGCCAGCTGGTTGAACCGCTCGCGCAGGCCGGGCGGCTGGTTCCTGATCACGTAGATGCAGATGTTGGTGTCGAGCATGTAGCGCAGCATCACAGCGGCTCGCGATCCTCGGCCGGCGGCTGGCTGCGCTCCTCCATGAAGTCGTCCGATGCGCGGGGCCCATGCAGGAAGAAATCGTCCCAGCGCTTGCCGGCCGGCGTGATCAGCCGGCTGTCGCCGATCTTGATGATCTCGACCTGATGCGTCCCGTCGGGAAACGCGACCGCCTTGGGCAGGCGCACGGCCTGGCTGCGGTTGCTGGTGAACAGCGTCGTGCGAGTCATGGCCGGCCTCGGCATCTTGTATATCCAGTTGGGATATACATAGCGCCTTCCCGGGGGAAAATCAAGAATCCGGGCTCTGCCGGTAGATCGCGTCGGCGCTTGCCAAGCGCGCCGGGAGCGGATAACCATGGCGAATGGTCACCACGTCCTCCCTGCGAATTAGCCACTAGGCCCCGGGCCGGTCTTCACCGGCTCCCCCGGGGTCTCGTCCGTGTGCTGTTTCGCGATCCCCGGGAGAAGACGATGACCATGACCAGCGATGATGCGCAGGTCGTCTTTCATGTGGTCGGCATGGCCGACACCAACCTGCTGCCCCGCCTGCTCGAACATTTCTGCCTGCGCGATATCGTGCCCGACCATGTCCTGGCCGAACGCCAGGGCGACGAGATGCGGGTGACCATCGCCATCCGCCGCGACGCCTGCCCGGAATGGGAAGCGGTGGCGCGCAAGCTGGGCCAGATCTTCGTGGTCAAGAGCGTGCTGACTTCGGTCGACGATTCCGCCCGGCAGACCGCCGCCGGTTAGCGCCCCTTCCCCGCCGTCTGGGCATGGGACCGGCCGGCGGGATCGTGCTATCGGGGACCAAGCTGCCCGCCACCGCGCGGGCCCTCCCCACGATCCGGCCGCCCCATGACCCTGTCCTCGCGCCAACCCGTGCTGATCGCGCTCCTGGTCGCCGGCGCCTTCTTCATGGAGAACCTGGACGCCACCGTGATCGTCACGGCGCTGCCCGACATGGCGGCGTCCTTCGGCGTCCGGGCGATCGACCTGAATGTCGGGCTGTCGGCCTATCTCCTCACCCTCGCCGTGTTCATCCCGGCCAGCGGCTGGGTCGCCGACCGGTTCGGCGCCCGGTCGGTGTTCACCACCGCGATCGCGGTGTTCACTTTGGCCTCGGCCCTGTGCGCCGCCAGCGACAGCCTGTGGAGCTTCACCGCCGCGCGCATCCTGCAGGGCGTCGGCGGCGCCATGATGGTGCCGGTCGGCCGGCTGGTGGTGCTGCGCAACACCGCCAAGCAGGATTTGATGCGGTCGATCGCGTACATCACCTGGCCGGCGCTGGCCGCCCCGGTGCTGGGGCCGCCGGTCGGCGGGCTGATCACCAGCATCGCGTCGTGGCGCTGGATCTTCCTGCTCAACCTGCCGCTGGGCGCCATCGCCCTGGTGCTGGCGCTGCGGCTGATTCCCAACGACCGCAGCGACGACCGCCGGCCGTTCGACTGGCTGGGCTTCGCCCTGACCGGCTTCGCCTGCCTGGCCCTGATGTACGGGCTGGACCTGATCGGGCACCAGGAGATCCCCTGGGCGAGGGTCGCCGCGTTGCTGGCCGCCGCGGTGCTGCTGGGGGCCTGGGCGGTGCGCCATGCCCGCCGCCACGCCCATCCGCTGGTCGGGCTGGCGGCGATGGCGATCCACACCTACCGCGTCACCGTGCGCGGCGGGTCGCTGTTCCGCGCGGTGGTCAGCGCCGTGCCCTTCCTGCTGCCGCTGATGTTCCAGCTCGGCTTCGGGCTGGACCCGGTGCATTCCGGCCTGCTGGTGCTGGCGCTGTTCGCCGGCAATCTCGGCATGAAGCCGATGACCAGCTGGGTGCTGCGCAGCTTCGGCTTCCGCACCGCGCTCCTGGCCAACGGCGCGCTGCTGGCGGCGACGCTGTTCGCCTGCGCCCTGCTGACGCCGGACACGCCGACGGCGCTGGTCGCGGTGCTGCTGGTGGTCAGCGGCGCCGCCCGGTCGATGCAGTTCACCAGCCTGAACACCCTGGCCTTCGTCGACGTGCCCAAGCCGGAGATGAGCGCGGCCAACACCCTGTTCAGCGTGACCCAGCAGATCTCGATGGGGCTGGGCGTGGCGTTGGGGGCGATCGCGCTGCGGCTGGCCGGGGCGCTGGGCGTCGGGTCGGTCATCGCCGAGTACCAGACCGCCTTCGCCCTG
Organism: Inquilinus sp. 2KB_23; assembly: GCF_052115705.1. Lineage (NCBI taxonomy): Bacteria > Pseudomonadati > Pseudomonadota > Alphaproteobacteria > Rhodospirillales > Rhodospirillaceae > Inquilinus > Inquilinus sp. 2KB_23. Next base: position 7,339 of record NZ_JBFRHF010000037.1, on the reverse strand, counting down.
CTGGGCGTGCTGGCGGCGCTGTCGCTGCTGGACTATTTGCCGCTGCGCCGCGACGCCGGCACCGAGGTCAGCGGCCACCGCCGCGCGTGAGTTTGCCGCCGAGGGCTAGCCGATCCGGGCGGCCCGCTCGGCATAGTGCCGGTGGCCCAGCCCGACCACGACGCTGAGGGCCGCGACCACCGCCAGGAAGATGCCGGGCGCGGCCTTGTCGCCGGTGATCGCGAGCAGCCAGGCGGTGATCAGGGCGGTGAAGCCGCCGAACACCGCCGCGGTGATGTTGTAGGCCAGGGCGACGCCGCTGAACCGCACCTCGGTCGGGAACAAATCGGCCAGCAGGGCGGCGAAGGTGCCGTTGGCGAAGATCCCGACCAGCCCGATCGCGGCGATCAGCAGGGTGATGTTGACGCTGTGCCCGACCATTGCCTGGTAGGCGGGATAGGCGCCGAGCGCGATGGCGAAGGCGCCGAAGCGGTGCAGGTGGCGGCGGGGAAAGCTGTCGCTGACGAAGCCGATCACCAGGATGCCGATCGACAGCAGCCCGACCGCGAGGTTGATGGCGACCGCCACCGTGGTCGGGTCGTAGCCCAGCGCGGTCGACAGGTATGGTGCCAGCGCCACGAAGACCAGGCTGTTGTAGGTCTGGACCACGGCGCCGACGCTGATGCCGACGATCAGCGCCCCGGGGAAGCGCCGGAAGATCTCCAGCGCCGGGATCCGCGCCGGGGCCTTGGCCATGGCCCTGAAGGCGGGGCTTTCCTGCAGCGCCCGGCGCAGCAGGAGGCTGACGACGCCGAGCAGGCCGCCGACGGCGAAGGCGATCCGCCAGCCATAGTCGCCCATCGCGGCCGGCGACAGCACCTCGTGCAGCGCCACGCTGACCGAGGTGCCGAGGAAGACGCCGGTGTTGACGAAGAACACGACGATGCCGCAGGCGAGGCCGGCCCGCCGCGGTGCCATCTCGGCGACATAGGTGATGGCGCCGGGCATCTCGCCGCCGACCGCGAAGCCCTGGATGAAGCGCAGCGCCGTGAACAGGATCGGCGCGGCGATGCCGAGCGCGGCATAGCCCGGGGTCACCGCCATCGCCAGCGTCGCGCCGGTCATGATCAGCAGCGACGCCATGAAGGACAGCCGGCGGCCGCGGCGGTCGCCGATATGGCTGAACACCAGCCCGCCGAGCGGGCGCGAGAGGTAGCCGACGGCGTAGATCGCGAACACGCTGATCAGCGCGACCAGCGGGTCCTGCGCCGGGAAGAAGGCGGCGGCGATGTACTGGGCGAAGATGCCGTAGATGATGAAGTCGTAGAACTCCAGCCCGGCGCCGAGGCTGGCCAGGACGATCACCCGCCAGTTCAGGCTGCCGATGGCGGGGATCTGCGATCGGTCGGACCCCGACCGCAGCTGCGCCCCGGACTGCACCGTCATCGCTCTCCCCCCGTTTCCCGGTTCCGCGCGGCATGGCCGATGGCCTCGATCACCCCGTCCGGATCCCCCGCCAGATTGGCCAGGATCAGCACCAGCCGCGCGTTGAGCCGCGCGCTTTCGGCAGCATCCAGACCGTCATGCGCCCGCATCAGCGCCTCGTAGACATCGTCGCCGCGCCCCGCCAGCCGGTCGCGGCCGAAATCCCGTCCGGTCATAGCCTCTCTCCCCTCGCCCGCGCCAGCGCCGCGCGCAGGTCTTCCACCGAAGCGCCGGTCAGCCGGGCCGCGACATGCTGGTCCGGCCGGATCAGGTACAGCGCCTCGCCGTAGCGGGCGGCGGCGTCGCCTTCGGGGTCGCCGAAGCCGCCGGCGCCGACGCGCAGCACCGGCAGCCCGGCCTCCCCGGGGACCACGACGGCACCGACGGCCAGCAGCACGAAGCCGTCGCCGAGATGGTCCAGCAGGAAGGTCGCGGCCCCGGTGTCGTCGGCCAGCCTCGCGTCCGGGCACGCCACTCCCGGCGCCAGCAGCCCGGGCGCCGCCGGGGCCGGGCTCTGCAGCGACAGCCCGGTCAGGGCGCAGGGCCGCGACAGCCGGCCGGAATTGACCAGCCGGCGGGCGAAGTCGTGGTCGGCCGCGAGATCCAGCACCGCCGCGCGGAACACCCGCTCCATCTCGCTCTTCGGGGTCATGAAGGCGGTGGCGCGGGCGGAGTTGAGGATGTTCTCGTCGGCCGCGCGGATGCGCTCCTCGTCATAGCTGTCCAGCAGCGCCGCCGGCGCCTCGCCCTGCAGCACCAGCGCCAGCTTCCAGGCCAGGTTGTCGGCGTCCTGGATGCCGCCATTGCCGCCGCGGGCGCCGAAGGGCGACACCACATGCGCCGCGTCGCCCAGGAAGATCACCCGGCCATGGCGGAACCGCTCCAGCCGGCGGCACTGGAAGCTGTAGACCGACACCCAGTCGAGCTCGAACGGCCGGTCGCCGACCATCGCCCGGATGCGCGGGATCACCCGCTCCGGCTTGCGCTCCTCCTCCGGATCGGCGTCGGGGCCGAGTTGCAGGTCGATGCGGTGGATGTCGTCCGGCTGCTTGTGCAGCAGCGCCGACTGGCCGGCGTGGAAGGGCGGCTCGAACCAGAACCAGCGCTCGGAGGGGAAATCGGCCTTCATCTCGACATCGGCGATCAGGAAGCGCTCCTCGAAGCCCCGCCCGGCGAAGTCGAGGCCCAGCAGGTCGCGCACTGCCGACCGGGCGCCGTCGCAGGCCAGCAGGTAGTCCGCTGACAGGTCGTAGCTGCCGGCCGGCGTCTCGACTCGGGCGCGCACGCCGTCTTCGGCCCGCGCCACCCCGACCACCCGGTTCTTCCAGCGCAGGTCGATCAGGTCCGGGAAGTCGGCGCAGCGCTCCGCCAGGTATTGCTCGACGTAATACTGCTGCAGGTTGATGAAGGCCGGCATCCGGTGGCCGGGCTCGGGCAGCAGGTCGAAGGCATAGAGCTCGCGGTCGCGGTGGAACAGCCGGCCGACCTGCCAGGTCACGCCCTTGGCCACCATGCGCCGGCCGACGCCGAGCCGGTCGAAGATCTCCAGACTGCGCTTGGCCCAGCAGATGGCGCGCGAGCCGACCGAGACCACGTCGTTGTCGTCCAGCACCACGCTGGGCACGCCGCGCAGCGCCAGGTCGATCGCCGCCGCCAGCCCGACCGGCCCGGCGCCGACGATGGCCACGGGATAGCGCGCCCGGCCGCCGCCGGCCAGCTCCGGCGGGGTGGATGCCGCGAAAGGCTGATGCGCGTATCGGGCCATGGCCGCTCCCTCGACTCCGGACCGTGCCCGTCTGTCGCCGATGTCAGGACAGCGCAGACGGTGTCGCCGGTCTATGGTGATCATCGATTCACGTTGAAATTCGTTTCAAATGAAACGATCATTCCGGCAACATGGAGTGACGGGGCCCCGGAATCGCGAGGCGCCGGCCGGTCGGGAGGATGCGATGACGCTTCGCTACATGCCGGGCTTCGGCAACGACTTCGAGACCGAGGCGCTGGAGGGCGCGCTGCCGCAGGGCCAGAACTCGCCGCAGCGCTGCGCCTACGGCCTCTATGCCGAGCAGCTGTCCGGGTCGCCCTTCACCGCGCCGCGCGGCACCAACGAGCGGTCCTGGCTGTACCGGATGCGCCCCTCGGTCCGGCATGTCGGGCGCTTCCGCGAGATCGAGCTGCCGGGCTGGAAGACGGCGCCGCATGTCGTCCGCCACGGCCGGCCGCTGGGCCAGCTGCGCTGGGACCCGACGCCGATCCCGGACGAGAGACTCACCTTCCTGACCGGCCTGCGCACCATGACCACGGCGGGCGACGTGTTCACCCAGGCGGGCATGGCCGCGCACATCTACACCGTCACCGAGTCGATGGGGGCCGAGGCCTTCTACAACGCCGATGGCGAGCTGCTGATCGTGCCGGAGCAGGGGGCGCTGCGCCTGGTCACCGAGCTCGGCGTGATCGAGATCGCCCCGGCCGAGATCGCGGTGATCCCGCGCGGCCTGAAGTTCAAGGTCGAGCTGGTCGACGGCCCGGCCCGCGGCTATGTCTGCGAGAATTACGGCGCCAAGTTCACCCTGCCCGACCGCGGCCCGATCGGCGCCAACTGCCTGGCCAATCCGCGCGACTTCAAGACCCCGGTCGCGGCCTATGAGGAGAAGGACACGCCGCACCGCGTGGTGGTCAAATGGTGCGGCGGCTTCCATGAGAGCGAGATCGGCCATTCCCCGTTCGACGTCGTCGCCTGGCACGGCAACTACGCGCCCTGGAAATACGATTTGCGCACCTTCTCGCCGGTCGGGGCCATCGGCTTCGACCACCCCGACCCGTCGATCTTCACCGTGCTGACCGCGCCGACGGGCGAGGCCGGCACCGCCAATGTCGATTTCGTGATCTTCCCCGAGCGCTGGCTGGTGGCCGAGCATTCGTTCCGGCCGCCCTGGTACCACATGAACATCATGTCGGAGTTCATGGGCCTGATCTACGGCCGCTACGACGCCAAGGAGGAGGGCTTCCTGCCCGGCGGCATGAGCCTGCACAACTGCATGCTGCCGCACGGCCCCGACGCCGACGCCTTCGCCAAGGCCAGCACCGCCGAGCTGAAGCCGGTGAAGCTGACCGGCACCATGGCCTTCATGTTCGAAACCCGCTTCCCGCAACAGCTGACACGCTATGCAGCGGAGCTTCCGACGTTGCAGGATGATTACACGGCCTGCTGGAGTGGGCTGGAGAAGCGGTTCGACAAGACCAATCGGGAGGATACCGGCCGATGAAGCTCGCCAGCCTGAGGGACGGATCGCGGGACGGACGTCTCGTGCTCGTGTCGCGCGACCTGACCCGGTACACCGTGGCCGGGGGGATCGCGCCGACGTTGCAGCGCGCCCTCGACGACTGGGACCTGCTGCGGCCGCGGCTGGAGGCGCTGGCCTACGACCTCGAGCTCGGCGCCGTGCCGAGCGAGCGCTTCCGCGAGCACCAGGCGCTGTCGCCCCTGCCCCGCGCCTACCAATGGGCGGACGGGTCGGCCTATGTGAACCATGTCGCGCTGGTGCGGAAGGCGCGCGGCGCCGAGATGCCGGAGAGCTTCTGGACCGACCCGCTGATGTACCAGGGCGGGTCCGACAGCTTCCTGCCGCCGCGCGCGCCGATCCGGATGGCCAGCGAGACCTGGGGCATCGACCTGGAGGGCGAGGTCGCGGTGATCACCGGCGACGTGCCGATGGGCGTCGATGTCGAGGCGGCGGGCAAGGCCATCCGCTTGGTCATGCTGGTCAACGACGTGTCCTTGCGCAACCTGATCCCGGCGGAGCTGGCCAAGGGCTTCGGCTTCTTCCAGTCCAAGCCGTCCTCGGCCTTCTCTCCGGTGGCGGTGACGCCGGACGAGCTGGCCGACGCCTGGGACGGCGGCCGCCTGCACCGGCCGCTGTCGGTCGAGCTGAACGGCGCCCCTTTCGGCCTGGCCGATGCCGGGACCGACATGACCTTCGACTTCCCGACCCTGGTCGCCCATGCCGCGAAGACCCGGCCGCTCGGCGCCGGCACCATCATCGGCTCCGGCACCGTCTCGAACCGCGGCGCGGATGGCGGCCCCGGCCGGGCGATCGCAGTGGGCGGCGTCGGCTATTCCTGCCTGGCCGAGCTGCGCATGGTCGAGACCATCCTGTCCGGTGCGCCGAAGACCTCGTTCCTGCGCTTCGGCGACACCGTCCGCATCGAGATGAAGGACGCGCAGGGCCATTCCATCTTCGGCGCCATCGAGCAGGTGGTGGAGGAGACGGACGCCGCGGCAGGGTAGGGAATCCCCCACGACGTCATTGCGAGCGCAGCGAAGCAATCCATGCCAGGCGGCGCCATGGATGGATTCGTCGGCTTCGCCTCCTCGCAATGACGAAGAGGGATGGGCCAGGCGGAAGACCGTGATGCCGTCTGGCACTTGCCCGACAAAACCATTGGGACCAGATTAAGGCTTTCGCACATGCGAGAGAGCGATCCATGCCCGACGGTACGCCCGAGGCAAGTCTCAAGCTCGTCGCCGACATCTCGGCGATCGACGCCGCCGCCTGGGATGCCTGCGCCGGGCCGGACAACCCGTTCCTGTCCCACGCCTTCCTGCTGGCGCTGGAGCAGAGCGGGTCGGTCTCGGCCGAGACCGGCTGGCTGCCGCAGCATTTGGTGCTGGAGGAGCCGGACGGCAGGCTGCTGGGCGCCGTGCCGCTGTACCTCAAGGGCCATTCCCAGGGCGAATACGTGTTCGACCACAGCTGGGCCCGGGCCTATGAGCAGGCCGGCGGCGAATACTATCCCAAGCTGCAATCGGCGGTGCCGTTCACGCCGGTGACCGGCCCGCGGCTGCTGACCCGCCCCGGCGCGCCCTCCGGCACTGCCGACCTGCTGATCCGGGCGCTGGAGCAGGCGGCGCTGGCGCACAAGGTGTCGTCGCTGCACGTCACCTTCCCGACCGAGGCCGACTGGTCGCGCTTCGGCGGGGCCGGCTGGCTGCAGCGGATCGGCGAGCAGTACCATTGGGACAATGACGGCTACGCCTGCTTCGACGATTTCCTGGCGACGCTGAACAGCCGCCGGCGCAAGGACATCCGCAAGGAGCGGCAGCGCGCGGTCAACGGCGACATCCGCCTGACCGTGCTGACCGGCGACGACCTGAAGCCCCGGCACTGGGACGCCTTCTTCCGCTTCTACATCAACACCAGCGACCGGAAATGGGGCGACCCGTACCTGACCCGGGAGTTCTTCGCCCGGATCGGCGAGACCATGGCCGACCGCATCGCCCTGGTCATGGCGGAGCGGGACGGACGCTGGATCGCCGGCGCGCTGAACCTGATCGGCACCGACACGCTGTACGGCCGCAACTGGGGCAGCGACGGCCGCGACTACCCCTTCCTGCATTTCGAGACCTGCTATTACCAGGCGATCGACTTCGCCATCGCCCGCGGGCTGAAGCGGGTCGAGGCCGGGGCCCAGGGCGAGCACAAGGTGATGCGCGGCTACCGCCCGGTGCGCACCTACAGCGCCCATTGGATCCGCGACCCCGGCTTCCGCCGCGCCGTGGCCGATTTCCTGGTGCGCGAGGCCCGGGCGGTCGAGGCCGGCATCGAAGACCTCGCCGAACACCTCCCGTTCCGTCAAGATCACTGAGAGCCGCACCCGCGGCCGGCATGACAATGCGGCGGCCCACCTGGCGATGACGCGGCCGTCACGGCGAACCGAGGGAGAGAGACCATGAATCTCGACAAGCTCTTGGGTGCGTTGACGCAGGGCGGCCTCGGCCGGCCCGCCGCCGGCGGCGGGGCCGCGGGAGGCCTCGACATCGGCGGCATCCTCAGCCAGGTGCTGGGCGGCGGCGGCGGGCTGGGCGGCAGTGGGC